>NZ_JBEYZU010000014.1:58096-163256 GCF_040646235.1 Streptomyces sp. NPDC046261 | reverse complement strand
CAGGGCGAGCACCAGGAGGAGGACTTCGGTCATCGGTTCACCTCCGTCCCATGATCGGGCAGGGGAGGAGGGACCGCGCGATGTCGGCTCCGGGGCGGGCCCGGGGGCGGTCCGTACGGGGGACCGGGCGGTGGTCCTGGTGGGGTGGCCATACGGCCAGAGTCCCCAAGGTCGTACGGCCACGAGCGCGCGGTGACCATTCCGCTACACGTTCCGCTCCGGAATGCGACATTCCAGCCGCTTGGCACCTGCGTGGCGTTACCGGGATAAAGATCAGTTAACAGTACGATTCCCCGGATGAGTGCCGAAATCAGCCAGCTACGCGTTATCGAGGCGAAGGCCCGTGCGGCACGCCTCCTGTTGGCGTTCCGGCACGGCAACCAGGCGGCGTTCGACGACTCCCTGCCCGAGGCCATGGCGGCCGAAGAGGCCCGGGATCTCGTCTCCGCGCTCGCCTGGGTCGCCAACGAGGCCATCGACAAGGCGTACCGGCCCGATGCCGCCGACGAGGTGCTGCGGCACTTCGTCCGGCGCGTGCCGGACGACCCCGGGTGGGTGGAGACGGACGAGGAGGCCGCACCGGATGTCGCAGTGCTGCTCGAATCCGTGTGGCGGGGAGACACGGAGACGGTTCGGGAGCTGGTGCGCGCCACACCGGACACCACCTTCGTGCTCGGCAAGCTCGTGTACGCGGTGGCGCTGCTGCTGCCAGCCGTCCCCCGGCCGGAGGTGCGACGGGTGCTCAGCGAGCTGCGCGCAAGAAGGCCTCCAGCCCCGCGAGATCATCGGTGTTGAGGTAGTCGACCCCCGCCGCGAGCAGTTCCCTCCACAGGGCCTCACGGGCCGGTCCGGGCTGGTCGAGCGTCGCCCAGAACCGCACCTTCCGGCGTTCCGCGTGCGCCGTGGCGACGATCCTTCGGAGCGCCGTCCGCTCCGGCTCGGGCATGGGACCCGTGCCCTGCCAGGTGAAGTGCTGGTTCCAGTTGTCGCTGACGAGCGGCGCGAAGGAGGCGGGCGCACCGCCGAGGTCGGTGAGGCGGCCGTCGTAGAAGGCGTACCGGACCCGCTCCGCCTCCATGGGGATCCGTGCGCCGCGGTCACCGGAGACGACCGCCGTGACGGCGGAGCGACGGACCCGGCCGCCGGCGCTGACGGTGAGGATCGAGTGGTAGGGCCGCAGGTGCCGGGAGAGGGCCCGGTAGGTGGCCTCGCCCGGGGTCTTGATGTCTATGAGCAGTTGCATCGTGAGGTCGTATCCGCGGTGGACGCGACCGTGGTTGGCTCTGATACGGCGCAGCAGCGGATCGAGGTAGAGGGCCTCCAGGGTCCGCCTGGGGTCGAGCTCGGAGGCGTCGTGCGCGACGAGCAGCTGATCGCCGACGAGCCAGATGTCGGCTTCGACGCTGTTGAAACCGTGGGCGAGCGCGTCGGCGAGCGGGCGGGGATGTGCGTAGTCGTTGTGCGCGTGGGCCTGGGGCAGCGGCCGCTTGCCGCGCCCCGCGGCTTCCTGGGCGGGCGCGTCGGCGACAGCGGGTGTCGCGAAGGATGCCGCGAGCGCGGCTGTGAGAGTGACGACGGCGGCTCGGCGCGTACAGCGCATGGGGGTGCCTCCCGGCGGCTCGGCGGGCGAATAGGTGGGGACAGCACGTGAGCTGACGTTTGTGAGTATCGGGGCCCACCGGGCCCTTTGACAGGGACGAGTGGAGAGTTGCCCAGGCCGATGCCCGGGCTTTCCCTGTCGTTCTTTCGGGGCATGGTGAAGTCCCTTGCGTCATGACAGGGTTGACGGGACCTCTGGGGTGACTGTGGGTAGACGTGTACGCCGCGTGCGCGCGGTTCTGACGGTGCTGGTGGCATGGGTCTCACTCGTAGGCGGCGGTACGGCGTGGGCCGGCGTGGAGGAGGTCTCCGCGCTGCGGCTGGAGGCGCCTTCAGCGATCGGTCCCGGGGTGACGTACCGGGGGTTCTCCTTGAACGGCTCCCACGGACCGGCGTACGGGCATCTGCTCACCGTCGATCTGCGCAACCGGCGGGTCTCGGTGGATCTGCTGTACCCCGGTGCGGTCGGCGGGCGGGAGCGGGTGTCCCGCCTCGCCGACCAGCGGAGCGCGGTGGGCGCGGTGAACGGGGACTTCTTCAACATCGCGGAGGCTCAGCACCCGGGTGTGGAGGCCACGGGCGCGCCGGTCGGCCCGGCTGTCGCGGGCGGCCGCTCGCTGAAGGCCGCGGTGCCGGACGGCCAGCGGTTCGGTCCGGCGATGCCGCCGGGCGTCAGCACGGAGGACGTCTTCGGGGTGGGGACGAACCGCGTGGCCCGCATGGGCCGCCTGGGGCTGGAGGGGTCGGTGCGCACGGAGTACGACGAGTTGCCGTTGAGCGGCTTCAATCAGTACGCCCTGCCGGTGGACGGCATCGGGGTGTTCACCCCCGCGTGGGGCAGGACCTCACGGCTGCGGGCGACGTGCGGTACGGACACCGAGCGTGGCGCGCCGTGCAGCGACGAAACCTTTGAGCTGACCGTGCGGCGCGGCCGGGTCGTCTCGGTGGCGGAGAAACCGGGCCGGGGTGCGATCGCCGACGGTTCGGTGGTGCTGGTGGGGCGCGAGGAAGGGGCGCGTGAGCTGCGCAAGCTGGAGGTCGGCGATCGTGTGACGGTCGAGCAGCGGCTGCGGCCGCGGGGTTCGGGAGCGTTCCGGTTCGCGATCGGCGGATTCCCGATCCTGCGCGGCGGCCGGCCCCTGGTCGGGCTGGACCTGGCGACGGCGGCCGTACGGACGGCGGCGGGCCTGGCCGACCGGGGACGGCGGCTGTACCTGCTGGCGCTGGACGGGGGCCGCGCCTACCGCTCCGGGCTGACCGTCGCCGAACTGGCCCGCACCATGCGCAAGCTGGGGGCCGTGGACGCCTTCAACCTGGACGGCGGCGGATCCTCCACCCTGGTCACCCGGGGCGGGGGCAGCACGCACGCGACGGTACGCAACCATCCGTCGGGTGGTGCGGAGCGGCCGGTGGCCAACGGCATCGGCGTTTTTATCCGACGTTGACATCACCTTTCAATCCCATCCTTTTGAGTGATCGCATCCGCCGAATGCCGCTGCTAACTTCGAATGGGGCCGAGCGGGAATTCGCTGCGACCCCGTAACGGGCGGTTCCGCATTGGATGGGTGGGCATTCGATTATGACGACGTCAGTGGAGTCCGGATCCGGCACGGACAATGCACCGGGCCGGCTGAGTCTGGGCACGGAGGCCGCCCGGAATCTGGCGACCACGACAAAGTCCGTGCCACAGATGCAGGGGATCACCTCGCGGTGGCTCCTGCGGCTGCTGCCGTGGGTCCAGGTCTCCGGTGGCACGTACCGGGTGAACCGGCGGCTGACGCACACGCTCGGCGACGGCCGGGTGGAGTTCTTCAACACCGGGGCCGAGGTGCAGGTCATCCCCGCGGAGCTGGGCGAGCTGCCGCTGCTGCGCGGCTTCTCCGACCCGGAGGTGCTCGAGACCCTGGCGGGACGGTTCACGCAGCGGGAGTTCGGTCCGGGTGACGTCCTGGTGGAAGCCGGACAGCCCGCCGACGAAGTCGTCCTCATCGCCCACGGCAAGGCCGAGAAGGTGCGTGACGGCGAGTACGGCGACCCGGCCGTGCTCGGCGTGGTGGCCGACGGCGGGTACTTCGGCGACCAGGCGCTCGCCGCACCGGAGGCGGGCAACTGGGACTTCACCGTCCGGGCGGTGACGGCCTGCACGGTACTGACGCTGCCGCGCCAGGAGTTCCAGCAAGTACTGGACAGCTCACAGGGGCTGCGCTCCCATGTCGAGGCCTACCGGACCCGGTCCGGCCTCCCCCAGAACGAACACGGCGAGTCGGCCATCAATGTCGCCTCCGGCCATGTCGGGGAACCCGCGCTGCCCGGGGTCTTCGCCGACTACGAGCCCTCGCCGCGCGAGTTCGGACTGAGCGTCGCCCAGACGGTGCTGCGTGTGCACAGCCGGGTCGCCGACCTCTACAACGAGCCGATGAACCAGGTCGAGCAACAGCTGCGGCTCACCATCGAGGCCCTGCGCGAACGCCAGGAGCACGAGATGGTCAACAACCGCGAGTTCGGCCTCCTCCACAACGCCGACCTGCGTCAGCGCATCCACACCCGCAGTGGCCCGCCCACCCCCGACGACCTCGACGAGCTGCTGGCCACGGTCTGGAAGGACCCGGGCTTCCTGCTGGCGCACCCGCGCACCATCGCGGCGATCGCCCGCGAGTTCAACCGCCGGGGCGTCTACCCGGACAGCGTCGAGGTCAGCGGCCACTCCGTGCCCGCCTGGCGCGGCGTGCCCATCTTCCCGTGCAACAAGATCCCGATCAGCGACACCGGCGTCAGCTCCGTTCTGCTGATGCGCACCGGGGAAGAGTCCCAAGGTGTCATCGGTCTGCACCGGACAGGAATCGCCGATGAATATCAGCCGAGTCTTTCCGTGCGTTTCATGGGCATCAGTGAACAGGCGATCATCTCCTATCTGGTGAGCGCCTATTATTCGGCGGCCGTTCTTGTTCCCGACGCTCTCGGAATTCTTGAGAACGTCGAGATCGGGCACTGACGGAGAGCCCCGACACAGACGTTCTGCCCGCCCGTAGGCCGCTCGGCCCCGCTCAGCCGCCACCGGAACCGACGACCCGGTGGATGCGGGGCCGGCGGGCTACAGGCTCATACCTCGTACGCGCCATGTTTCTCACAGATGGGTGATCACCACTAATGACCACGTCAGTCGAGCCGGAGCGCTCCGAGCAGACGACGCAGGCACAGCTGAGCCTGGGCACCGACGCGGCACGCCAGCTCGCGACGACCACCAAGTCCGTACCCCAGATGCGCGGGATCTCCTCGCGCTGGCTGTTGCGCGTCCTGCCCTGGGTACAGGTGTCCGCCGGCACCTACCGGGTCAACCGGCGTCTGACGTACACCGTCGGGGACGGCCGCGTCGAGTTCGTGTCGACCGGCACGGAGGTCCGGGTCATCCCGCCCGAGCTGGGTGAACTGCCGCTCCTGCGGGGCTTCGGGGACAGCGAGGCCCTGGAGGCGCTCGCGGACGCCTTCGTCCAGCGGGAATACGCCGCCGGCGACACGATCGTGGAGGCCGGCCGGCCCGCCGACCACATCTACCTGATCGCCCACGGCAAGCTCGCCAAGTCGGGCACCGGCAAATACGGGGACGAGACCGCGCTCGGCACGCTGGCGGACGGCGACTACTTCGGCGAACGGGTCCCGCTGGAGCCGGACGCCACGTGGAACTTCACCGTGCGCGCCGTGACGCGCTGCACGGTCCTGGCCCTGCCCCTGCAGGCCTTCCAGGAACTGGCGGACCGCTCCGAATCGTTGCGCGCCCATGTGGCGGGCTTCTCGTCCCGCCCCACGCCGCCGGCGAACAACCGGGGTGAGGCCGACATCGCGGTGACCTCCGGACACGTCGGCGAGCCCGCCCTTCCCGGCACCTTCGTCGACTACGAGCTCAAGCCTCGGGAGTACGAGCTGAGCGTCGCCCAGACGGTGCTGCGCGTGCACACCAGGGTCGCCGACCTCTACAACGAGCCGATGAACCAGGTCGAGCAGCAGCTGCGGCTCACCGTCGAGGCCCTGCGGGAACGCCAGGAGCACGAGATGGTCAACAACCGCGAGTTCGGCCTCCTCCACAACGCCGACCTCAGCCAGCGCATCCACACCCGCAGCGGCCCGCCCACCCCCGACGACCTCGACGAGCTGCTCTCCCGGCGCCGCAAGACCCAGTTCCTGCTGGCCCATCCGCGCACCATCGCCGCGTTCGGCCGCGAGTGCAACAGCCGGGGCCTGTACCCGAAGAACATCGACGTCATGGGCACCACCGTGCGCTCCTGGCGGGGCGTGCCCCTGTTGCCCTGCAACAAGATCCCCGTCAGCGACAAGGGGACGAGCTCGATCATCGCGATGCGGACCGGCGAGGACAACCAGGGCGTCATCGGTCTGCACCAGACCGGCATCCCCGACGAGTACCAGCCCAGCCTCAACGTACGTTTCATGGGCATCAGCGAGCAGGCGGTCTCGTCCTATCTGGTGAGCGCCTACTACTCGGCGGCGGTGCTGGTGCCGGACGCGCTCGGCATCCTGGAGGACGTGGAGATCGGCCGCTGACCCTTCTCCGCCCCCCCGCAGGGGCCGACAGCGCCCCGCCGGGGGCGGAGGGGCCGGTCAGGGCCGTACGCCGCTGACGAGGTGGGCGGTGGCGTAGAGCCCGTGGGAGATGGTGGGCGCGACGCTCGTGCTCGCGAGCAGGAAGCCGAGCAGGACGCAGACGATCGCGTGCGAGGTGCGCAGCCCTCCGCTGCGCATGAAGACCACCGCCAGGATCAGAAGCAACAGGACCACCGAAATCGAAACAGCCATGGTGTACCTCCTCGGCGGAGCGGCGGATGTTCGTCAGTCTCGCCCATCGCACCCTCACAACCGGTGCGACAGACATACTCCATCCGGGTGGAAAATCAGCGAATCAGCCGCGAAAAACCATGACAAGCAATGAAAAAACCTGAGACGACATACGGAGGGCACGGCAACCGGGGGCGGACGGCAGAGCAGGCGCCCGGCCGTCGGGCACGAGGGCGTTCGACGGGCGTACGGCCGGGCCCGTGCCTAGGCTGACGGAATGAGCCGCACAGTCCGGGAGCGCGGTCCCGCCACGGCACAGGAGAGCACGGCACAGGAGACGAGGGCACAGAAGGCCGGCCCGGAGACGGCCGGGCGGGAGAGCGCCTGGCACCGTTTCCTGCACCGTGTTCCCAACGGGTTCGCGCTCTTCTTCGGACTGCTCGGCGTCTTCTGCGCGCTCACCTCGCTCATCCCGCCACTGCGGCGCGCGGCCCGGCCGCTGACCGACGCGCTGGACCTGCTCACGGTCCCCACGGCCCCGAACCTCGCCTACGCCGTCTTCCTGCTGCTGCTCGCCGCCGCGACGGCCGCGCGCAAGCGCGTCACGCTCTGGTTCGTCCTCGGCTATCTCACGCTGCTGCTGTTCACGGACGCGGTGCTGATGGCGGTCGGCTACTGGGACACGATCCCCTCGCTCGTGCTGTGCGTCGCCGCGATGACGCTGCTGATCCTGGCCCGGCGCGAGTTCTACGCCGCCTCCCGGCGCGGCGCCTTCCTGCGCGCCCTGCTCGTCCTGGCGGCCGGTCTGGCCGTCGCCACCCTGCTCGGCTGGGCCCTGGTGTCGTTGTTCCCCGGCACCCTGGAGCGCGGCGGCGGCAACCGGCTGCTGTTCGTCGCCAACAAGGTGTGCGGCGGCCTGGTCAGCAGCCGGCACTTCACCGGTTACCCGCCGCACTGGGTCTACTTCCTCCTCGGCCTCTTCGGCGCCCTGGCCCTGCTCAACGCCGCCATGGCCCTCTTCCGCTCCCAGCGCCTGGAAGCGGCCCTGCACGACGACGAGGAGCCGCGCATCCGCGCCCTCCTCGGCCGCTACGGCGGCCGGGACTCGCTCGGCTACTTCGCCACCCGGCGCGACAAGGCCGTGGTCTTCTCCCCCAGCGGCAAGGCCGCCGTCACCTACCGCGTCGAGGCGGGCGTCTGCCTGGCATCCGGCGATCCCCTGGGCGACCCCGAGGCCTGGACGCCGGCCGTCGACGCCTGGCTGGAGCTCGCCGGCCGCTACGGCTGGCAGCCCGCCGTGATGGGGGCCAGCGAGGAGGGCGCCAAGGCGTATGCCCGCTCGGGGCTGGGCGCGCTGCAGCTCGGTGACGAGGCCATCCTCCAGGTCGCCTCGTTCGACCTGGAGGGCCGGGAGATGCGCGTGACCCGCCAGGCCGTCAACCGGGTCGAGCGGACGGGCGCGACCGTCCGCGTGCGACGCCACGCGTCGCTCTCCGACGAGGAGATGGGCGAGGTCATCCGGCGCGCCGACGCCTGGCGGGACACCGAGACCGAGCGCGGCTTCTCCATGGCCCTGGGCCGACTGGGCGACCCCGCCGACGGCGACTGTCTGCTGGTCGAGGCCTTCGACAAAGACGGCACGATGATCGCGCTGCTGTCGTTCGTGCCGTGGGGCTCCGACGGGGTCTCGCTGGATGTGATGCGGCGTGACCGGGCGGCGCCCAACGGCGTCATGGAGTTCATGGTCACCCAGCTGTGCGCGCAGGCCGGGCGGTTCGGGGTCAAGCACATCTCGCTGAACTTCGCCGTCTTCCGGTCGGCCTTCGAGGAGGGCGCGCGCATCGGCGCGGGGCCGGTGCTGCGGCTGTGGCGCAAGCTGCTGCTGTTCTTCTCCAAGTGGTGGCAGCTGGAGGCCCTCTACCGCTCGAACGTGAAGTACAACCCCGAGTGGCACCCGCGTTTCCTGTGCTACGCCGACGCGGGGGCGCTGGCCCGGATCGGGCTGGCCGCCGGCATCGCGGAGGGCTTCGTCGCCGTACCGAGTCTGGGCAAGCTGTGGAGCCGGGGCCGGGCCAGGGGCGCGGCCCGCCCGGCTTCCACGGCGGGCCTGCCCTCGCTCTCCGAGCTCGGCTTCGCCACCGCGGGCCCCGGGGCCGGCGCCGGTGCGGCGGAATCCGACGAGCTCGCGGGCCTGCCGGAACAGGTGCGGGTGCGGCGGCGGAAGCTGGAGCGGCTGCGTGCCGCGGGCGTCGACCCGTACCCCGTGGACGCCCACCGCACGCATACCCTCGCCGCGGTGCGCGCGGCCGTCGCCGGGCTGCCGCCCTCGTCCCGTACCGGGGAGCGGGTCACCGTGGCCGGGCGGGTCCTGCTCATCCGCAACCACGGCGGGGTGGCCTTCGCCGTGCTGCGCGACTGGTCCGGCGATCTGCAGCTCGCCTTCACGCGCGACGGCTCCGGCGAGGAACTGCTGCGCCGGTTCACCACCCACATCGACCTCGGCGACCACCTCGAGGCCGAGGGCGAGCCGGGCACCACCGACCGCGGCGAGCCGACCGTCTTCGTCACGCGCGCCCGGATGACCGCCAAGTGCCTGCGCCCGCTGCCCGACAAGCGGCGCGGGCTGAGCGATCCGGAGGCCCGGGTCCGTATGCGCTACGTGGACCTGGCGGTCTCCCCGGAGGCCCGGCGGACCGTGCGGGCGCGCAGCGCGGCCGTCCAGGCGCTGCGGCAGGGGCTGCTCGACCGGGGCTTCCTGGAGGTGGAGACCCCGATGCTCCAGCAGATCCACGGCGGCGCCAACGCCCGCCCGTTCACCACCCACATCAACGCCTACGACCTCGATCTGTACCTGCGGATCGCGCCGGAGCTGTATCTGAAGCGGCTGTGCGTCGGCGGCATGGAGAAGGTCTTCGAACTGGGCCGTACGTTCCGCAACGAGGGTGTCTCGTACAAGCACAACCCCGAGTTCACGATGCTGGAGGCGTACCAGGCGTTCGCCGACTACGGGGTGATGCTCGACCTGACCCGTGAGCTGATCCAGCAGGCGGCCGTCGCCGCGCACGGCTCGGCCGTCGCGGTGCGCGTGGACGACGAGGGCAAGCGCGTCGAGCACGACATCTCCGGCCCGTGGCCGGTCAAGACCGTCTACGGCGCCCTCTCCGAGGCGCTGGGGCAGGAGGTCGGCGCGGACACCACCGTCGAGGCGCTGCGCGCGCACTGCGACGCGGCGGGCGTGCCGCACCGGCCGCAGGACGGGCGGGGCGACATCGTGCTGGAGATGTACGAGCGCCTGGTGGAGGAGCGGACGACGCTGCCGGTGTTCTACAAGGACTTCCCCACGGACGTCTCGCCCCTCACCCGCCCGCACCGGGCCGATGCGCGGCTCGCCGAGCGCTGGGACCTCGTGGCGTTCGGTACGGAGCTCGGCACGGCCTACTCCGAGCTGATCGACCCCGTCGAGCAGCGTCGCCGTCTGACGGCCCAGTCGCTGCTGGCGGCCGGGGGTGACCCGGAGGCGATGGAGCTCGACGAGGACTTCCTGCGGGCCCTGGAGTACGCGATGCCGCCGACGGGCGGGCTGGGGATCGGTGTGGACCGGCTGGTGATGTTCCTTACGGGGCTGTCGATCCGGGAGACGCTGCCGTTTCCGCTGGTGCGGCACCGTTAGGGCCGGCCTGAGGGGAGAGGTCCGCCCAGCGCACCGTGCGGTCGCACCAGCGGTCCAGCAGGGCCGCGTCGTGGCCGACGGCGAGGAGGCCCGCGCCGCTTTCGCGCCGGTAGGTCTCCACGGCCGCGACGAGGGCGGCGGTCGTGGACGCGTCGAGCATCGCGGTCATCTCGTCGCAGATCAGCCAGCGCGGTCGCAGGACGAGGGCCCGGGCCAGACAGGCGCGCTGCAGCTGGCCGTCGCTGACCTCGTGCGGGCGTCGTGCCAGCAGTTCCCCGGACAGTCCGACGGTGGCCGCCAGCTCCGCCACCCGTTCGGGGACGTCGGCGCGGCGGCCCACGGCGCGCAGCGGCTCCGCGATCAGGTCGTTCAGCCGCAGCCGGGGGTCGGCGGACTGGCGTGGTTGCTGGAAGACGACGCCGAAGGCGGTGCGCTGTTCGCGGGGCGCGCGGTGCCGCCAGCCCCGGGCGGGCTCGCCGTCGATGACGACGGTGCCGGCCGCCGGCCGGTGCAGGAGGGCGGCGACGCGGGCGAGGGTGGACTTGCCGCAGCCGCTGGGGCCGAGGAGGCCGGTGGCCTCGCCGGGGGCGATGGTGAGGGAGACGTCGCGTACGACGGGGTGGCGCCGGTCGTACCCGGCGGTGATGTGGCGCAGCTCAAGCACGGGGTGACTCCGACTCGTCCCGGTGCGGATGGTGGCAGGCGACACCGTCGGTGACCGCGGGCCGCTGTGCGCACGCGGCCGTCGCCCGCGCGCAGCGGGCGGCGAAGGCGCAGCCCGGCGGCAGGTCGGTGAGCTCGACAGGCATGCCCGGGACGGGGGTGAAGGCGCGCTCGGGCAGGGCGTCGAGCAGGCCGCGGGCGTAGGGGTGACGGGGGCCCGGGGTGCCGAAGAAGCCGGCGGCGTCGACGAGCTCGACGATGCGGCCCGCGTACATCACGGCGACGCGGTCGGCGATGCGTTCGGCGGCCGCGAGGTCGTGGGTGATCATCAGCAGGGCGTGGCCGGCGTCGACGTGCCGGCGCAGCTCGTCGGCCGTGCGGTCGACGAGGTCGCGGTCCAGGCCGGTGGTCGGCTCGTCGGCGAGCAGCAGCGGGGCGTCCCCGACGAGGGCGAGCGCGGTGGTGGCGCGCTGGGCGAGGCCGCCGGAGAGCTGGTGCGGGTAGCGGTCGAGGTGGTCGGCTGGGAACGCCGCCCGCTCCGCGGCGGCCTCGGCGGCGGCGCGCAGACCGCTCCCGCGGACGCCGGTCAGCTCCCGCACGGTCTCCTCCAGCTGCGCACGCACCGTGCGTACGGGCGTGAGGTGCGCGGCGGGGCTCTGCGGTACGAGGCCGATGCGGCGGCCCCGTACGGTGCGGGCGAGCGTGCGCTCGTCGGCGGTGAGCAGGTCCAGGTCCCCGAGCAGCGCCCGCCCCCTCGTTACGGCGTTGCCCGGCAGCAGGCCGAGCAGCGCGGACGCCAGGACGGACTTGCCGCAGCCGCTCTCGCCGACCAGGGCGAGGCACTCTCCCCGGTGGAGGCGGAAGGTCGCGTCGGTGACGGCGGCGACGTCGCGTCCGCCGCGCATGCGGAAGCGGACGGTCAGGCCGTGCACGTCCAGGACCGGTTCGCTGGGCGAGGGGGCCCCGGTCCCGCCCTTTCGCTGTTTGGCGGAACTGTGGTTCTCAAACGCCGGACGGGCTGGTTCCACGTGATGCGCCGTCACAGGGTCAGCTCCGATCGGCGGCGGGGGTTGAGCCGGTCGCGCCACGCCGAGGCCAGGCCCGCCACGGCCAGGGTGGGGACGATGATGAACAGGCCCGGGAAGAGGGTGGGCCACCAGTCGCCGGCGAGGAGGGAGCCGCGTGCGCTCTGGACCATGTTGCCGAGGCTGGCCTGGTGGGTGGGCAGGCCGAGGCCCAGGAAGGACAGCGCGGACTCGTGCCAGATGGCGTGCGGGATCATCAGGACGGCCGCGAGCCCGGCCTGCGGCAGTACGGCCGGGAGCAGATGGCGGACGGTCACCCGCCAGCGCGAGGCGCCGCCGGAGACGGCCGCGTCGATGTAGGGGCGCGAGCGCAGGGACAGCACTTCGGCCCGTACGATCCGTGCCGTCGACAGCCAGTGCGTGACCACGATGGACGCGACCACCGGCCAGACGCCGGGGCGGAACATCGCCACGACGAAGATGCCGAGCAGCAGGTGCGGGACCGAGGAGAAGAGGTCCACGAGGCGCATCAGCACACGGTCCGCCCAGCCGCCCAGGGCGCCCGCGGCCGCGCCGACGGCGGTGCCGATGACGGTCGCGGTGAGGGCGGCGACGACGCCGACGAAGAGCGAGACCCGAAGCCCGTACACGCTGCGCAGCAGCAGGTCGCGGCCCACCTCGTCGGTGCCGAAGGGGTGGGCCCAGGTGGGCGGTCGGAGCTTCGCGGCGAGGTCGACGGCCTGCTCGTCGAGCGGCACCGCCCACGGCACCACGAGGACGGCCAGCACGACGGCCGTCATCAGCGCGGCGGCGATACGGACCCGCAGGGTGTCAGCCATCGAAGCCCACCCTGGGGTCGGCCAGTCCGTACAGCAGGTCGGACAGCAGATTGCCCACGAGCACGGCGGCCGTGGCCAGCACGGTCAGCGCGGCGAGCAGCGGGAAGTCGGCCTTGGTGGCCGCCTCGACGGTCGCGGAGGCGATGCCGGGCCAGCTGAAGACGGTCTCCACGAGCAGCGCTCCGGTGATCAGTTCGGGCACGCGGGAGCCGATGAGGGTGAGGACGGGCAGCAGTCCCGACCGCAGGGCGTGGCCGAGCAGGACCTTGCGCTCGCTCAGCCCGCGGGCGCGGGCGCCGCGTACCGGGTCCTCCGCCAGGGCGTCGCCGACCCCCTGGCGTACGTACAGCACGAACCACGGCAGCTGGGTGGTGGCGAGCACCACGGCGGGCAGCACCAGGTGGGAGGCGACCTGTCCGGCGGTGGCGACGTCGCTGCCGGTGTCGGTGAGGCCGCCGGCCGGAAGGGCACCGAGGCGGATGGCGAAGAACCAGATCGCGAGCAGCCCGAGCCAGAAGGGCGGTGCCGCTTCGAGCGTGTACGACAGCGGGGTGACGATCCGGTCGAGGAGGCCGCCGGGGCGGCGGGCGGCGAGGACGCCGAGCGCGGTGCCCACGGTCACGGCCAGGACGAAGGCGAGGCCGCACAGCAGGACGGACCAGCCGATGCGTTCGCCGATGACCTGGGCGACGGGCTGGCGCAGGGCGGTGGAGTCACCGAGGTCGCCGGTCAGGGCGGCGGTGATCCAGTCCCACCAGCGGGCGACGAAGGGCCGGTCGGCGCCGAGGTTCTCGCGCAGCTGGTCGAGTACGCCCTGGCCGGCGCTGAGCCCGGCGGAACCGGCGTACGCCTTGGCGGGGTCGAACGGCGAGGCGGCGGCGATGGCGAAGACCCCGAAGGTCACGACGGCGAGCAGGGGGACGGCGGCCAGCAGCCGCCGTCCCGCCATGCGGGCCATCGGCCCCCAGGGGATGCCGGGGGACCTGCTCGTCACTTCTTGGGCTGCCAGTCCTCGACGTTCCACCACGGCCCGGCGCCCAGGCCGTGGTCGTGGGGCTCGACCTGGGTGGTGATCTCCTGCCAGGCGTCGTTCATGACGTACAGGTGGTCGACGTGGGTGAGGAAGGTGTAGCCGGGGTTGTCGGCGAGGCCGCGCTGGACGGTGTCGTAGGCGGCCTTGCGGGCGGCCTTGTCGCCGCTGCGCCGGCCCTCTTCCAGGGCCTTGTCGACGTCGGGGTTGGTGTAGGCGGCCATGTTGTTGAAGCCGTCGAGGGCGAGGGAGGAGTGCAGCAGGTTGTAGAGGTCGAAGTCGGGGTCGGCGGGGTTGCCGCCGCCGGCGAGCACCGCGTCGTTCTTCATGCGCGGCTCGATGACCTCCCAGGTGCCGCTCTGCACCTTGACCTCGATGCCGGCCTTCTTGGCGTCGGAGGCGAAGGCGAGGGCGTGCTCCTCGCGCAGCTTGTCGCCCGCGGGGAACCAGAGGGTGAAGGCGGCGCGCTGTCCGTCCTTCTCCCGGATGCCGCCGTCGCCGGGCTTCCAGCCCGCGTCGTCCAGCAGCTTCCTGGCCTTGTCCGGGTCGTGCGGCCGCTCGGTGCCCTTCGCGAACCACTCGCTGTCGGTCGGGACGGGCCCGTGGCCGGCCCGGCCGGCGCCCTCGAGCAGCTTGTCGACCATGGCCTTGCGGTCGACGGCCAGGTCGAGGGCGCGGCGCACGGCGAGGTCGCCGGTGACCTTGTTCGCGGTGGGCAGGGTCACGCCGCGGAAGTCGGTGGTCTTGGCGGTGATGGTGAGCTTGCCCTTGTCGCCCTTGAAGCCCTTGGCGAGGTTGGGCGGCAGGATGGCGCCGTCGAGGTCGCCGGAGCGCAGCCGGGTCGCCCGGACGTCGTCGTCCTTGATGATCGCCATCGTGAGCTTCTTGACCTTGGGCTCGCCGCCCCAGTACCCCGGATTGGCCTTGAAGCTCAGCTTCTCGCCCTTGCTCCACCCGGTGAGCACGTACGGGCCGGTGCCGATGGGCGCGGTGTTGAAGGAGCCGGTGTTGACGTCCTGGCCCTTGGCGGCGTGCTCGGGGGCGATGGGCAGGACGGTGCGCTCGGCGAAGGCCGCGTAGGGGTACTTCAGCGCGAAGACGACGGTGTCGTCGCCCTCGGCGGTCACCTTGTCGATGGCGTCGAGCTCGCCCTTGGCGGCGTTGTTGGTCTTCTCGTCGAGGATGGTCCGGTAGGTGAAGACCACGTCCTTGGCGGAGAAGGGCTTGCCGTCGCTGAACGTCACGCCCTGGCGGAGCTTGTAGGTGTACGTGCGCCCGTCGTCGGTGATCTTCGGCAGCTCGGCCGCGAGGGCGGGCTGGAGCTTCATCGCGGCGTCGCGCCGGAGCAGCCCGTCGAAGATCTTGGAGTTCCCGTCCTTGCCGTAGCCGAGGAGCGGGCTGAGCGTCTCGGGCTCGTTGGCGAGCCCGACGACGAGCGAGTCCTTGCCTCCACCTGCCGCCCCACCGCTCCCGCCGCCGGGCGTCGAACAGGCCGCCGCACCGGCCGCGAGAACCCCTGCCATGGCCGTGGCGGCCACTCCCCGTATGGACCGGGCCGTCATGCCCACACCTCTACTCATGTACTGCTGCTCAGGTATTTCACGATCAACTGCAATTGCGAACTTCTCGCAATTAAACAGCACGTAAACCAGGCATCCCCCGTCGGGCCACACACCCGGTTACGGCCCTTCCCCCTGACGGAAACGGGAACTTCCTCTTCCAAAAGGGGAGTTGACGCACTCCGCGGCCAGTTCGTGACCAACGCCACACGTGACCCCTCGTGACCACAGAAAGGGTATATGCCGCCGATACATCAGGACATACCGCCCCATGAGTTCCACCCCCATGACAGCCCGTCACCGACACCCACGGCGGCCCGCGCGGAGCCGATGCCGGCGCCGTGCGGGCACGGCCCCCCGGGCATACATTCCTGCTTGATCGCGAGGACGGTCCGGCTCCATGGCCCCGGAGGCCGGAGAACGGCTTCCGCGATCCAGTCACTTTGGCATTTATGGGGGAAGGCACACTTATGTCCGTAAACGTTCGTTCCGTTCTGCGTCTCGCGCCCGCCGTCGCCGTGATCGCCGCGTGCGGCATCGTCGCCCCGCAGGCGTCCGCCACCGAGCAGCCCGTGCCCGGCGTGAAGGTCTCCGCCACGGCGTCGAAGGAGACCGTCGAGTTCGCCAAGGCCAGCCCGAAGGTGGCGGCGGCCGCAGCGAACGCCTGCGGGGCGGGTTACGTGCTGAACAGCGCCGTGCCGCTGCCGAAGGGCACCGACCCGAAGATGCGCCTGGCCACGCTCTTCAACTACACCAAGGGCGGCAACGACAGCGGCTGCTCGATCTACGACAACAACACCGGCAAGGCACAGAACATGTTCCTCAAGGTGTGCTCGTGGAAGGGCGACGCCTGCCAGGAGGACAAGGGCAAGTTCAGCGAGTACGCCGGGCCCGTGCGCACCAGCGAGCCCGTGTGCGCCACCGTCACCGCGTACATCACGACCTCCAGCGGCGTCCGCATCGCGGACTACAAGTCCGAGTACGCCTACCTCTGCAACTGACGCACTCGGCACGCGACGAGCCTTCACTCCACAGGCCCGGCCCCCTCGGGGGCCGGGCCTGTGGTGCCTCGGGGGGAGAGGTGCGGGAGGGTGTCCTGGGTGCTCTGGGCGGGGGCGCCGTCCAGGAGGGCCATGAGGTGTTCTGCCGCGTGGCGGCCGAAGGCGGCGGTGTCGCGGGCCAGGGCGGTGAGGGCGGGGTGGGTGTTGCGGCAGAGGACGGAGTCGTCCCAGGCGACGATGGAGAGCTCGCCGGGCACCGACAGCCCGGCCTCCGCGGCCACGGCGAGGCCGGCCACCGCCATGACGTCGTTGTCGTAGACGAGGGCGGTGGGCGGGCGGGTGGCGGCCAGGACGTGCCGGGTGGCCTCGGCCCCCTGGGCGTCGGAGTAGTCGGTGGTCACGGAGGTGATGTCCGTCAGGCCGCGGCGGGCCGCCTCGGCGCGCAGGGAGGCGATGCGGCGCCTGGTGTGGGCGAGGCCGGGCAGGCCGGCGATGTGCGTGATGCGGCGGTGCCCGAGGCCGTGCAGGTGATCGACGACCGCAGCCATCGCGGCGGTGTCGTCGGCCCAGAGGGTGGAGATCGCGGCCCCTGGCGGGACGGTGCCGGCGCCCGGGGCACCGATGATCACGGCGGGCAGGCCCAGCTCCGCCAGGAGCGCCGGGCGCGGGTCGCCGTCGCGGGGGTCGACGACGAGGAGGCCGTCCACGCGGTGCTCGGCCCACCAGCGGCGGTGGACGGCGCATTCGGCGTCCACGTCCTCCACGACCTGGAACAACAGGCCCAGCCGGCGGCCGGCGAGCGCCTCCTGCACGCCTGAGACGAGTTGGAGGAAGAAGGACTCGACGCCCAGGGTGCGCGCCGGGCGGGCCAGGACCAGACCGACGGTGGCCGCGCCCTCCCCGGACAGGGCGCGGGCGGCGGCACTGGGCTGCCAGCCCAGCTGCTCGGCGACGCGGCGCACCCGGGCACGGGTCGCGGCGGAGACGCCGGGGCGGTCGTTGAGGGCGAAGGAGACCGCGCTCTCGGAGACGCCCGCGCGGCGCGCGACGTCCTTCATCGTCGGGCGTCGGGCCGGCGTGCGGCGCATGGCCGTCTCCCCTCTCGGGCACACAAGTGGCCCCACACTAAAGCGCATTAGTTCCTGGCGGCAGTGTTGACGCGACTCCCGTCCCGGGTGCAGGTTTTGAGCTGCCTCCTCCCGGCCCCCCGGCCCTCGCACCCGGCCCGATCGAAGGAGCTCGTCGACCATGCCCATATCACGGCCCCGGTCACGATCCCGGTCCCGCAGAGCCGCCGTCGCCACCGTGCCCTTCCTCGCCGCGGTCCTGGCGCTCGGCGGATGCGGATCGGGTGGGGACGGCGACCGGCCGGCGGGCGCCGACGGGAAGCCGGAGGGCGGCATCACCTTCCAGACCTGGAATCTGCGCGCCAACTTCAAGGACTATTTCGAGGGCCTGGTGCGGGATTTCGAAGAGCAGCACCCCGGCGTCAAGGTGAAATGGCTGGACCAGCCTGCGGAGCACTACGCCGAGAAACTCAGCGCCGACGCCGCGGGCGGCACCCTCCCGGACGTCGTCAACGTCTCCCCCGACCTGTCCTATCCGCTGGCCAAGGCGGGGGTCCTGATGAACCTGGACAAGGAGAAGGCCGCGGCCCGGTTCAAGGACACGTACACGCGGGAGGCCTGGCAGGGCAATGTGCTGCCGGGACTCGGGGGTTCGTACGCCTTCCCGTGGTATCTCAACACCGGACCGCTGTTCTACAACAAGGCCCTGTTCCGGGATTCCGGCCTCGACCCGGAGAAGCCGCCGAAGAGTTACGACGAGCTGTTCGCCGTCGCCAACCGGATGGCACAGCGGTCCGGTGGAAAGGCCGCCACGCTCGCGGGCACCCCGTCCATCGAGGACTTCGGCCGCTACGGGGTCCGGCTCATGAACGACGACGCCACGGAGTTCACGTACAACGAGCCGAAGGGCGTCGAACTGCTCGGGAAGTACAAGGAGCTCTACGACCGGGGCGGGCTCGACCCGCAGGCGCTCACCAACACCCCCGAGAAGGCGGGGCAGAAGTTCCTGGAGCAGAAAGTCGCCATGAATCCGGGTGGCGCCCACGACATGGAGAAGTTCAAGAAGGACGCACCCTCGCTCTATCGCAATCTGGGAATCACCGACGCGCCGAACAACACCGGCAAGCCCAACATGTATGTGATGGGCCTGGCCGTCAACGAGCGCAGCAAGCACAAGGCGGCGGCCATCGCCTTCGCCCACTTCGTCACAAACAAGCGGAACCAGGAGGCCTTCGCGCACAAGGTCGCCGTCTTCCCCAGCACCAAGGGCTCCCTGGACGAGCCGTACTGGACGAAGGACGACGGCACCGACGAGGGACGGGTCCGGGTGGCCTCGGCGAGGATGCTCAAGGGCGCGGTCAATTACACGCCCGTCGTGATGAGCGACGAGATGAAGACCGTCCTGCGCAATGAGGTCGCCAAGGCGCTGCAGGGCAAGAAGTCGCCCCGGCAGGCGCTCGACGACGCGGCCGCCCGGAGCAACAAGCTGCTCCGGCAGAGCTGACCCGTGCGCCGCGGCCCCGCCTCCCGCGTGCGTACGCACCGCGCCGCCAGCCCCTGGCTCTTCCTCCTGCCCGGCCTCGCCGTCATCTCCGCCTTCAGCCTCTATCCCTTCCTCACCACCGTCCACAAGGCGTTCACCGACGCCCGCACCCTCACCCCCGGCGAGTGGGTCGGGCTCGAGAACTTCCGCGCCATGCTGGAGGACGAACAGTTCTGGGTGGCCCTGCGCAACAGCGGCCTGTACGTGCTGCTGGTCGTGCCGTTCACCGTGCTGTTGCCGCTGCTGCTGGCGCTGCTGGTGCAGAAGCAGCTGCCCGGTGTCACCTTCTTCCGCTCCGCCTTCTACACCCCCGTCGTGGCGTCCGTGGTCGTGGTCGCCCTGATCTGGGCGTGGATGCTGGACGACCGCGGCCTGGTCAACGGCATCCTGCACGCTCTCGGGGCCGGGCCCGTCGGCTTCCTCGGCGACGAGTGGCTGCTGCTGTTCAGCGCCATGGCGCTGACCGTGTGGAAGGGCCTCGGCTACTACATGGTCATCTACCTGGCGGCGCTCGGGAACGTGCCCCGCGAGCTGCACGAGGCGGCCGCCGTCGACGGGGCCGGGGCCCTGCGCCGCTTCACCAGCGTCACCGTCCCTGCCGTGCGCTCGACGATGGTGCTGGTCGGCGCGCTGTCGTCCGTGGCGGCGTTCAAGGTCTTCTCCGAGGTGTATCTCCTGGCCGGGCCCACCGGCGGCCCCGCCGGCCAGGACACCACCCTCGTCATGCTCGTCCAGCGCACCGGTACGGGCCTGAGCGGCCGTGTCGGCTACGCCTCCGCCATCTCCCTGGTCGTCTTCGTCATCGCCCTGTTGCTGATGCTGCTCGTGCTGCGCGCCGACCGGAAGGAGGACGCCTGATGTCGCGGACGCCGGGCTGGGAGAAGGCGCTGCGCTACATCCTGATGCTGCTCGTCCTGGCCGTCGCCGTCGGCCCGTTCCTGTGGCAGCTGTCCACCTCGCTCAAGGGCACGACCGAGGACATCTACACCTCTCCCCCGCGCTTCCTGCCCGCGCACCCGACCCTGCGCAACTACGCCGAGGTCGCCGAGATCATCCCCGTGTGGGACTACGCCCTGAACTCGCTCAAGGTCGCCCTCGCCAGCGTGCTCACCAACCTCGCCGGGGCCTCCATGGCCGGCTACGCCCTGGCCCGGCTGCGCTTCCGCGGCCGTAAGGCGGCGGGGATCGCCTTCGTGGCGGCGCTGCTGGTGCCGTTGGAGTCCATCGTCATCGCGCAGTTCACCATGGTGCGCGATCTTCACCTCAACAACACCCTCACCGCCGTCGTCCTGCCCGGTGCCGTCGGCGCCCTGAACGTGCTCCTCATGCGGAACGCCTTCGCCGCCGTGCCGTACGAGATCGAGGAGGCGGCCGTGATCGACGGGGCGAACGCATGGCAGCGGTTCACCCGGATCGCGCTGCCGTCGGTGCGGGGCACGCTCGCCGTCGTCGCGATCTTCGCCTTCATGGGGGCGTGGGACGACTTCCTGTGGCCGCTGATCGTCCTCTCCGACTCGGACAAGTTCACGCTGACCGTCGGACTGAACTTCCTGCACGGCACCTTCGCGCAGAACCCCCGGCTGGTCGCCGCCGGAACCGTCATCGCGGTCGCCCCGCTCGTCGTGATGTTCGCCTGCCTCCAGCGGTACTTCTTCCGCGGAGCCGGCGAGGGCGCCGTCAAGGGCTGACCCCCGCTTCCCCGCCACCCGAGGAGGACCCACCATGGCCGTCGCCCCCCGCTTCGGCGTCAACTACACCCCCACGCACGGCTGGTTCCACCACTGGCTGGACTTCGACCTCGACGAGATCCGCGCCGATCTCGACTCCATCGCCGTCCTCGGCCTGGACCACATCCGCGTCTTCCCGATCTGGCCCGTCTTCCAGCCGAACCGCTCCCTGATCCGGCCGCGTGCCGTCGAACAGCTCCTGCAGATGGTGGACGCGGCCGGCGAGCGGGGCCTCGACGTCAACGTCGACGGCCTCCAGGGTCATCTGTCCAGCTTCGACTTCCTTCCGTCCTGGACCACCACCTGGCACCGGAGGAACATCTTCACCGACCCCGGCGTCGTCGAGGCGCAGGCCGAGTACCTCCGCGTACTCGCCGGCGCCCTGGCCGACCGGCCCAACTTCCTCGGCATGACCGTCGGCAACGAGGTCGACCAGTTCTCCGGCCGTCCGCACCCCGACCCCGACCGCGTCGACACGGACCAGGCCGGCCGGTGGCTGGCACGGATGCTCGACGCCTGCGAGAAGGGCGCACCGGGCCGCACGCACCTGCACGCCTCGTACGACCCCGCCTGGTACGACGGCACGCATCCCTTCACCCCCGCCCACTCGGCCCGGCTCGGCGCCGTGACCGCCGTGCACTCGTGGGTCTTCAACGGCACCGCGCAGCGGCACGGCCACGACGGGCGCGCCACGCAACTGCACGCCGCGTATCTCGTCGAGCTGTCCAAGGCGTGGGCCGAGGACCCGGCCCGGCCGGTCTGGCTCCAGGAGGTCGGCGCGCCCGCCCCGCACATTCCGCCCGAGCACGCCGCCGCGTTCACCGAGGCGACGGTGGCGGGCGCGCTGGACTGCCCGGGCGTGTGGGGCGTCACCTGGTGGTGCTCCCATGACGTCGACCGTGCGCTCGCCGACTTTCCGGAGGTGGAGTACGGGCTCGGGCTGTTCACCAACGACCGGCGGATCAAACCTGCCGGGGAGGTGATGTCCCGGATCGTCCGGGAGTGGCGGGAAGAGGGGGCGCACCAGGCGCCCGCGGCGCGCGCGGTCGGGCTGGTGCTGGACGTGGGCGATCCGGAGCGGGCGCCTGGGCGTGCGGTGTGTGCGCCGGGTGGGGAGTTCTTCGAGGCGTGGATGCGGGTCGCTTCGCGTGGGGGGCGGCCGGCGGTGGTGCTGGAGCAGTGGGCGGGGGATGCCGCGTATTTGGCGGCGCGGGGCATCGGGGAGGTCCTCGCGGTGGATCAAGTGCGGTAGCCGGTGTGTTCCCCCGCCCCGCCCCTTCCCGCAACCGGGGCTCCGCCCCCGGGCCCCCGGTCCTCAAGCGCCGGACGGGCTGAATCGACAAGGAGTCTCCATGCGTGTGACACGCCGCGCCCTCCTCCTCGCCGGTGGTGCCGGTGCCGTGGCGGCCGCCCTGCCCGCCGCCGCCGGGCGGGCCGCCGCCGGAACCGAGCTGCAGCCGTACGCCTCCTACTGGTACCCCGACAGCCTGCCCGCCGGCTCCCCCGCCCCGGGCGTCCGGTGGCGGAGTCTGCGCGCGTGGCGGGCGCGGGACGATGCCGATCTGGCGTTCAACAGGGCGAGTGTGCCCCTCGCGCCGCGGTTCACTCCGCCGCCGGCCAACGGCTCCGCGCGCGCCGGCCAGGCCCGCGTCTGCGCCCTCGCCGCCTTCGCCACCACGTCCGCGAACCCCTCGCAGGGGTCCGCCACCGCCGACTACTACGCGCTCACACACTGGGCCTACCTCGACGAACTGGTCTTCTGGGGCGGCTCCTCGGACGAGGGCCTGATCCTCGCGCCCAACGCCCCGGTCGTGGACGCCGCGCACCGCAACGGCGTGCCCGTGCTGGGCACGGTCTTCCTCCCGCCCGCCGCCTACGGCGGGCAGCTGCGCTGGACGCGGGAGCTGGTGGCGCGAGAGGCGGGCGGGGGCTTTCCGCTCGCCGATCAGCTGATCCGGGTGGCCCGTGCGTACGGGTTCGACGGCTGGTTCCTCAACGCCGAGACCGGCGGCGGGGACGCCCGGCTCGGCGCGGACATGCGGGACTTCGTCGCCTATCTGCGGGCCCGCGGCGCGGGGCTGCGCGTGAACTGGTACGACGCGATGGCGATCTCCGGCGACGTCTCCTGGCAGAACGAGCTCAACGAACGCAACGCGCCGTTCTTCCGCTCGGCCGACACCATGTTCCTGAACTTCAACTGGAGCCGTTCGGGCCTGGTCTCCTCCGGCGAGCTCGCCAGGGGCCTGGGGCGCGGCCCGTACGAGCTGTGGGCCGGGATCGACGTCGAGGCGAACGGCTGGGACACCCGCGTCGACTGGGACGCGGTCGTACCGGCCGACCGCCCGCACCTGGCCTCGTTCGGCTTCTACCGGCCCGAGTGGACGTGGAAGAGCCTCCCGGCGGGCGCGCGTACGCCCGCCGCCTTCCACGCCCGGGACGACCGCTTCTGGTCCGGGCCGTCCCTGGACCCGGCCCGCCCGGACGCCGGAGCGTGGCGCGCTCCCGCCGCGTCCGTCGCGGACCGCTCCACGCTGACCTCGCTGCCGTTTGCCACCACCTTCAACACCGGCCACGGTCTGGGCTGGTATGAGCGGGGCCGGCGGACCTCCGACGCCGCCTGGAACCATCTGGGCCTGCAGGACCGGCTGCCCGGCCGCCGCTGGGTGATCCACACGGCGGGCGAGCGGCCGGCCGTCGGCTTCGACTTCGCCGACGCCTGGCACGGCGGCGGCAGTCTTCTGGTGGAGGGCCGGCCGGCCGGTCCCACGACGGTCGAGCTGTACGCGGCGCGCCTGCCGCTGTCGCAGGCGACGGTGGTGGAGCTGGCCCATCGCTGCGACCCGGGTTCGGCGGGCGTCCGCGTGGAGCTGGCGGTCGCCCTTCAGGAACGGCCGTACCGCTTCTCGTACCTGCCGGCGGGCACCCTGCGTGCCGGGGGGAGCGGCTGGACCACCGTCGCGCTGCGCGTCGGCGCGCTGCTGCGCGGCCGGGGCGGGCGCACGGTCCACGCCCTCGGCGTCCGGCTGACCGCGCGGGACGGCGCTCCGCTGCGCTGGCGGCTGGGCCGGCTCGCGGTGCGCGACGCCGTTCCCAAGGCGCCCGGCCGGCCGGGGGCCGTGACCGTCACCGCCGCGCGGCCGGGCCCCGGCGGCACGGTGGCGCTGCGGCTGGCGTGGGGCGCGTCCCCGGGGCCCGTACGCCACTACGAGCTGCGGCAGGCGCTGCCCGGGGGCGGATTCCGCTTCCTGGGCGGCACGTGCGGGCATGCCTACTACGTCCCGGCGCTGCGCCGTACGGCCGAGGAGGCGGCCACGCGCATCGACGTGCGCGCCGTGGACGAGCTGTACGCCGCCTCGGTGCCCGCTTCCGTCACGTACCGCTGGTCCGCCACCAGGCCCTCTGCGTAAGGAACCCGACGTATGCACAACGACAGCCTGATCACCGAAGCCCGTCTCAAGCGGGTGCTGGACGAGCGCATCCGCCCGGCCGTGTACCCGGAGTCGGTGCCGCTGGACGTCGGCGTGTGGCACGCCCCGGGCGAGCCCGTGCCGGTGGCGGAAGGGATCGCCGCGGAGCGCATGCCCATCGCGGTGGGCTCGCCGTGGGGGCCGGCCTGGGGCACCAGCTGGTTCACCGTGTCCGGGACGGTGCCCGCGGCGTGGGCCGGGCGTACGGTCGAGGCGGTGCTGGACCTGGGCTTCGACGAGAACATGCCGGGATTCCAGTGCGAGGGCCTCGTCTACCGCCCGGACGGCTCCCCGGTGAAGGGGCTCAGCCCGCGCAACCAGTGGGTGCGCGTCGGCGAGAGGGTGCGGGGCGGCGAACAGGTGTCGCTGCACATCGAGGCCTCCGCCAACCCGGTGATCATGGACTACCGGCCCTTCGTGCCGACCGAGCTCGGCGACCGGGAAACGGCGGACGACGTTCCGCGCTACCGGCTGGCGCGGATGGACCTGGCCGTCTTCGACCGGACGGTGTGGGAGCTGGTGCAGGACCTGGAGGTGCTGGGCCAGCTGGTGGCCGAGCTGTCGGCCGACTCGCCGCGCCGCTGGGAGATCCTGCGGGCCGTGGGGCGGGCGCTGGACGCGGTGGACCTGCGGGACGTCGGCGGCACGGCGGAGCGGGCGCGCGGGGAGCTCGCGGGGGTGCTGGCCGCGCCCGCGCACGCCTCGGCACACCGGATCAGCGCGGTCGGGCACGCGCACATCGATTCGGCGTGGCTGTGGCCCCTGCGCGAGACGGTTCGCAAGGTGGCGCGTACGACGTCGAACATGACGGCCCTGCTGGAGGACGAGCCGGACTTCGTCTACGCCATGTCGCAGGCGCAGCAGTTCGCGTGGCTCAAGGAGCACCGGCCGGAGGTGTACGCGCGGGTGAAGAAGGCGGTCGCCGACGGCCGTTTCGTGCCCGTGGGCGGCATGTGGGTGGAGTCCGACACGAACATGCCCGGTTCGGAGGCGCTGGCGCGGCAGTTCGTGCACGGGAAGAGGTTCTTCCTGGAGGAGTTCGGCATCGAGACGGAGGAGGTGTGGCTGCCGGACTCGTTCGGCTACTCCGCCGCGCTGCCACAGCTGGTGAAGCTGGCCGGGGCGAAGTGGTTCCTGACCCAGAAGATCTCCTGGAGTCAGACGAACAAGTTTCCGCACCACACCTTCTGGTGGGAGGGCCTGGACGGGACCCGGGTCTTCACGCACTTCCCGCCGATCGACACCTACAACTCCCAGCTGTCGGGCGAGGAGGTCGCGCACGCGGTCCGCAACTTCCAGGAGAAGGGCGGCGCCACGTGCTCGCTCGCGCCGACCGGCTGGGGCGACGGCGGCGGGGGCACGACGCGCGAGATGCTGGCGCGGGCGAAGCGGCTGGCGGATCTGGAGGGGTCGGCGAAGGTCGTCTTCGAAAAGCCGTCGGCGTTCTTCGAGAAGGCGCACGCGGAGTACCCCCACGCCCCGGTGTGGGCGGGCGAGCTGTACCTGGAGCTGCACCGGGCGACGCTGACCAGCCAGGCTCGGACCAAGCAGGGCAACCGGCGCTCGGAGCACCTGCTGCGCGAGGCGGAGCTGTGGGCGGCGACGGCGGCGGTACGCACCGGATTCCCGTATCCGTACGAGGCGCTGGACCGGCTGTGGAAGACGGTGCTGTTGCACCAGTTCCACGACATCCTGCCCGGCACGTCGATCGCGTGGGTGCACCGGGAGGCGGCGCGGACGTACACGGAGGTGACCGCGGAGCTGGAGTCGCTCGTCGGCCGGGCGCTGGCGGTGCTGGCCGGTGACGACCCGTCCGCGGGCACGCTCGCGTTCAACGCGGCGCCGCACGGGCGCGGCGGCGTGCCGGCGCACGGCGCGGTGCCGGTCCGGCCGCAGGAGGGCGAACCGGTGGCGGTGACCGGGCGGGAGGGCGGCGGCTACGTCCTCGACAACGGTCTGCTGCGGGTCGTGATCGACGGCCGGGGGCTCGTGGTGTCGGTGTACGACCTGGAGAGCGGGCGGGAGGCCGTCGCGCCGGGCGGGGCGGCCAACCTGCTGCAGCTGCACCAGGACTTCCCGAACATGTGGGACGCCTGGGATGTGGACCACTTCTACCGCAACACCGTCACCGACCTGACGGACGTCGACGTGCTGGAACGGGCGGACGACGGCTCGGTGCGGGTGGTGCGGCGCTTCGGGGCCTCGCGCGTCGAGCAGCGCATCGGGCTGCCGGCGGGTGTGCGGCGGCTGGACATCGCGACGGAGGTGGACTGGCGCGAGACGGAGAAGTTCCTCAAGGCCGCCTTCCCCCTGGACGTCCATACGGACCGGGTGGCGGCGGAGACCCAGTTCGGTCACCTCTACCGCCCCACGCACACCAACACCAGCTGGGACGCCGCCAAGTTCGAGGCCTGCGCGCACCGGTTCGTGCACGTGGGGGAACCGGGCTGGGGAGTGGCGCTGGTCAACGACTCGACGTACGGGTACGACGTGACGCGTGCGGCGCGGGAGGGCGGCGCGGGCACCACGACGACCGTGCGGCTCTCCCTGCTGAGGGCCCCGCGCTTCCCCGACCCCCGTACCGACCAGGGCGTGCACCGCTTCCGGTACGCGCTGGTGCCGGGCGCGTGTGTGGGGGACGCGGTGCGCGAGGGCTACCGGATCAACCTGCCGGAGCGGCGCGTGCCGGGCTCGGCGGGGGTGGAGCCGCTGGTGTCGCCGGCCGGAGACGACGCCGCCGCGGTGGTCGTCTCGGCGGTGAAGCTGGCGGACGACCGGAGCGGGGACGTCGTGGTCCGGCTGTACGAGTCGCTGGGCGGGCGGGCGCGGGTCCGTCTCGTGGCGGGGTTCGACGTGGGGGCGGTGGGTGTGTGCGATTTGCTGGAGCGGGTCGTGGGGGCGGTGGACGTCGAGGACGGCAGCGTCCCGCTGGCGTTGCGGCCGTTCGAGATCGTCACGCTGCGGCTGACCCGCGCCTGAGGTCAGCCGCCGGACGGGCCGGGAATCCCCAGTGACCTCATCAGCATCGGGAAGGAGGCCACCAGCTCGCGTTCCCAGTACGGCCAGGTGTGCACGCCCTTGTGGGCGCAGACCATGGCCGGGATGCGGAGCTCGGCGAGCCGGGCGCGCAGTTGCTGGTTCATGCCGTGGATGACGCGCTCGATCGCTTCCGTGCCGTGCTTGGGCGGATCGACGCAGCGGGCGGCGGAGGGCGGCGGGTCGCCCCACTTCCAGCCCGTGCCGCTGTGGGTGCCGTCGCCGTAGGAGAGGTAGAGGGGGGTGCCGGCGAGCGCCGAGGCCCGGTGCAGGGGGCTGTTGCGCTGCCACAGCCGCTGCTGGCGCAGGTCGGCCGGGTCGTCGGTGTCGAAGGGGTAGCCGGGCTCGCCCCACAGCCGCTTCCAGTCCGTCAGGCAGACGATGCCGCCGGCCTTGACCGCGTCGGGGCCGTCGAATCCGCCGTCCGGCGACTTGAAGAGGGGGTTGACGGCACCACTGTAGGAGGCGGCGGCGCGGAACATGCCCGGGCGGGTGGCGGTGAGCTTCAGGGCGCCCTGGCCGCCCATGGACAGCCCGGCGATCGCGCGGGCCGTGCCGGCCCGGTAGCCGTTCTCCAGCAGCGGGCGCACCTCGTCGAGCAGGTAGGTCTCCCAGGCGGGGGCGCCGCCCTTGCCGTAGTTCCACCAGTCGCTGTAGCCGCTGCAGGCGCTGGTCTCCGGCATGACGACGATGACGTCCCGGCCGGCGGTGAGCTCCTCGATGTGGGTGTTGTCGGTCCAGTCCTTGTGGTTACCGCCACCGCCGTGCAGCAGCCACAGCACCGGCCAGGTGCGGTCGGCGCGCTTGGACCAGTGCCTGGGCAGCAGGAGCCGCACCCACTTGACGGGGGCGCCCGTGCTGGGCGAGGAGACGGCGAGGTCGAGCATGCGGTCGCCGACCCGGACCTCCTTGACCACGCGGGCGGGGCCGGCGGCCGCCCGGGCCGGGGCCGCGCCCGCTGTCGGCGGCGCGGCCAGCAGCGGCAGCAGGAGGGCGAGCACGAGCAGGGCCCATCTCGGCCTCACCCACGCCTCGCCTCTGCGTCGTACCTGTCGGTCAGCCATGTGCGTCATCTGACTCTCCATCAAGGTGGTGACGCACGTCATATTAGGGTGACGGTGTGACAACGTATGTGACGCTGCTGCGCGGCATCAACGTGGGTGGCAAGAAGCGGGTTCCCATGCAGACCCTCCGGGAGCTCCTGGCCGGCATGGGCTGCGAGGCGGTCCGTACGCATCTCAACAGCGGCAACGCGGTGTTCACGCATCCGCGAGCCGACGCCGCGTCGCTGGCCGCCGGGCTGGAGCGGGCCGTCGAGGAGACGCTCGGGCTGTCGGTGACGTGTCTCGTCCGCGAATCGAGTGACATCCGACGTGTCGTTGACGCCAACCCGTTCGCCGGACAGCAGGTCGATCCCGCGCGGTTCCTGGTCATCTTCCTCGCGGATCCCCCCGACCCGGCCGCCGTCGCGGACCTCGACCCGGCGGCGTACGCACCGGAGGAGTTCGCCCTGGGCGAGCGCGAGGTGTACCTGCACTGTGCGGCAGGCATCCGGGATTCGAAGCTGGCGAAGGTGCTCACCGAACGGCGCCTGGGGTCGGCGGGCACCGCGCGCAACTGGAACACCGTCACCAAGCTCGCCGGCATGGCGGACGGCTGAGCGGAGGCCGGCGAGCGGACCCGCCGCACCGGTGCCGCTCAGGTGGAAACCGGCTCCGCTTAGCATTCGAACATGAAGCTGCGTTTCCCCCGGCCACGCGGGCGGCGGCCGCTCGCCGCCACGGCCGCCGTCGCCGTGCTCGCCGGTGCCGGCACCTGGACCGTGGCCTCGGCCACCGGCGGCGATCCACCCGTGCACCGCGAGGACCGGCTGATCGGCATGCCCGAGGCGGCCGGCAGCCGGGACACCGTCCGCATCGACACCTCGTTCTTCACCTCCGGGCCCGCCGGGGGGCGCAGGCCGGCCGTGCTGCTCGCGCACGGCTTCGGCGGCAGCAAGGACGACCTGCAAGACCAGGCCGAGGAGCTGGCCCGTTCCGGCTATGCGGTGCTCACCTGGTCGGCGCGCGGCTTCGGACGGTCCGGCGGGCGGATCGCGCTCAACGACCCGGACCGCGAGGTCGCCGACGTGAGCCGGCTCGTCGACTGGCTCGCCCACCGCCCCGAGGTCCGGCTGGACGCGACCGGCGACCCCAGGGTCGGCATCGCGGGCGGCTCCTACGGGGGTGCCGTCGCGCTCCTCGCCGCCGGGCACGACAAGCGGGTCGACGCCATCGCGCCGCAGATCACCTACTGGAACCTCGCCGACGCGCTCTTCCCCGCCGACGTCTTCAAGAAACTGTGGGCCGGGATCTTCTTCACCACCGGCTCGACCACCACCGGCTCGACCACCCCCGGCCCGGCGACCACGGGCATCGACGGCGCGGCGGACGCCCCGCCCACCGGCGGCGGCTGCGGCAGGTTCGAGAAGAGCCTGTGCGAGATGTACGAGCGCGTGGCGGTGGCCGGCAGGCCGGACGCGGCGGCGCGCGCCCTGCTGGAGCGCCGCAGCCCCTCGGCCGTGGCGGACCGCATCAAGGTCCCCACCCTCCTCGTCCAGGGGCAGAGCGACTCGCTGTTCCCCCTCGACCAGTCCGACGCGGCCGCCGAGGCCATCCGGCGCAACGGCGCGCCCGTCGCCGTCGACTGGATCGCAGGCGGCCACGACACCGGCACCTCGGGCGAGGAGGGCCGCGTCGAGCGGCGCACGCGCGCGTGGTTCGACCGTTACCTCAAGGGCGACGAACACACCGGCACCGGCCCCGCGTTCCGCGTCAGCCGCACCGGAGGCATCGACACCACCGACGGCAGGGCACGGACGCACGCCGCGACGGGAACCCGCTACCCCGGGCTGCGCAACGAAGCCCGTACCGTCGCGCTGACCGGCGGCGAGCAGTCGTTCGGCAACCCGGCCGGTGCGACGCCGCCGGCCCTGTCCGCCGTGCCCGGCATCGGCGCGGTCTCCCAGCTGTCGGGCCTCGGCCTGGGGGTGTCCCTCGACTTCCCCGGCCAGCACGCGCGGTTCGACTCCGGCAAGCTCACCGAGGGCGTACGCGTCACCGGCTCGCCCACCGCCAAGGTGAGGATCGCCTCGGACTCCGGCGAGGCCGTGCTCTTCGCCAAGGTCTACGACGTGGGGCCGGGCGGACAGCAGGTGCTGCCCGGTCAGCTGGTGACGCCGGTGCGCGTCGGCGACGCGAAGGACGGCAGGACCGTCGAGCTGCGGCTGCCGGCCATCGACCACACCTTCGAGGCCGGGCACCGGATGCGGCTGGTCCTCGCCGCCACCGACCTCGGCTACGCCTCACCGGCCGGGCCCGCCACCTACACCGTCTCCCTCGCGGGCGGCGGGGACGGCGGCGGCCTGAGCGTCCCGACGGCGCCCGGGGTGCGGACCGGTTCGGCCGGGCTGCCGTGGTGGACGTGGGGGCTGCCGGCCGGAGCCGCGCTCGTCGCGGCGGCCGTGCTGCTGACCGGGCGGCGGCGCACGGCCGTGCCCGCCCCGGATCCGGCACTGGCGGACGTGCCGCTGCAGATCACGGGCCTGAGCAAGCGGTACGCCAAGTCGGCCGACCGGTACGCCGTGCGGGAGCTGTCGTTCCGGGTCGAGCGCGGGCAGGTGCTGGGGCTGCTGGGGCCGAACGGCGCCGGCAAGACCACGACGCTGCGCATGCTCATGGGCCTCATCCGCCCGGACGCGGGAGAGATCCGGGTCTTCGGGCACGCGATCCGGCCGGGCGCGCCGGTGCTGTCGCGGGTCGGCGCGTTCGTGGAGGGGGCGGGTTTCCTGCCGCACCTGACCGGGCGGGCCAACCTGGACCTGTACTGGCGGGCGACCGGCCGGCCCGCCGGGGACGCGCGTCTGGAGGAGGCCCTGGAGATCGCGGGGCTGGGCTCCGCGCTGGACCGGCCCGTGCGCACGTACTCGCAGGGCATGCGGCAGCGCCTGGCGATCGCCCAGGCCATGCTGGGCCTGCCGGACCTGCTGATCCTGGACGAACCGGCCAACGGCCTGGACCCACCGCAGATCCGGGAGATGCGCGAGGTGATGATCCGTTACGCGGCGGGCGGGCGCACCGTCATCGTCTCCAGCCATCTCCTCGCCGAGGTCGAGCAGTCCTGTACGCATCTGGTGGTCATGGACCGCGGGCGGCTGGTCAGCGCCGGGCCGGTGGCGGAGATCGTGGGTTCGGGCGACACGCTGCTGGTGGGCGTCGAGGGACGGCTGTCGGAGGTGACGGTCGACAAGGTGGCCGCCCTGCCCGGGGTGGCGTCGGCCGTGACGACCGACGAGGGGCTGCTGGTGCGGCTCGACGGCGCGAGCGCGCCGGAACTGCTGGTGGAACTGGTCCGGCTGGAGATCCCGGTGGCGAGCGTGGGCCCGCACCGGCGGCTGGAGGACGCGTTCCTGACCCTGATCGGAGGCTCGGCATGAGCGCGGCGCAGGCATCCGCACCCGGTTACCGCGCGCGGCACACCCTGCCGTTGCGCGTGGAGGCGGCACGGCAGCTGCGGCGGCGCCGCACGCTGGTGATGGGGGCGGTGCTGGCCGTGCTGCCGTTCGTGCTGATCGCGGCCTTCGCGATCGGCGGCGACCCCGCGGGGCGCGACGGGCGGGTGACGCTGATGGACACCGCCACCGCGTCGGGGCTGAACTTCGCGGCGACGGCGCTGTTCGTCTCGGCGGGGTTCCTGCTGGTGGTTCCGGTGGCGCTGTTCTGCGGTGACGCCGTCGCCTCGGAGGCCAGCTGGTCCTCGCTGCGCTATCTGCTGGCGGCGCCCGTGCCGCGCTCCCGGCTGCTGCTGAGCAAGCTCGTGGTGGCCCTGGGGTTCAGTGCTGCGGCGATGGTGCTGCTGCCTCTGGTGGCGCTGGTCGCCGGGACGGCGGCCTACGGGTGGGGGCCGTTGCGGATCCCCACGGGCGGCTCGCTGGACGCGGGGACGGCCACCGGACGGCTGGTGGTCGTCGTCGCCTTCGTGTTCGTGAGCCAGCTGGTGACGGCCGCGCTGGCGTTCTGGCTGTCGACGGTCACGGACGCGCCGCTGGGCGCGGTCGGGGGCGCGATGGGGCTGACCATCGTCGGGAACGTCCTGGACGCGGTGACGGCGCTGGGGCACTGGCGGGATCTGCTGCCCGCGCACTGGCAGTACGCCTGGGCGGACGCGCTCCAGCCCCATGCGGAGTGGGGCGGCATGATCAAGGGGACGGCGGTGTCGGTGGCGTACGCGCTGGTGCTGTTCGCGCTGGCGTTCCGGCACTTCCGGGGCAAGGACGTGGTGTCCTGACGGGCCGGTCGTCACCCCGCCCCGTACACCGGCCTCGGCATCCGCATGCCGGGCAGGAGGTCCCGCACCGCCTGCCCCGCCTCCGTCGGCGTCCAGCGGTCGGCCTTGTCGGCCGCCGGTCCCGGGTGCCAGCCCTCCATCACGGTGATGCGGCCGGCCTCCGCCTCGAAGACCTGGCCGGTGACGCCGGTGGAGGCCGGTGAGGCGAGCCAGGTCACCAGCGGGGAGACGTTGGCGGGAGCCATGGCGTCGAAGCCGCCGTCCGCCGGTGCGGCCATCGCCGCTGCGAAGGGCCCCTGCGTCATCCGGGTGCGTGCGGCCGGGGCGACGGCGTTGACCTGGACGCCGTAGCGGTCCAGTTCGGCGGCGGCGACGAGCGTGAGGGCGACGATGCCGGCCTTGGCGGCGGCGTAGTTGGCCTGCCCCACGCTGCCCAGCAGCCCGGCGCCGGAAGTGGTGTTGACCACGCGTGCGGCCGGCACCCGGCCCGCCTTGGCTTCCGCGCGCCAGTGCGCGGCGGCGTGCCGGAGGGGCAGGAAGTGGCCCTTGAGGTGGACGCGGACGACCGCGTCCCACTCGTCCTCCTCGAGGTTGACCAGCATGCGGTCGCGCAGGAAGCCGGCGTTGTTGACGAGGGCGTCGAGGCGCCCGTACGTCTCCAGCGCGGTGGTCACGAGCGAGGCGGCGCCCGTGCCGGTGGCGACGTCGCCGGTGTGGGGGACGGCTTCGCCGCCCCGGGCGCGTATCTCCCCGGCGACCTCGTGTGCGGGGCCCGCCGAGGCCCCCTCGCCGTCCGGTCCCGTGCCGAGGTCGTTGACGACGACGCGGGCACCCTCGGCGGCGAGGGCCAGGGCGTGGGCCCGGCCCAGGCCCCGGCCGGCGCCGGTGACGACGGCCACGCGGCCGGTGCAGATTCCGCTCATGTCAGGGCTCCCGGCTCGGGCGGTGGCCGGCATCGGCGGCGTCCGGAGTTCCGCTCATTTCGCGCCTCCCGCAGTGAGCAGTCCGCTGCTACCTTCGGCAATACCTAACAAACGTTTGGTGGAAAGGTAACTGATGGGCGTCTCCACCGCATACCCCGAACCGGGCCTGGCCGTCGTCACCGTGGACTTCCCGCCCGTCAACGCCCTTCCCGTACAAGGCTGGTACGCCCTGGCGGAGGCCGTGCGGACGGCGGGCGGCGACCGCGCGGTCCGCTGCCTCCTGCTCACCGCCGCCGGGCGCGGTTTCAACGCCGGTGTCGACATCAAGGAGTTGCAGCGCACGCCCGGCCACCAGGCGCTCCTGGGTGCCAATCACGGCTGCGCCGAGGCGTTCGCCGCCGTCTACGAGTGCGCGGTCCCCGTCGTCGCCGCCGTGCACGGCTTCTGCCTGGGAGGCGGCATCGGCCTGGTGGGCAACGCCGATGCCGTCGTCGCCTCCGACGACGCCACCTTCGGCCTTCCCGAGCTGGACCGGGGCGCGCTCGGCGCCGCCACCCACCTCGCCCGGCTCGTCCCCCAGCATCTGATGCGCACCCTCTACTACACCTCCCGCACCGTCACCGCGCAGGAGCTGCACCGGCACGGCTCCGTGTGGCGGGTCGTGCCGCGCGCGGCGCTGAGCGAGGCCGCGCTGGACCTGGCGCGGGAGATCGCGGCCAAGGACGGCTCGCTGCTGCGGCTGGCGAAGGCCGCCCTCAACGGCATCGACCCCGTCGACGTCCGCCGCAGCTACCGCTACGAGCAGGGCTTCACGTTCGAGGCGAACCTCAGCGGGGTCGCCGACCGCCACCGGGAGGCGTTCGTGGCGAAGGAGCGGCCGTGAGCACCGACAAGACCATGACCGCCGACGAGGCCGTGGCCCGGCTGGAGAGCGGCATGACGATAGGCATCGGCGGCTGGGGCTCACGCCGCAAGCCGATGGCGCTCGTACGGGCCGTCCTGCGCGCCGGCCTCACCGACCTGACCGTGGTCTCCTACGGCGGCCCCGACGTCGGGCTGCTGGCGGCGGCCGGGCGGATACGCAAGCTCGTCGCGGCCTTCGCCACCCTCGACTCGATCCCCCTCGAACCGCACTTCCGCGCGGCCCGCGAGCGCGGCGAGCTGGAGCTGATGGAGCTGGACGAGGCGATGTTCATGTGGGGGCTGACGGCCGCCGCGCACCGGCTGCCGTTCCTGCCGGTGCGGGCCGGGCTGGGGTCGGACGTGATGCGGGTCAACCCCGGGCTGCGGACGGTCACCTCCCCCTACGCGGACGGCGAGGAGCTCGTCGCCGTACCGGCGCTCACCCTCGACGCGGCCCTGGTCCACCTCAACCGCGCCGACCGCCGCGGCAACGCCCAGTACCTGGGCCCGGACCCGTACTTCGACGACCTGTTCTGCGAGGCCGCGCGCCAGGCGTACGTCTCCTGCGAACGCGTCGTCGACAGCGCGGAGTTCGCCTCCGGCGGCGGGCCGCAGACGCTGCTGGTGCAGCGGCACTGCGTCACCGGCGTCGTCGAGGCGCCGGGCGGCGCCCACTTCACCTCCTGCGCACCGGACTACGAGCGGGACGAGGTCTTCCAGGCGGCGTACGCCCGGGCCGCCGCCGACCCGGGCGCGTGGCGGGAGTTCACGGAGCGCTTTCTGTCCGGCGACGAGGACGACTACCGGGCCGCGGTCGCGGCCTCGGTCCGGGAGGGCGTATGAGCGGCACGGCGGGAGCGAGCAGGGCGGAGACGTGCGTCGTGGCGTGCGCGGAGGCGTGGCGCGGGAACGGCGAGATCCTGGCGAGCCCGATGGGGGTGGTGCCCACGATCGGCGCGCGGCTGGCGCGGCTGACGTTCGCGCCGGAGCTGCTGCTGACGGACGGCGAGGCGACGCTGATGGCCGACGTGCCGCCGCTGGGCTCGGGGCCCGCGGTGGCCGAGGGCTGGCTGCCCTACCGCCGCCACCTGGCGCTGGTCACCGGCGGCAGGCGGCACGTGATGATGGGCGCGAGCCAGCTCGACCGGCACGGCAACCAGAACATCAGCTGCATCGGCGACTGGGAACGGCCCGCCCGCCAACTGCTGGGCGTCCGCGGCGCCCCCGTCAACACCCTCAACCACCCCACCAGTTACTGGATCCCCCGGCATTCGCCCCGGGTCCTGGTCGAGCGCGTCGACATGGTCTGCGGCGTCGGCTACGACCGGGCGGCTGCCGCCGGGCCGTCGGCGGCGCGCTTCCACCGCATCCCGTGCGTGGTCACCGATCTCGCCGTGCTGGACTTCGAGACCCCCGGCCGCACGATGCGGGTACGTTCCCTGCACCCCGGTGTCACCGCCGACGAGGTGCGGGCGGCCACCGGCTTTCCCCTCCCCGTCCCCGCCGCCGTCCCGGTCACCCGCTCCCCCACGGCCGCCGAGCTGCGCCTGATCCGCGAGGTCCTCGACCCGGCGGGGCTGCGGGATGGCGAGGTGCGGCCATGAGGACGGCGCTCACCGACCTGGTGGGCGTCCGCCACCCCCTCGTGCAGACCGGGATGGGCTGGGTCGCCGGCCCCCGCCTGGTGACCGCCACGGCCGAGGCCGGCGCCCTCGGCGTCCTGGGCTCGGCGACCATGACGCCCGGGCAGCTGCGCGCCGCCATCAGGGAGGTGAAGTCCCGCACGGACCGGCCCTTCGGGGTCAATCTGCGCGCCGACGCGGGCGACGCGGCCGAACGCGCGGCGATCATCGTGGCGGAGGGGGTGCGGGTGGCCTCCTTCGCGCTGGCCCCCTCCCGCGAGCTGATCGCCCGGCTCAAGGACGCCGGCGTCGTGGTCATCCCCTCGGTCGGCGCCCGGCGGCACGCCGAGAAGGTCGCGGCCTGGGGCGCGGACGCGGTCGTCGTGCAGGGTGGCGAGGGCGGCGGGCACACCGGGCAGGTCGCGACCTCCGTGCTGCTGCCGCAGGTCGTCGACGCGGTCGGGATCCCGGTCGTGGCGGCGGGCGGCTTCCGGGACGGCCGGGGCCTGGTCGCCGCCCTCGCCTACGGCGCCGCGGGCGTCGCCATGGGCACCCGCTTCCTGCTCACCTCCGACAGCCCGGTGCCGGCGCCGGTCAAGGCCGCCTACCTCGCGGCGTCGGTGGGGGACGTCACCGTCACCGACCGCGTCGACGGCCTTCCCCACCGGATGCTGCGCACGCCCTTCGTCGCCGGCCTCGAGCACGCGGGCCGCGCCGGGGTGCTCGTACGGGCCCTGCGGCACGCGGCGGCGTTCCGGAAGCTGTCGGGCCTGAGCTGGCCGCGGCTGCTGCGGGACGGGCTGGCCGCGCGGCACGGCAGGGACCTCACCTGGGCCCAGGTGCTGCTGGCCGCGAACACCCCGATGCTGCTCAAGGCCGCCATGGTGGACGGCCGCACCGACCTGGGCGTGATGGCCGCCGGGCAGGTGGCGGGCGTCATCGAGGACCTGCCGTCCTGCGCCGAGCTGGTCGGGCGGATCATGGCGGAGGCGGACGACGTCCTGCGGCGCCTGGCGACGCGCCCGGCGTAGCGCGGAGCCGGGGCGGCCGCCGGGGCGTTCACAGCCGCTCGATGACCGTGACGTTCGCCTGGCCGCCGCCCTCGCACATCACCTGCAGGCCGTAGCGCCCGCCTGTGCGCTCCAGTTCGTACAGCAGTGTCGTCATCAGCTTCGCGCCGGTCGCTCCCAGGGGGTGGCCGAGGGCGATCGCGCCGCCGTTGACGTTCACGCGCTCCGGATCGGCTCCGGTCTCCGTCAGCCAGGCCAGGACCACCGGCGCGAACGCCTCGTTGATCTCCACCAGGTCGATGGCGTCGAGCGTGAGCCCGGCCCGTCGCAGGGCGTACGCGGTGGCCGGGATGGGCGCGGTCAGCATGAGGATGGGGTCCTCGCCGCGCGCCGAGAGGTGGTGGACGCGGGCGCGGGGCGTCAGGCTGTGGTCGCGTACGGCGCGTTCGCTCGCGATCAGCAGGGCGGCCGCGCCGTCGGAGACCTGGGAGGAGACGGCGGCCGTCAGCCGGCCGCCGGGCACGACGGGTGCGAGGGCGGCCATCTTGGCCAGGGAGGTGTCCCGGCGCGGTCCTTCGTCCGTGCTCACGTCGCCGTAGGCGACGATCTCGCGGGTGAAGCGGCCCTCGTCGATGGCGCGCAGCGCGCGGTGGTGGGAGCTGAGCGCGTACCGCTCCATGTCCTGGCGGGAGATTCCCCACCGGTCGGCGATCAGCTCGGCGCCGTGGAACTGGCTGACGGGCCGGTCCGCGTAGCGGGCCCGCCAGCCCCGGGAGCCGGCGAACGGCCCCCGGGTCAGTCCCAGTGGCTCGGTGGCGCGCTGGAAGGCGTAGCCGATGGGGATCTGCGACATGTTCTGGGTGCCGCCCGCCACGACGAGGTCCTGGGTGCCGGAGAGCACCGCCTGGGCGGCGAAGTGGACGGCCTGCTGGCCGGAGCCGCACTGGCGGTCGACGGTGACGCCGGGTACGTGCTCGGGGAGCCCGGCGGCCAGCCAGCTGGTGCGGGCGATGTCGCCGGCCTGCGGCCCGACCGTGTCGAGGCAGCCGAGGACGACGTCGTCCACGGCGGCCGGGTCGGCGCCCGTGCGCTCCATCAGCGCGGTGATGACGTGCGCGCCCAGGTCGGCGGGGTGCGCGCCGGCCAGCGCGCCGCCGCGCCGGCCGACGGGGGTGCGTACCGCTTCGACGATGTAGGCCTCGGCCATGGCTGCTGCTCCCGCGGGTCGTCAGTCCCGTACGGCGATGCCGTCCAGGACCATGGACAGATACTGACGGGCGATCTCCTCCGGGCTGTGCGCCCCGTGCGGCCGGTACCACGACGCCGCCACCCAGACCGTGTCGCGCAGGAAGCGGTAGGTGAGCCGGATGTCGAGGTCGGGGCGGAAGGCACCCTCGGCCGTGCCGCGCTGGAGGGTGCCCAGCCACAGCCGCTCGAACTTCTCCTGGGATTCGGCGAGGTAGCCGAAGCGGGGGTGGTCGACGAGGTGGCGGGCCTCCTTCTGGTAGACGGCGACGGCGGCACGGTGCCGGTCGATCTCCCGGAAGGACTCGGTGACCAGGGCCTCGATGGTCGCGCGGGGCCCCAGGCGCGCGGCGACGACGGCGTCGTAGCCCTCCCACAGCTCGTCGAGGAAGGTGGAGAGGATCTCGTCCAGCATCGACTCCTTGGAGTCGAAGTGGTAGTAGAGGCTGCCGGCGAGCATGCCGGCCTCGTCGGCGATCCGGCGGACGGTGGTGGCGCTGTAGCCCTGCTCGGCGAACACCTCGGCCGCCGTCGCGAGCAGTTCGCCGCGCCGGTCGGGCGCCGGCCTGTCGGTGGTGGTCTTCTTGCTGATCGGCACCTCTTCATTCTCGGTCACGCGCGCTGGCTGCTGACGGCGACGGTCTCGCCGGTCATGTACGAGGAGTAGCCGCTGGCGAGGAAGACGATGACGTTGGCGACCTCCCAGGGCTCGGCGGCCCGGCCGAACGCCTCGCGCCCGGCCAGCTCGGCGAGCAGTGCGGGCGTGGTGACCCTGGCCAGGTGCGGGTGGGCGGCGAGGCTGGGCGAGACGGCGTTGACCCGCACGCCGTAGGCCGCCGCCTCGACGGCCGCGCAGCGGGTGAGGGCCATGACGCCGGCCTTGGCGGCGGCGTAGTGGGCCTGGCCGCGCTGGGCCCGCCAGCCGACGACGGAGGCGTTGTTGACGATGACGCCGCCGGTGCCGCTCGCCCGCATGCGGCGCAGGGCGGCGCGGGTGCAGCGGAAGGTGCCGGTCAAGGTGGTGTCGAGGACCTTGTGCCACTGGTCGTCGGTCATGTCGGCGAGGTCGGCGGTGCCGCCGAGGCCGGCGTTGTTGACGAGGATGTCGAGCGTGCCGTGGCGGCGTTCGGCGAGGTCGAGCAGCCCGGCGACCTGGTCGTCGTCGGTGACGTCGCAGGGCACCCCGGCCACCCGCCGCTCGCCGAACTCGTCGGCGAGGGCGGCGATGTGGTGTGCGAGGCGGCGCGCGTGGGCGTCGCCGAGGACGACGCTCGCGCCTTCTTCGAGGAAGCGCCGGGCCGTGGCGCCGCCGATGCCGGTCCCCGCGGCCGCGGTGATGACGGCGGCGCGCCCGGACAGCAGGTCGTGAGCGGGGACGTAGGGCGGGGGGCCGGGACCCTCGACGCTGCTCATGGCCCCACGCTAACCTACCAAACACTTGTTAGGGAAGGATGTCCGATGGCCCCTGACGCAACGGTCCTCTACGAGCGGCGCGCCCCGCTCGCACGGATCACCATGAACCGGCCGGAGTACCGCAACGCCCAGAACTCGGCGATGACTTACGCCCTGGACCGGGCCTTCTACCGGGCGGCCGACGACGACGAGGTCAAGGTGATCGTGCTGGCGGGGGCGGGCGAGCACTTCTCCGCCGGCCACGACATCGGCACACCGCGGCGCGATGCCCATCTGCCCTTCGAGCGCCGGGCGGGCCTGTGGTGGGACCACTCGGACAAGGAGGGCGCGGAGCAGCGGTTCGCCCGCGAGTCCGAGGTCTATCTCGGCATGTGCCGCCGCTGGCGGGAGCTGCCCAAGCCGGTGCTGGCGAGCGTGCAGGGTGCCTGTGTGGCGGGCGGGTTGATGCTGGCGTGGGTGTGCGACCTGATCGTGGCGAGCGAGGACGCCTTCTTCGCCGACCCGGTCGTCCGCATGGGCATCCCCGGCGTCGAGTACTTCGCGCACCCGTGGGTGATGCCGCCGCGCGTGGCCAAGGAGTTCCTCTACACCGGCGACCGGATGAGCGCGCGGCGCGCGTACGAGGTGGGCATGGTCAACCACCTGGTGCCACGGACCGAACTGGCCGCCGCCACCGACACCTTGGCGGGGCGCGTGGCGCGCATGCCCCGCATGGGTCTCGCGCTGGCCAAGCGGGCCGTCAACCAGGCCGAGGACCTGCAGGGCCTGCACGCCGGACTGGACTCCGTCTTCGGGCTGCACCATCTGGCGCACGCGCACAACGCGGAGACCTCCGCGGACCCGCTGGGCGGCATGGACGTCCGCGCCATGAAGGACGCCTGATGGACCTGGACTTCGGCCCCGGGGAGACCGCGTTCCGCGCGGAGGCCCGCGCGTGGCTGGCCGACCACGTGCCCTCGGCGCCGCTGGCCTCGCTCGAGACCCGGCAGGGCTTCGCCGAACACCGGGCGTGGGAGCGGACGCTGTACGAGGGCCGCTGGTCGGTGGTGTCCTGGCCGTACCGCTTCGGGGGGCGGGACGCCACGCTGCTGCGGTGGCTGGTCTTCGAGGAGGAGTACTACGCGGCCGGCGCCCCCGCCCGGGTCTCCCAGAACGGCATCCATCTGCTGGCCCCCACGCTCTTCACGCACGGTACGGACGAACAGCGCGCCCGCCTCCTGCCCGCCATGGCGAGCGGGGAGACGGTGTGGGCCCAGGCGTGGTCCGAGCCGGAGTCGGGCTCCGACCTGGCCTCGCTGCGGTCCACCGCGGTCCGCACCGAGGGCGGCTGGCTGCTCGGCGGGCAGAAGACCTGGTCCTCGCGGGCCGCCTTCGCGGACCGCGCCTTCGGGCTGTTCCGCAGCCACCCGGGCGCGGGGCGGCCGCATCAGGGGCTGACGTACGCGATGTTCCCGCTCGACGCCGAAGGGGTGAGCGTGCGGCCCGTCGGCCGGCTCGACGGGCGGCCGGCCTTCGCGGAGATCTTCCTCGACGACGTCTTCGTGCCCGACGCGGACGTCGTCGGCGAGCCCGGCGACGGCTGGCGCGTCGCCATGAGCACGGCCGGCGACGAGCGCGGGCTGACCCTGCGCAGCCCCGGCCGCTTCACCGCGGCGGCCCGGCGGCTCGCCGCACTGTGGCACTCGGCCGCCGACCCCGGCGACACCGCGCTGCGCGACCGGGTCGCGGACGCGGTGATCGGCGCGCGGGCCTACCAGTTGTACGGCTACGCCCAGGCCGCGCGCGGCGTCGGCGGGGGCGCGGGCGGTGCCCGGTCCAGCCTCACCAAGGTCTTCTGGTCCGAACTCGACCTCGCCCTGCACGAGACGGCGCTGGACCTGCTGGGACCGGACGGCGAGCTCGCGGACGACGCCGACAGGCGGCGGCACCCGCACGGCGGCTGGGCGGACGGCTGGACGTTCGCCCTCGCCGGGCCGATCTACGCCGGCACCAACGAGATCCAGCGCGACGTCATCGCGGAGCGCCTGCTCGGCCTTCCCAAGGGGCGGCGGGGATGAGGTTCGCGCCGGAACCCGAACAGGTGGCCTTCGGGCAGGTGCTGGAGCGCATCTTCGCGGCGGCCGGCACCCCGTCGGTCGTACGGGCCTGGGCCCGCGGTGAGCACGGCCCGGGGCTGGCGCTGTGGGGGCGGGCCGCGCGGGCCGGCGTCTTCACTCCGGCGGCGCCGGAGGCCCTCGGCGGGGTGGGCGCGCTGCCGGTGGAACTGGCCGTCGCCTGCGTCGCGTGGGGCCGGCACTGCGTTCCCGGCCCGCTGGTGGAGACGGTGGCGGCCACGGTCCTGCTGACGCGTCTGGCGGAGTCGGGCGAGCCGGCGCCCGCCCGGGCGTGGGTGCCACGCGTGTGCGAGGGACAGGCGCGGGTGACGCTGGCGGCGCCGGCCGCGGGCCCGTACGCGCTGGACGCCGACGTGGCGGACGCGCTCTTCGTGGTGACCGCCGACGACGAGCTGCGCCTGGCGCCCGGCCACGGCCCGGTGCGGCGTTCGCTCGACCCCGCGCGGCGGCTCGCCCGTCCCCGCCCGGGCGGGCAGCTGCTGGCCGCGGGGCCCCCGGTGCGGGACGCGGCCGCCCGGGCCGCCGAGTGGGCGGCGTTCGCGACCGCCGCCCAGGCCCTCGGCGTGGGCCTGACCCTGCTCGACCGGACCGTCGCCTATGCCCGGCAGCGCGTCCAGTTCGGCCGGCCCATCGGCTCGTTCCAGGCCGTCAAGCACCGCCTCGCGGACACCCTCGTCTCCCTGGAGTTCGCCCGGCCCCTGCTGGACGCCGCCGGTGTGGCGCTGGCGGCGGGCGGGCCGGGGGCCGCGGCGGACGTGGCGGCCGCGAAGGTGGCCGCCTGCGAGGCCGCGTACGCGGCGGCCCGTACCGCGCTGCAGGTGCACGGGGCGATCGGCTACACGGCCGCGTACGACCTGTCGCTGTGGATCGGCAAGGCCCGGGCGCTGCGCTCGGCCTGGGGAAGCCCGGCCGACTGCCGGGCGAGGGTCCTCCAAGGAGATATCATTCACTTGTAAAACACCTGTTAATCTCTTCTGTATGGCGAAGCCCTCCTCTCCCCGGCCCCGGCCTCTGCCCTTGCCGATGCGCGGCCTGATACGCCTGAAGCCGGCGGCGGCCGGCTGGCCCCGGCCGGCGTTCAGCGCGGCGGCCGCGATGGCGGTGGCCGACGGCACGCTGCTCGCCCTCGACCGCCTGGACCTGGCCCTGTACACGGCCGCCGGGGCGCTCTGCGCGCTCTACGGGCACGACCGGCCGTACGCCCTGCGCGCCCGGACCCTCGCCCTGGTCGTCCTGGGCGCGGTCGGCGGCGTCGGGGTGGCGCTGACCTGCGCCGCCCTCACCGCGTCCGCCCCGCTGCTGGTCCTGTGCGCCGCGCTGGTGGCGGCGGTCCAGAAGGTGGTGTGCGACGCGAGCAGGATCGGCCCGCCCGGCCCCATCGTGCTCACCTTCATCACGTCGACCGCGTTCTTCGTGCCGCAGCGGCCCGGCGAGATTCCCGGCCGCCTCGGCCTCGTCCTGGCCGCCGGCACGCTGGCCTGGCTGATCTGCATGGCCCCCGCGCTCGTCCGCCCGCACGCTCCCGCCACCGGCCCCCGCCCCGCGCCGGGCACCCTGGCGCGGCTGCGCCGCGGCTCGCCGCTGGTGCCCGTGGGCGTCCGGGTCGCGGTCGGGGCCTGCCTCGCGGGCTGGACCGCGCTGGCGCTGGGCAGCGCCCACCCGTACTGGGCGGTCGTCACCGCCGCCGCGGTCTTCCAGGCCAACACCACGCTCTCCTGGCAACGGGCCGTGCAGCGCGTCCTGGGCAACCTCCTGGGCCTGCTGCTCTTCACCGCGCTGCTGCCGCTGGTCAGGACGGGCGAGGCGGCACTGGTGCTCGTCGCCCTCGCCCTGCAGATCGGCGCCGAGGCGGTCATGGCGCGGAACTACTGGCTGGGCAGCCTGTGCGTGACACCGATGGCCCTGCTGCTGGGCGAGTTCGGCGGGGCGCACCCCGCCGGCGGGCTCGTCGCCGACCGCTGGACCGACACCCTCGTCGGCGCCGCCATGGGCCTGCTGGTCTGTGTGCTGATCACCAACCGGCGCGCGGCGGACCGGGTCGACGCCGCCCTCGCGCACGCCGCGGCCGCCCGCGGCGCGGCCGCGGCCGCCCTGCACGAGCAGGCGCCCGACGACGAGGCGGCCCGGGCCCGGGACCGGCTCGCGGCGGCGCTGCGGGAACTGCGCGAAGCCGCGGACGTCGCCGCTGGCGAGTGGTGGCAGCGCGCCCTCCCGCAGGACCGGGTGGCGCTGGAGGAGCGCGAGGGCCGGCGGATCCTGGCCGCGCCGGGCGAGCGGGAACGGGCTTCCGCGACCGCCGCGTGAACGCGGGGGTACTCCAGTGGGTCCCGTCGGAACCGGCCACGGCAGAATCTTTACCGAGAGCACCCACCGGAGAGGACCGACACTGTGGCCGAGGACATCGTCGCGCGCGTGCTGCGCCAGTGGCAGCAGGTCCACCCGGGACTCGACACCGCGCCGATGGCCGTCATCGGCCGGCTCAACCGCTGCGCCGCCCTGCTCCAGCAGGCGACGGACGCCCCACTGGTGCGGGAAGGACTGACCCGGGCGGAGTTCGACATCCTGGGCACCCTGCGCCGCACGGGCCGGGAGCTGACCCCGGGGCAGATCGCGCGGGAGACCTTCGCCTCCGGTGCGGCCGTCACCAAAAGACTACGGGTTCTGGAGGGCAGGGAACTGGTCGCCCGGCGCCCCGACGACCGCGACCGGCGAGTGGCGCACCTTTCCCTGACCCGGGCCGGCGAGGAGCTCATCGACCGGCTCATCCCCCTCCAGCTCGGTTACGAGCAGGCGCTGCTGGGCGGCCTGGGCAAGGACCGCCAGGCCGAGCTCGCGGACACCCTCGCCGAGCTCCTCGTCCTCCTGGAGGGCAGGCTCGGCGGCCTGCAGCCCTGACGCCCCTGGGGGCGCCCCGGCCCGAAGGCGCCCGTCAGGGCAGAGGGGGCGGTGTGCTCGGGACGACGACGGGGGCGATGTATTTGTTGTCGCAGACCTGGTCGGCCAGCTTCTTGCCGCCGCCGGTGAGGACGACCTTGACCTCTTCGGCCGGCAGGTCGCCGGGCACACCGTTGTGGGCGGCGGTGCACACCAGCTGGCTGCGGGCGATCGCCGACAGGCGGGTGACGTCCAGCGGCAGCTGGATGGTCACCGTGCCCTGGCCGGTGAAGACGTCGACCCGTCCGGTGACCCTGGGCAGCTCGGAGTAGAGCCCGCGGAACTTCTCGGCCTCGTTGGGCCCGGCCAGCAGCAGCGGTACCGCCTCCTCGGCGCTCACCTCCTGTTCGGCGGGGCGGGACACCGGCTGGAGTCCTCCGGGGTAGCCGAAGTAGAGCCGGGCCTCCTTCACCGGGGCGCCCGGGCGCTTGGCGCCCTGGGCGGGCCGGCCCACCTCGATGACCTCGGTCGGCTCGATGCCGCAGCCGGCCAGGACGCCGGCGAGCGCGCCGGCCAGGGTCACCGCGGCGACCACGCGTCGCGCTCTCACGCTTCCTCGCCTCCTCGGCGCAGCGGGAGGTCGACGGTGAACACCGCTCCCCCCTCGGGTCCGTTGGCGGCCCGGACGGTTCCGTCGTGCAGGCGCACGTTCTCCAGGGTGATGGCGAGGCCCAGGCCGCTGCCCTCGGAGCGGACGCGGGCGGCGTCGGCCTTGAAGAACCGTTCGAAGACGTGCGGCAGCACCTCGGGGTCGATGCCCTCGCCCCGGTCGGCGATCTCGATCAGCAGCCGCGCCTCGGCCTCCGGGTCGCCGGGGCGCTCCACCCGCACGGAGACGCTCACCGGCTCCCCGCCGTGCCGCAGCGCGTTGCCGACGAGGTTGGCGACGACGACGTCGATGCGGCGCGGGTCCAGCCGGGCCCGTACGTCCTTCGGCAGGTCGGCCGTCACCTTCTCCTGCCACCCGCGGGCCTGCAGGGTCTTGCGGACGGTCTCGGCGACGTCGACCTCGTCCAGGTGCAGGGCGGCGGCGCCGGCGTCGAAGCGGGAGATCTCCATCAGGTCCTCGACCATGCGGGCGAGCTTGCCGGTCTCCTCGCTGATCAGCCGGACCGCGTAGGCGGTGTCCGGGTCGAGCGTGGCGGCGTCCTCGTCGAGGACGTCGACGACGGCGGTCATCGCGGCCAGCGGGGTGCGCAGCTCGTGGGAGACGTCGGCGGCGAAGCGCCGGGAGTTGGCCTCCATGCGGCGCAGCTCGGCGACGTTCTCCTCCAGGGCCGCGGCCATGCCGTTGAAGGTGCGCGAGAGGTCGGCCAGTTCGTCGCGGCCGCTCACCTTCAGGCGGGTGTCCAGCTCGCCCTCGGTGATCTGCTGGGTGGCGCGGCGCAGCTCGCGTACGGGCCGCAGCACTCCGCGCGCGGCGAACAGGGCGGGCACCACGGCCAGGGCGATGGCCGGCAGGGCGCCGCTCTGCGCCGCCTCGACCAGTGCCCGGACGTTGGCCTCGTCCTGGCGCAGCGGCACCTGGGCGTAGACCTCCAGGCCGGACATCTGGCCGGCGTCGTCGCGGTAGGCGACGGGCAGGCCGATCACGAGCCAGGGCGATCCGTCGATGTCGACGCGCTGGAAGGCGGCGATGCCGCTGCGGACCTTCTCCCGGACCCCGGACGGCAGGTGCGAGTCCAGGGTGCCCTTGAGGTTGTTCGGCACCATGGGCCCGTTCTGGTAGCGGGCGTGGACGATCCAGCGCTGGGCCTGGCCGGCCCGGCCGAGGTCCTGGGTGAACTTCATCAGGTCGCTGTTGCGCGGCGGGAAGCGGAGGTCGGGCACCTGGGAGTCGACCTGGGAGCGCAGGGCGTTGACGGCCGTGTCCTGGGTGCGCTTGAGGATCGCGGTGCGCGCCTCGCGGAAGGTGAGCGCGGCCGTGGTGAGGGCGCTCAGCGCCGAGACGAGCAGGAACGCCACGACGAGCCGGGCGCGCAGCCCGCGGACGAGGGTGCGCAGGGCCGGGCGCCGCACGGTGGGGCGACGCAGCGCCGGTCGTTTCACAGCAGTACCGCTCGTTCGCTCGTTCTACAGGGGGCCGAAGCGGTAGCCGAAGCCGCGCACGGTCTGGATGTACTTCGGGGAGCGGGTGGACTCCTCGACCTTGGTGCGCAACCGCATGACGCAGGCGTCCACGAGGCGGGCGTCGCCGTGGTAGCTGTGCTCCCACACGTGTTCGAGGAGCTGCTGGCGGCTGAAGACCCGGCCGGGGGTGGCGGACAGGTAGAGCAGCAGCTTCATCTCGGAGGGGGCGAGCGCCAGGTCCTGGCCGTTCTTGGAGACGAGCAGGCCGGCGCGGTCGATGGCCAGGTCGCCGTGGACCTCGGCGGCGGCCTGGGGCACGGCCGGGTCCGCCCCGCCGTCGACGGGGGCGGCGCGGCGCAGGACGGCGCGGATGCGGGCTTCGAGGACCTCGCCGCGGGCGGGCTTGACGATGTAGTCGTCGGCGCCGGCCTCCAGGCCGAGGACGACGTCGATGTCGTCGCCGCGGGCGGTGAGCATGATGATCGGGATCTGCTGGGTGGCGCGGACGCGGCGGCAGACCTCGAAGCCGCTCATGTCGGGCAGCATCAGGTCGAGCAGCACCAGGTCCGGGCGGAAGCTCTCCAGGGCGGCGAGCCCGGCCCCGCCGGTGGGGGCGGCCTCCACCTCGTGGCCGCGACGGCGCAGGGTGAGGGTGACACCTTCCCGTACGGCCCGGTCGTCCTCGATCAGAAGCACGCGTGACATGGGGTCCAGTATCGGTCGTGCGTACGCGCGAACGCGCATCGGGGCCGGGCCGCCGGTGGAACTGTCACCGAGTGCTCATATTCGCGGCCGCGCCCCCTTCACGCGATGTGCCGCAGCAGCAGTGCCCGCAGGTCCCGGTCGAAGTCCTCGTAGCGCGAGCGCAGCCGTTCGCCGGGCCAGTCGGCGGGGAGCAGGGGCGGCGGCAGGACGGGGTCGGACAGGAGGTGGCGCAGGACGGCCGCGGAGACGGTGAAGCGCTCGGCGAGGTCCCCGGGGCGGTCGGCGAGGGCCGCCTCCAGGGCCCGGGCCCGCCGGGCCCAGCCGGCCAGGTCCCACAGGGCGGCCGCCAGCGCCGACGGGTCCTCCTCCGGGACGCCGGTGAGCAGGGTGCACTGCCCGGCGACCACCGCCGGCCGGTCCGCGCGGACGAGATTGGCCGGGCGCAGCCAGCAGCCCTCGCGCAGTTCCGCCAGGCGCAGCGCGGTCATGGCCTGGCGCAGCGCGGCCCGGTCGGGGGCGGGGCGGCGCTCGGCGCGGACCACGGCGATCTCCCAGGTGCCGTCCCAGGGGCGGGTGTGCGGGGCGCGGCTGTCGTCCTGCCGGGCCTGGCGGGCCAGGAGCCGCTCGGTGAGGCGGTAGGTGCCGTCGCGCTGTTCGAGGTCGCCGGCGGCCACCATGCGGGTGAGCGCGGTGCGCACGGTCCCCTCGGCGGTGCCGAAGAGCGCGCCCACCCGGACCAGGGCCCGGGCGGGGAGCGCGGGCGGATGGTGGCCGAGGAGCGTGGACAGCACGACGGAGCGGGCCGTCAGGGGCCGCAGGGAAAGCGTTTCCTTCATGTCCGGCCGCACCCTGTCCATTACAGTCTCCCATCACGCATCATGAAAGTGTAATGCCGCCGAGTACCCCGCACGCCGGAGGTCGCCGTGAGCGCCACGCACGAAGTGTTCAACCAGGCCCCGCCCCTGACCGGCTTCTCCACCGCCGACGACCCCGCCCTGCTGGAGGCCCTGCGGCGGGACGGCGCCGGCTGGGGCGAGGCGGAGGTGCGCGCCCTGGGCGCCCGGGCCGGGTCGCCGGAGGTGCAGGAGTGGGCACGGCTGGCCGAGGCGTACCCGCCCGTGCTGCGCACCCACGACCGGTACGGCCACCGGGTGGACGAGGTCGACTTCCACCCCGCCTGGCACCACCTGATGGCCGAGGCCGTCGGCAGCGGCCAGCACGCCGCCCCGTGGGCCGAGGCCCGGCCCGGCGCGCACCTGGTGCGGGCGGCGAAGTTCTACGCCTGGGCCCAGGCCGAGCCCGGTCACGGCTGCCCCATCTCCATGACCTACGCCGCCGTTCCCGCGCTGCGCGCGCAGCCCGCACTGGCCGCCGCCTACGAGCCGCTGCTGGCGTCCTTGACCTACGACTTCGGGCCGCGCCCGCCGCTGGACAAGCGGGGCCTGATCGCGGGCATGTCGATGACGGAGAAGCAGGGCGGCTCCGACGTACGGGCCAACACCACGACGGCCGAGCCGGCGGGCGACGGTTCGTATGTCATCACCGGGCACAAGTGGTTCACGTCCGCGCCGATGAGCGACGTCTTCCTGGTGCTGGCGCGGACCGGCCAGGGCCTCACGTGCTTCCTGATGCCGCGCGTCCTGCCCGACGGCACCCGCAACGCGATGCGGCTGCAGCGGCTGAAGGACAAGCTCGGCAACCGCTCCAACGCCTCGGCGGAGATCGAGTACGAGCGGGCCGTGGCCTGGCCGGTGGGCGAGCCCGGGCGCGGGGTGCGCACGATCGTCGAGATGGTCAACATGACGCGCCTGGACTGCGTCATCGGCTCCGCGGCCGGCATGCGGGCCGGGCTGCGGCAGGCCCTGCACCACACGGCACACCGCCGGGCCTTCGGCGCCGAGCTGATCGACCAGCCGCTCATGCGCAACGTCCTGGCCGACCTCGCCGTCGAGTCCGAGGCGGCCACCGTGCTGGCGATGCGGCTCGCGGCGGCCCTCGACCGCTCCGAGGCCGGCGACGCCCAGGAGTCGGCCCTGCGGCGGCTGGGCCTGGCGGCCGGGAAGTACTGGGTCTGCAAGCGGGGCAGCACGCACGCCGCCGAGGCCCTCGAGTGCCTGGGCGGCAACGGCTACGTCGAGGAGTCCGGCATGCCCCGGCTCTACCGGGAGGCGCCGCTGCTGTCCATCTGGGAGGGCTCCGGCAATGTGGCGGCGCTGGACGTGCTGCGGGTGCTGGAGAGGGAACCGGCCGCGCTGAACGCCTACTTCGCGGAGGTCGGCCTGGCGGCCGGCGCCGACCGCCGGCTGGACGAGGCCGTCGCGCGCCTGCGGGACCTGCTCGGCTCGCTCGGCGACCACCGGCGCGCCCAGCAGGCCGCCCGGCGCGTCGCCGAGCAGATCACGCTCGTCCTCCAGGGCAGCCTGCTCGTGCGCCACAGCACTCCCGCCGTCGCGGACGCCTTCTGCGCCTCCCGGCTCGGCGGGGACTGGGGACAGGCGTTCGGGACCCTGCCCGCCGGCACGGACTTCGGCCCGGTCCTGGACCGGGCACGGCTCAAGGACGAGCTGTGACCGACGAGGCCGTCCGCAGCGAGCGCCGGGGGCCGGTGACCACGGTCGTGCTGTCCCGGCCCGCCGTCCGCAACGCCGTGGACGGCCCCACCGCGAGCGCGCTCGCCGACGCGTTCCGGGCGTTCGAGGCGGACGCGTCGGCGCGGGTGGCGGTGCTGTGGGGCGAGGGGGGCACGTTCTGCGCGGGCGCCGACCTCAAGGCGCTGGGCACCGGCCGCGGCAACCGCGTCGCCCCCGACGGCGACGGCCCGATGGGCCCCACCCGGCTGCGCCTGTCGAAGCCGGTCATCGCCGCGGTGAGCGGTCACGCGGTGGCGGGCGGCCTGGAGCTGGCCCTGTGGTGCGATCTGCGGGTGGCCGAGGAGGACGCGGTCTTCGGCGTCCACTGCCGCCGCTGGGGCGTGCCCCTGATCGACGGCGGCACGGTCCGCCTGCCCCGGCTGATCGGGACGAGTCGCGCCATGGACATGGTCCTCACCGGCCGCCCGGTGCCGGCGCGGGAGGCGTACGACATCGGGCTCGCCAACCGTCTGGTGCCGCCCGGCGGTTCGCGTGCGGCGGCCGAGGAGTTGGCGGCCCGCATCGCCCGCTTCCCGCAGGAGTGCCTGCGCGGTGACCGCGCCTCGCTGCTGGGCCAGGAGGGCCTCCCCGAGGAACGGGCCCTGGCGGCCGAACTCGCCCACGCCGCCGCCTCCTTGCCGATGGCCGGCGAGGGCGCGGCCCGCTTCGTGGCGGGCGCGGGACGGCACGGGGACGACACCGAACCGTGAGGGGCCGATAACCCAACCGTGTCCTGATTTCACCTCTTCGGAGGAATAGGGACGAAGCCGCGCGCACAACGGAACGCGGGCAGCCCAAGATCGCCGTCGTGAGTGGATGGCGTCGGGCGGGGCGGGCGGGATGCGTGGCCTTCGTGGCCGTACTGGCGACGGCGGGAACCACGGCCGCCGCCGACGACGAGCCGCCCGGAGCCCCACCGTCCGTGACGGCACGCGTCCACGCCGGCACCACCGACGGCCCCGCCACGGTCCGCGTGAGCATCGCGCCCGGCTGCCTGACGGCCTTCGCGGGGAACGGCGACAGCTTCGCCATGGCCGCGCTGTGTCCACCGCCCTCCCCCACTCCCCCACCGGCCCCCGCGCCCCGGCCCACCCCACCGCCGCCACCGCTGAAGCCTGCGCTGAAGCCGACACCACACAAGCCGGCACCAAAGCCCCCCGCCCCGCCCGAGCCCGCGCCGCCCGCGCCACGGCCCGTACTCCATCGCGCGCCACAGCCGCCCCCGCGGCCCACACCGCCCCCGCCACCGGCCCCCGCCCCGGCGGCCGTCCCGCTGCCCAAGGCCCCCATCGCGCCCCGCGCGTACCACCAGAGCGTCACCAAGCCGGCCGAGGGCGGCACCTCGCTGGTCACGCTCACCCTGGTGCTCACCGCCCCGGCCGTGCTCGCCGCCGCGTTGCTGCGCCCGCGTTCCGGCGGCGGCCGCAGCCGCTGACCCCCGCACCATCGCCTCTGGAGGTTTCCCTTGTCCGAGTGGCTGGTTCTGGCCCTCGCCATGCTCGCCGCGTGCGCGGTCGTCCTGTCCATCACCGTGCTGAGGCAGCGCAGGATCAGCGAGGACGACGACCCGTCCGAGACCCCCGACGTCATCGAATACATGACGATGATGGTCGGCGTGGTCTACGCCATCGTCCTGGGACTGGCCATCGCCGGCGTCTGGGAGGCGCGCAACACCGCACAGGACACCGTCCGGGCCGAGGCCCAGGCCCTGCACGAGGTCAGCGAGCGGGTCCAGGCGTACGCGCCGGCCATGCGGGACCGTACGCGCGAGCAGGTGAACGCCTATGTGACGCATGTGGTGAGGAAGGAGTGGCCCGTCATGCTCGACGAGGGCGAACTCACCGACAAGGGCACCCGGCTGCTGGACAAGGTGCGCGCCGACCTCACGGCGTACGAACCGCGCGACGACCACGAGGGCCAGTCCTACCAGCCGTTGCTGGACCAGGTCGGCGCGGCGGACGCGGCACGCCACGCACGGGCCCAGTCCGCCGGGCCGACGATGCCGGGCGTGGTGTGGTTCGGGCTGATCGCGGGGGCGCTGGTGGCGGTGGGGCTGATCTTCACGCTGCAGATCAGGCGTTCACCGCGCGAGCTGCTGCTGGCCGGGCTCTACAGCGCGCTGATCGCCTTCCTCCTCTTCCTCATCTGGGACTTCAACTCGCCCTTCGGGCACGGCGTGGGCGATGCCACGGGCGCGTTCAGCGAGCTGTTCTCCATCTGACGGGCAGGTGCTTGAGGCCGTTCTGGAAGTTGGAGGTGAGCCGGACCGGCTCGCCCGCCCGCTCGAGGCCGGGCAGCCGGTCCAGCGCCGCCCGCAGCATGGCCCGCAGCTGCAGCCGGGCGAGGTGGGCGCCCAGGCAGAAATGCGGTCCGAAACCGAAACTGACGTGGTCGTTGGGGCTGCGGGTGATGTCGAAGCGGTCGGGGTCGGCGAAGACACGCTCGTCGCGGTTGGCGGAGGCGTGGTAGACGACGACCTTCTCGCCGCGCCGGATGCGCTGCCCGCCGAGTTCGGTGTCCTCGGTGGCGGTGCGCCGGAAGTCCAGCACGGGCGGCCAGTAGCGCAGCACCTCCTCCACGGCCGGGGCCGTCAGATCCGGCCGCCGGCGGAGCGCTTCGCAGCCGGCCGGGTGGTCCAGGAGGGTCAGCAGGCCGCCGGGGATGCCGTTGCGCAGGGTCTCGTTCCCGGCGACGGCGAAGAGGAAGAACATGGTCTCGAACTCCTCGCGGGTCAGTCCGGCCTGCCGCATCCGCGCCATCACGCTGCCGGGCCGGGGCGCGTCGGCGAGCCCGTGGGCGTAGGCGAACATGTCGGCGAGGGCCTCGCGTGAGCGCGGGTTCAGCGGGGTGCCGTCGGGCTTCACCGTGGCCGCGGGCCGGTGGGCGAGGGCGGCCCGGCCCAGGGGGCTGAGCACGGCGGGGTCGGCGGTGCGCGATGCCGCGTGATCGGCGTCCTGGTAGCCGATGACCCGGTCGGACCAGTCGAGGAGCAGCCGCCGGTCCTGCTCCGGCACGCCCATGACATGGGCGAGGGTCCACACCGGCAGGTCGGCGGCGACCTCCACGAAGTCGGCCGCGCCCTGGTGGGCGACGGCGCCGACGAGGGCGTGGGCCCGCTCCTCGATGACGGCCGCCAGTTCCCGCACGGCGCGCGGGGTGAAGGCGGCGGCGACGATGCGGCGCAGCCGGGCGTGGGCGGGCGGGTCCTGGTTGAGCATCATGGCCCGCACGAACGCCAGGTCGCCCGCGGTGTCCGGGTCGCGGATCTGGGTGGCGCCCAGGTACGAGGAGAAGAGCCGGGGGGTGCGCAGCACGTGCCGGACGTCGGCGTGCCGGAAGACCGCCCAGTAGCCGGGGCCGGCCGGCCAGGGGCCGACCGCCGGCTCCGGCACCCGGCAGACGGGGGCACGCTCGCGCAGCTCCCGGAACAGCTCGTAGGGGACGCCACGGGCGTAGGTGGCGGGGTCGAACACGGCACTCGTGTCGCGTGTGCTCATCTGCGGGACCGTACGTCCTCCTCTGGCGGGCTCGTCAAGGCGTCGTCACAATGTCGGCGTGACCATGAGTCCGGAAGGGACCGGCAAGATCCTCGTCGGGAGACACGATTTCCGGTCAGGCTTCTGTTCGCCGAGGTCACGCTCACCAGGGCGGGCGTGGACGGCCCGGCGGCGCATGCCACCACGCGCTACGCCGTCCCCTCCCCGGGCCGCCCGGGGGCCGCGGATTGACCGGTTCACGTCCGTCACCCACCGCGTCCGACTGTCGCCGGTGTTTTGGGGGTACGGACCAACGGACGGGAGGTAGCAAGCGTGACCGACTGCTTTGCTGACAAGGAAGGCCTCACCAGGCCGGTCGGCGAATCGGAAGCCGACGCGTTCGTGCGCGGCATCTGTTTCAAGACCGGGCCGCCCCGCCTTCTCGGTGTCGAACTGGAATGGCTCGTCCACGATCTGCACGACCGCACCCGCCCCGTCGCCCCCCACCGTCTGGCGGCCGCCGCCGACCGTGTGGGAGCGCTGCCGCTGCGGTCGCTGTTCACCGTGGAACCCGGCGGCCAGCTGGAATTCAGCTCACAGCCCGCCGGATCCCTCACCGCCTGTGTGGAGGAGCTCACCGCCGACCTCGCCCTCGCCCGAGCCGAGCTCCACCAGCTGGGCCTGACCCTGGCGGGATACGGCAAGGAGCCCTGGTACGAGCCCCCTCGCGTCCGGGACGAGGCCCGCTACAACGCGATGGAGATCTACTACGACCGGATCAACGACGCCGGGCGCAACGTCATGTGCCGCACGGCATCGGTGCAGGTCTGCGTGGACGCCGGGTACGAGGAGCCGGGGCCGCTGGGGTACGGGCAGCGCTGGCGGCTCGCGCACCTGCTGGGCGCGGTGCTGTCCGCCGCGTTCGCCAATTCGCCCCTCCATCTGGGCCGGCCCAGCGGCTGGCGCTCCACCCGGCAGGCCTGCTACGCGCGAATGGACCCGGGCCGCACCATGGCCCCGGTGGGCAACCGCGACCTGCGGGCCGCGTGGGCGGCGTACGCGCTGAACGCGAACGTGATGTTCCTGCGGTCCGACGACGGGCCCTGGGCGGTGCAGCAAGGGCTGCCCCTGCGCCAGTGGGCCCGCACCGGCCACCCGCGCCGGCCCACCGTCGGTGATGTCGCCTACCACCTGACCACGCTGTTCCCGCCCATAAGGCCGCGTGGCCACCTGGAACTGCGCATGATCGACGCGCAGCCGGGCGACGACGGCTGGATCGTGCCGCTGGCGGTGACCGCCGCGCTGTTCGACGATCCGTCGGCGACGGAGGCCGCCTTCCGCGCGGTCAAGGCGCTGGCGGACACGCCCAGCCGGCAGCCCCCGCCGCGCAACGCGCTCTGGCGCAGGGCGGCCCGGCACGGCCTGGCCGACCCCGAGCTGCACGCCGCGGCCGTGGCCTGCTTCGCCGCCGCCCGCGAGGCGCTGCCCCGGCTCGGCGCGCAGGTCCGCGTCCTCGACGCCGTGGACGAGTTCACCGCCCGCTACGTCGACCGCGGCCGCTGCCCCGCCGACGATCTGCTCGACGAGAGCGCCGGCAAGGGGGTCCGCCGATGACCGCCCCGCGGACGGACCCCGCCCTGCTGCGGGAGCGCGCCGCGAGCGCCCTGCTCACCGCCCGCGAGCGCACCCGCGCCCTGACCGGCTGCGTCGACGAGCGGGAGCTGACCGCGCAGCACTCGCCGCTGATGTCCCCGCTGGTGTGGGACCTGGCGCACATCGGAAATCAGGAAGAGCTGTGGCTGCTGCGTGCCGTGGCCGGGCACGAGGCGCTGCGCCCCGAGATCGACTCCGTGTACGACGCCTTCGAGCACGCGCGCGCCGAGCGGCCGTCACTGCCCCTGCTCCCGCCCGAGGAGGCGCGGGGGTACGTGGCGGAGGTGCGCGGCCGGGTGCTGGACGTCCTGGAGCGCACCCCGGTGCTCGGCGGCGGGCCGCTGGTGGAGGACAGCTTCGCCTTCGGCATGATCGCCCAGCATGAGCAGCAGCACGACGAGACCATGCTCATCACCCACCAGTTGCGCGGCGGCCCGCCGGCGCTCACCGCCCCCGAGCCGCCGCCCGCGGCACCGGACGCGGCCCTGCTGCCGGCGGAAGTGCTGGTCGAGGGCGGCTCGTTCACCATGGGCACGTCCACCGAGCCGTGGGCGCTGGACAACGAGCGGCCGGCGCATCCGCGCTTCGTACCGTCGTTCTTCATCGACACCGTGCCGGTGAGCAACGGCGCGTATCTGCGGTTCATCGAGGACGGCGGCTACGCCGAACCGCGCTGGTGGCACCCGCGGGGCTGGGAGCAGGTGCGCCGCCACGGGCTGGCCGCCCCGCTGTTCTGGCGGCGCGAGGGCGGCGTGTGGGTGCGGCGCAGGTTCGGGGTCGTGGAGCCCGTGCCGCCGGCCGAGCCGGTGCTGCACGTGAGCTGGTACGAGGCCGATGCCTACGCGGCCTGGGCGGGGCGGCGGCTGCCCACGGAGGCCGAGTGGGAGAAGGCCGCCCGGCACGACCCCATCTCGGGCCGCTCCCTGCGCTATCCGTGGGGTGAGGAGGACCCCACACCCGGGCGCGCCAACCTCGGCCAGCGGCATCTGCGCCCGGCGCCCGTCGGCGCCTACGCCCGGGGTGCGTCACCGCTGGGAGTGCGGCAGCTGATCGGGGACGTGTGGGAGTGGACGGCGAGCGACTTCCTGCCGTACCCGGGCTTTCGGGCCTTTCCCTACCGGGAGTACTCCGAGGTGTTCTTCGGCGACCGCCACAAGGTGCTGCGGGGCGGCTGTTTCGCCGTCGACCCGGTGGCCTGCCGGGGGACGTTCCGCAACTGGGATCTGCCGGTACGCCGGCAGATCTTCTCCGGTTTCCGCACCGCTCGTGACGCGGAAGTGTTCTGATGTGCCGTCATATCGCCGTGCTGGGCCCGGACGCCCCGCTCGGTGAGAGCCTCGTCGAGCCTGTGTACGCGCTGGTGCGCCAGTCGTGGGCGCCCCGGTACATGCGCAACGGCACGGTCAGCGCGGACGGCTTCGGCGTCGGCTGGTACGCGCCGGGCGATCCGCTGCCGGCGCGCTACCGGCGGGCCGGTCCGATATGGGGGGACGAGTCGTTCGCCGATCTCGCCCGCGTCGTGCGGGCCCCGGCGCTGCTGGCGGCGGTGCGGGACGCGACGTTCGCGGGTGCGGACGCCGAGGCCGCGGCGGCCCCCTTCGCGGGCGGTCCCTGGCTGTTCAGCCACAACGGCGCGCTGACCGGGTGGCCCGACTCGGCCGCCCCGCTCGCCACGCTGCTGCCGCCGACAGCGCTGCTGCGGCTCGCGGCGCGCTCGGACTCGGCGTTCGTCTGGGCGCTGGTGGAGCGCCGGCTGCTGGCCGGCGAGCCCTTGGGGCGGGCGCTGGCGGGGGCGGTGACAACGCTCCTCCAGGCGGCGCCGGGCTCGCGGCTGAACCTGCTCCTGACGGACGGGGCGGCCGTCGCGGCCACGGCCTGGGGTGACTCGCTGTGGTACCTGAGCGACCCCGCCGCACGCCGGACGGTCGTGGCATCCGAGCCGTACGACGACGATCCACGCTGGAGAGAGGTCCCCGACCGCACGCTCCTGACCGCCGACCGCATCGGCGTCACGCTGTCCCCACTCGACCCCCGGTCCCCGGCTGCCTCTTCTCCCTCGCGTCCCGCGCGTTTTCCGCTCAAGGAGCCCGTTCTGTGAGCCCGTTCGTCCTCACCCGCACCCTCCCCCTCGACGCGACGGCCGCCGCCCTGCGGGCGGACGTGGCCGAAGGCCTGACCCGCTCGCCCAAGGAACTCCCCCCGAAGTGGTTCTACGACGCCCGCGGCAGCGAGCTCTTCGACGAGATCACGCTGCTGCCCGAGTACTACCCGACGCGTGCCGAGCGCGAGATCCTCATCGCCCGGGCCGGTGACATCGCCGCGGCCACCCGCGCCCGTACGCTCGTCGAGCTGGGCTCGGGCTCCTCGGACAAGACCCGCCACCTGATCCGGGCCCTGGAGGAGCTGGCGTACTACGTCCCCGTGGACGTCAGCGAGAGCGCACTCTCCGGCGCCGCGCGGACGCTGCTGGCCGAGCACCCGGCGCTGACCGTGCACGCCCTGGTGGCCGACTTCCAGTACGGGCTGACCCTGCCCGACGTCCCCGGCCCGCGCATCGTCGCCTTCCTCGGCGGCACCATCGGCAATCTGCTGCCGGCCGAGCGCGCGACCTTCCTCGCCGGCATCCGCTCCGGCCTCGCCCCCGGCGACGCCCTGCTGCTGGGCACCGACCTGGTCAAGGACGAGCGGGTGCTCGTACCGGCCTACGACGACGCCCGGGGGGTGACCGCCGCCTTCAACAAGAACGTCCTGAGCGTCATCAACCGCGAGCTCGGCGCGGACTTCGACCCCGCCGACTTCGACCACGTCGCCCTGTGGGACGCGCGGCGCGAATGGATCGAGATGCGGCTGCGGGCCCGTACGTCGGTGGTCGCCAAGATCCCCGCGCTCGACCTGGCCGTGCACTTCGAGCCGGGCGAGGAGCTGCGCACGGAGGTCTCGGCGAAGTTCCGCCGGGAAGGCGTCCGGGCGGAGCTGGCGGCGGCCGGGCTGGAACTCACCCACTGGTGGACGGACGAGGAGGGCCGGTTCGCCCTGTCCCTGTCGGTACCGGTGGCGGCTGGTTAGCCTCCTGTTGTGAACGAGGAGAAGCGGAACGACAGCCTTCCGGCCGGTTTCGAACGCGGCACGGACGGCCCCAAGGTCATCGTTGTCGGCGTCGACGGCTCGGACACCTCCTGGCGGGCCGCCGCCTACGCCGCGGGCCTGGCCCGCCGGCAGCACGCGCTGCTCGCGCTCGTCTACGTCCAGCCCGTGCTGATCGGCGGCGCCGCCCTGGGCGCACCCGTGGTGGAGATGACCGAGGAGGTCGCCGAGGAACTGCTGGCCGAGATCCGCGAGACCACCGAACGCCTGCGCGGCGTCCATGAGGTCCGCTGGGAGTTCCACACCTTCCGCGGCGACCCCTACAGCGGCCTGGTGCGGACGGCGGACGAGCTCAAGGCCGACGCGGTGGTCGTGGGCGCCTCGGAGCAGGCGGGCCACCGCATCGTCGGCTCGGTGGCGGTACGCCTGGTGAAGGCGGGGCGGTGGCCGGTGACGGTCGTGCCGTAGCCCCCGTGCCCGCCCCGCCTCGCGCCGGCGCGTCAGGTGGGGCACGGTGGGAGCATGTCCAACCACACCTACCGGGTGACGGAGATCGTCGGCTCCTCGCAGCAGAGCGTGGACGAGGCGATCCGCAACGGGATCAACCGCGCCGCGCAGACGCTGCGGGAGCTGGACTGGTTCGAGGTGACGCAGATCCGCGGCCACCTCGAGAACGGTGCGATCGCGCACTACCAGGTGGGCCTCAAGGTCGGGTTCCGGCTGGAGGACACCTAGCCCACGGCGACCGGCAGCTCCTTGAGGGCGTGGGACCGGAACGAAGCCCGCCACCGCAGTGTCCGCGGCGCGGCCGCCAGATCGACGCGCGCGAAGCGCTCCAGCAGGGTGCCCAGCGCGATCGTGGTCTCCATGCGGGCCAGCGGCGCCCCGAGGCAGTAGTGCAGGCCCTGGCCGAGCGAGAGGTGCTGCTTGTCCTCGCGGTGGATGTCGAACGCGTCGGGGTCCCGGTGGCGTTCGGGGTCGCGGTTGGCGGAGGCGATGCCGAGCATCACGGTGTCCCCGGCCGGCACGCGGACGCCGTCGATGTCGATGTCCTGTGTGGGGAAGCGGCGGATGGCCCACTGGTTGGGGTGGGCGTGGCGCAGGATCTCCTCGGCCGCGGCCGGCAGGAGGCCGGGATCGGCGCGCACCGCGGCCAGCTGGCGGGGGTGGCCGAGCAGGGTCAGCAGACCGTTGCTGATGAGGTGCTGGGTGTTCTCGCTGCCGGCGAGCAGGATGAGGAAGGCCAGGGAGACCAGTTCGTCCTCGCTGAGCCGGTCCCCCTCGTCACGGGCGGCGATCATCGCCGAGAGCAGGTCCTCGCCGGGGGCGGCGCGGCGGACGGCGATGAGGTCCAGCAGGAAGCGGTGGATGTGGGCGACGCTCTCCGCGATCTGTCCGGGGTGAGCGGGGTCGAACATCGCGCCGGCCCAGGCGGAGAACGAGCGCCGGCTGTCCTCGGGCACGCCGAGCAGGTCGCCGATGACGATCAGCGGCAGCGGGTTGGCGTAGTGCTCGACGAGGTCGACCGGACCGTCGTGCGCGGCGAGCCCGTCGGCGAGGCGGCCGGCGGCGGCCCGCACCCGCTCGCGCAGGTCCTCCACGCGGCGGGGGGTGAACGCCTTGGACACCAGGCGGCGCAGGCGCAGGTGGTCGGCGGGGCCGATGTTGAGCAGGTTGGCGTCCAGGGCGGGCGGCAGGGCGAAGCCCTTGTAGCCGCCGCGGGCGTGGGCCTTGTCGACCGACAGCCGCGCGTCGCCCAGCCCGGCGCGCACGTCCCGTTCGCGCAGCACCAGCCAGATCGGGGCGCCGTCCGGGGTGGTGACGTGGTGCACCGGGCCTTCGGCGCGCAGCCGGGCGTACACCGGGTACGGGTCGGTGAAGAACGCCGCGTCGAACGGCATGGGCAGGGTCATGCTGCTTCCTCGGTCCTGGGGCTCGTGGTGTCCGCGAGGGCGGCGGTGACGTGGGGCGAGCCGGCGAACGCGCGGGCCAGCTTGCGCTGGAAGGCCAGTTCGGCGGCGAGGTCGCCGGGCTCGGCGACGCGCGGGGCGTGGGTGTGCGTGGCCGGCGGCCGCTGAGCGGCCTTCGCCTGGAGCGCGGCGCGGAGCTGGGCCGCTTCGATGACGGCGGCCACGTCGTCGTCCCGTAGCCGCGCGGCCTCGGCCCGCCGGCGGGCGGCGTCGGCGACGGCGGGGTCCATCCAGGTCCGCAGGGACCACTGGGCGTCGCGGATCTCGACGACCGTGCGGTACAGGCGGGTGCGCAGGTCCGCGCGGGGGTCCAGCGGGATGACGGGTTCGGGTACGAGGGCGGTGACCCGGCGGTGGAAGGGGGCCAGCTCCCGGTAGGTGAGGCGGTCCCTGACGCCGTCCCCGAGGGTGCTCAGGTGGCGTCCCCAGTCGGGCAGCGTCCAGCCGATGATCTTGGTGATGGTGGCGATGGTGACGGCGATCTGGGCGACCGGCTCCCAGGCGCGCCCGTCGGTGCCGAACTGCCCGGCGACGACGTCCGCGGCCCGGCAGGCGCTGTAGACGAGGGCGAACGGCAGGGTGAGGGCGATCAGGAGCAGGCCGCGGCGCAGCCACGGGGTGGGGGCGACCTTGGCGTAGCGCCAGCCCAGGACACCGACGTCGATCTGGTTCGCCGTGTAGGCCAGCAGGTAGACGGTGATGTACGCGGGGTAGTACTGGGCCTTGGAGAGGGCGAAGTCGTTCGGTGCCTCCCGCTGGATGGTGGCCACCGAGAAGAGCGTCACCATCGTCGCGAGGACCAGGGCGAGGCCGATGAGGCGGGGGACGGCCTTGCGCCAGGCGGTGGCCCGTTCGTGGGTGAGGTGCAGCAGCACCAGCTGCTGGCAGGCGGACATCAGCACCACGCAGCTCTGGGTGAGCAGTCCGGAGAAGTTGACGATGCCCGCGGCCCGGCTGGTGGCCACCCATACGACGGGCGTGGAGACCGTGTAGGTGATGGACAGGAGGAGGAAGTTGCCCGTCAGGGCCAGTTGCGCGGCAGACCGGTCGGTGCGCAGGACCCGGGTTTTGTAGAGCAGTGCCACGAAGGCCACGCCGGCGCAGACGGGGTACAGGACGCTATTCATCTCTCCCTCGCGGGGTCGGGGACTCCAGGGCGGCGAGCCGGGCGGCCAGCTCCCGGGCTTCCGGCGGTACGGTCCAGGTCCGTTGTGTCGTCCAGGTGCCGATCTGCCGGCCGATGAGGGAGCCGACGAGCTCCGCTTCGAGTTCGACCTCGGAGTGCTCGTGTTCGCGGCCGAGCACTCTGCGCACCATCTCGGGGTCGAGGGAGGGCAGCAGGAGCCGGGAGGAGTCGGCCGTCATCACGGGTGCGGCGTCGTGGTCGCAGACGACGTGGCCGATCTCGTGGAGGATCACCTGGTGCTGGTGAACCGGGGCGAGGCGTTGTTCGAAGACGACGTAGTCCTGGGCCTCCGCGGAGACCCACAGGCCGTCGGGGCTGCCGAGCGGCAGGTCCAGGGGGATGAGGTGGATGGGGCGGCCGTGCAGCCGGCTGATGTGCGCGCAGACCTCGTCGATCGTCACGGTGCCCCGGGTGGGCAGGCCGAGGGCCCGTACCCGTTCCTCGCACTGTTCCCTGATGCCTGCCGGGCGCTTGTCGCCCGGTCCCAGCCGCCATCGCACCACGATCACCGTCTCCCCACCCGCCCCGGTGCGGCGTCAGCCGCGTGGCGCCACCGTCGAGAGCACCTGCGGCAGCGGGTACCAGTCGGCGGTGGCGAAGCTGGCGTGCGCTCTGGCCAGGAGCGAGACGCGCTCGCGGGCCTGGGCCGGGGTGGGGCGGGTGATGTCGACGGCGGGGGCGACGGCGTGGGCGTCGGTCATGACGAGGAGGTAGTGCCGGCTGTCGTACCAGGCGGTGTCGATGCCGCCCTTGAGGTAGATGGCGGCGTCGCCGTCGAAGAGCACGAACCACGGGCGGAGGCCGGGGTCGGCGTAGCGGGTGCGCGGGTCGCCCGGGACGGCGCCGTGGACGGCGGGGAAGGCGGCGGCCTCGCGGATCCGGCCCGCGGCGGCGAGGTCGCGCAGGTGCGTGGCGTACTCGCGGTCGGTCCACAGCCGGTCGGCGGGGTTGCGCTCCTCGACGGTGCCGGGGAGGAGCTCCACGATGAACTTGCCGGCCATGGCGGAGCGGTCGGCCCAGCCGCCGGCCCGCGCGGCCGCGTCGAGGGTGGCGTGGGGGCCCAGCAGGTCGGCGGGGCGGTAGAGGGCGTCGCCGAGCCGTTCGGTCAGCAGGGCGTCGAGTTCGGCGGGGCCGCGGCCGCTGTCGGCGTTGAAGCCGTCCTTCATCTCGACCTTGAGCAGCACCGGCCGGTGGCCGGGGTGGGCGTCGTGCCAGGCGCGGATGTCGGCGAGGCAGCCGGCCAGCGGCTGGTTGCGGGCCTTGGTCCGCAGTTCGGCCGGGGAGCCGGCGCCCTCGCAGTTGTTGGCGTTGCGCAGCGGGTTGGCGTGGGAGACGCGGAAGGAGCTGCCGCCGAAGCCGTTGGACCAGACGTCGAGCTCCAGGAGGGAGGCTCCGGAGTCCAGGGCGTCGGCGAAGTAGGGGTACTTGGCCTGTTCGTAGGCGTTGTGCACCCCTACCGACGTCGTGGCGGCGTACGAGTCGGAGGCGGCCGGCGCCGCCCCGGCGGGGGCGGTCGGCACGGCCAGTGCGGCCGCCGCCGCGACCGCCGTCACTCCGGTTCGTATGGCCGTCCGCAAGGTCCCCACCACTTTCGTCTCCGCGCACTGTCATCGCTGATGTGATCACTGATGTGATCGATGAGCAGGTTACGGGAGTTGACGCCGTGGCAGGGAACCCAGGTCTCAGCCGGCGGCGTAGACGTCCTCGACATAGCGGCCGGCGTCGGTCAGTTCGCGCAGCCACGCGTCGGCGGCGCGGGCGTCGGCGCCGGTCCGGCGGGCGTACAGGTCGCGCAGGGCGGCGCGTACGCCCGGGGCCATGCGGGCGCCGTCGCCGCAGACGTACACCCGCGCCCCGGCCTCCAGCAGGGACCAGACCTCGTCGCCCTCGGCGGCCAGGCGGTGCTGGACGAACGGGCCGCCGCCCGCTTCCGGCCGGGTGCTGAAGGCGGGGCGCACGGAGACCGCGCCCGCCTCCTGGGCCGCGTGGAGCTCGGCGCGGTGCAGGAAGTCGGCGTCCGGGTCGTCGCAGCCGAAGTACAGCAGGGCGGGCGCCGGCCGGGTGCCGGCGGCGGCCAGGGCGGCGCGGTCGGCGACCACGCCCCGGAAGGGGGCGAGCCCGGTGCCGGCGGCGATCAGCACGACGGGGGTCCGCTCGTGGTCGGTGACGCGGAACGCCTCGCGGCACGGCTGGACGCGGGCCAGGACGGTGTCGCCGGGCCGGAGGCCGGCCAGGTGCGCGGAGCCGGTGCCGAGGAAGTCGCCCCGGCCGGAGCGGGCGGGGGCCTTCAGGAGGGAGACCATGAGGTCGACGTGGCGGGCGTCGGCGGCCGGGGAGGAGGAGATGGAGTAGTGCCGCGGGCGCATGGGGGGCAGCAGTTCCGGCAGGTCGGCCGGGCCGAGGGTGCCGCGCAGGGCGGGGTGGTCCTCGATCAGCTCCAGGACGGTGCGCGGGTCGTCGGCGGCGACGGCCCGCAGCGCGGCCTGCTCGGGCGGGCAGGGGTTGCGTTCGGCCAGCACTTGGAGCTGACGGGGCGTCGGGCGCCGGCACAGTTCCAGGTGGTGGGAGAGGAGTTCGCCGGCGGTCAGCGGCCGGTCGACGGGCAGGCTCTCGCGTCCGGTGCGGCAGGGGTGGACGGCCAGGACGGCGTCGGGGTCGACGCCGAAGAGCGCGGCGGCGCGGGCGACGAGGGCGGGGTCGTTGACGGGCAGGACGGTGAGGTGGTCGGCGGTGCGGTAGGTGACGCCGTCGGGGAGGGCCAGGCGCAGGAAGTACTTCTTGCGCGGATGTGCCGGGTCGGTGAGTTCGTACGCTTCGGTGACCGTCATCCGCGCCATGTCGTGGCGGGCCGCCAGGGCCGCGAGCGGGCCGCCGGTGACCTCGGTGACGGTGTGGGCGGGGCCGTCGGGCGCCGGCCGCTCAGCGCCGGCGCTCGCCGGGTCGCCGTAGTGCTCCAGCAGCGTCCGGGTCAGGGCCCGGGTGAACGCCTCCACATGGCCGTTCAGGTCGCCGGAGGCGTCGGCCTCGGCGCGGGGCAGCAGGCGCTGGCCGCCGAGGGCTTCGAGGCGCTCGTCGAGGAGGGTGGGTACGCGCTGGTACGTGGCGGCCCAGTTGCGGTCGCCGATGCCGAGGACGGCGTAGGGGACTCCGGCGGCCGCGCCCGGGCCGGCCTCGTGCTCGGCCCACCGCGTGAAGCGTGCGGCGTCGTCGGTGGGGCGGCCGTTGTACGAGGCGGCGACGACGACCACGGGGGTGTCGGCGGGCAGGGCGCCGGTGTGGTCGTCGAGCGGGGCGAGGCGGGCGTCGAACCCGAGCCGGCCGGCCTCGTCGGCGAGGCCCCGGGCCAGGTCGCGGCAGGTGCCGTAGTTGGAGCCGTGCAGGACCAGCAGGCCGGTGCCCTGGCGGGCGCGGGTGGGGCCGGCGGGGGCGGCGGGCCCGGTGTCCCGGCCGGTGGGCGCGGTGGCGGTGGGGCCGCCGGGCAGGGCGCCGCGGCCCAGGGCGCGGTCGGCGGAGGTGCGGCGGGCGAGGGTGAGGGTGAAGCCGTCCGGCTTGAGCGTGAGGGTCTCCTTGACGCGCAGCCGGTAGCCGACGCTGTCGATGAGGCGGTAGCGGTGGACCAGCAGCGCCAGCAGCATGGTGGCCTCGTGCAGGGCGAACTGGCGGCCGATGCAGGCGCGTTCGCCGGTGCCGAAGGGCTTGTAGGCGTGCGGTGAGCGGGCCGCCTCGGCCTCGGGCGCGAAGCGCGTGGGGTCGAACAGCTCGGGGTTGTCGCCCCAGACGGGGTCGCGGTGCAGCATCGGGGTGAGGATGGTGACGCCTTCCCCCGCGCGCAGCCGGTAGCGGCCGCCGAGCAGGGTGTCCTCGCGGGGCTCGCGGACGAAGGCGGCCGCGGTGGGCCACAGCCGCAGTGCCTCGCTGAGGACCTGCCGGGTCCAGCGCAGCCGCCCGATGTCCTCGAACGTGGGGTCCGGGTCCTCGGTGTCGCCCCACAGCTCGTCGGCCTCGCGCTGGGCCAGGCGCAGGGAGACGGGGTCCTTCAGGAGGTGGTGCAGGGCGAAGGACAGCGCTCCGGAGGTGGTCTCGTGCCCGGCGATGAGGAAGGTGATGACCTGGTTGCGGATGTTGGCCGCGTCCAGGGTGGTGCCGTCGGCGGGGTGCGGGGCGCCGAGCATGAGGCCGAGGAGGTCGTCGGTCCGGGTGTCGCCGGAGGCCGTGCGGGCGCGGACGACGTCGTCGACGACGGTGGTCAGGAAGGCGGCGTCGGCCCGGAAGGCCGCGTCCTCGGCCGCGTAGTCCCCGCCGGGGTCCCGGCCCAGCTGGTTCATGCTCCACTCCAGGCAGCGGACCATGGCGCCGACGAAGGGATGCGGCTGACCGCCGCGCGCGAAGGACTCGAAGTCGTAGCCGAACCCGGCGAGCCCGATGGTGTCGAGCGTCATCCGCGTCATGTCCTCGGGGACGTCGACGGGGGTGCCGGCGGCGAGGTGGGCGTCCCAGGAGTCGATGAGCCGGCGGGCGACCTTGACCATGGCCGGGTGGTAGGCGCGCATCGAGCCGAGGGCGAAGGCGGGCATCAGGATGTCGTGCGCCTTGGCCCAGTTGGGTTCGTGGTTGTAGGCGGTGAACAGGCCGTCGGCGGTGAATTCGCGGACGTTCTCCAGGGCCGGGCCGACGTGCTTGGTGAAGCGTTCCTCGTCCGCGAGCTCGGCGACCAGGTCGAGCGAGGTGACGAAGAGCCGGTCGTTGTCGTGCAGGCGGCGCCGGAAGATCGGGCCGTGCCGGCGTGCCAGGCGCATCGCCTGCTGCAGGGGGGTACCGGTGGTCCCGACGGCGGAGACGTCCACGAGGGGAATGGTGGCCGCGGGGGCCTGGGTCGGATGCGTCATGCGTTCAGCCTGGCTGCCCCGCCCCGGGCGGCCCGGCGCGGGGACTACATGATTGTGCAGTGGCTCCCGGCGCGTCGCGCTTGCGCGTGTACGGGGTGCCGGCACCGAGGTGGACGAGCGAGGAGACCGGGTCCGTGGACAGCGAGCAGTTCTTCGCGTGGCGCAATTACTTCCTGATGCTGCTCGACCGCGTCCCGGTGCCGATCGCCATCTGCACCTGCGAGGGCGTGGTGACCGTCGCCAACCCGGCCATGGCCGCCCAGTGGGGCCTGTCCCCCGGCCAGGTGCGGGGCCGCAGGCTGCTGGATCTCTTCCGGCCCAGCAGCAGCGCCGCCGGCCAGCTCGGCAGGCTCGCCGAGGCGCTGCGGCTGGGGCGCCGGTCGCGCTACACCATCGAGGTGCGCTGGCGGGAGGGCGCGCGGGAGACCGAGCGGGAGGGCGAGCTGCTGGTGGACCCGGTCGGTGACCCGTCCCCGGAGTACCCGTCGCTGCTGGCGGTGCTGCGCGTACGGGACGAGCCCGCGGCGGAGGAACCGGTGCCCGAGGTCAGCGAGGTGGAGGGGCTGATCCTGGCGCTGGCCGCCGCCGGGGCCACGACGGCCGCCATAGGCAAGGCGGTCGGACTGACCGTGGACGGCGTCAACTACCACCTCGGCCGGCTCACCCGGCGCTGGCGGGTGCCCAACCGCACGGCCCTGGTGGCCAAGGCGTATGTGCTGGGCGTGCTGACCCCCGGGCAGTGGCCGCCCCTGCCGCCCGCCGCTCAGCGCCCGCGGGGCGGGTGACGCAGCACGCAGTCCCCGCACATGCCGCCCTGGGGCACGCGGTAGTACAGGCAGCAGGTGCGCCGCTCGAAGACCGGGCCGCCGCGCGTGCGGCGCAGGGTGCCGGTGTCGCGCAGCAGCGGGTCCTGGAACAGGGCCCGAGTGAGGGCGAGCGCCTGGCCGGCGTCCCGCGGGCGGTCCCGCTCCAGGCACCAGGTGTGCAGGACACGCAGGGAACCCGCCAGGGAGGAGGCGGCGTTGCCCCACAGCAGCCGGGCGGAGACGGGCGTCACGGCACGGGTGGCGTGGTGCAGGGGAACCAGCAGGCCGTGCAGGACGACGGCCGAGATCTGCGCGGCCCGCGCCGCCGGGTCCACGGCGGGCGCGAGGGCGGCCGGCGCGGGCAGCAGGAGGTCGTCGGGGGCGGTACGGGCGGGGTGCCAGCGCAGATCGCCGTCGGCGAGGGCGGGCACCCGCCCGGTCAGGACGGCCGAGCCGAGCGCGATGGACAACAACCGTCCCGCGATGCCCTGGAAGGCGATGGACGCGGCCACGCGCCGGTCCGTCGTCCCCAGCCGCCCGGCGACGGTCTCCACGCGCAGCCGTACGGCCTCTTCGCCGAGCGGCAGATAGCCGGTGCCGTCGGGGTCGTCGCCGGTGCGCAGGGCGAAGAACGGCCCGACGTCGGCGAGTTCGCGAAGGCGCATGGGCCGGTCGGTTCCTTAGGTCGGTCGTCCGCCCCGACCCGGTCCTTCGGGGCTGGGCTGCCTGTTTCCGCTACGGCGCGTCCAAGAAGACGTTCTCCTGTCCCGGCTGGTACGCGTGGTGGAGGATAGTCCATTTTTGACCGAGCGGGAGGAGAAGAACAGCGTGGCCATCGCCCCTCGGATAAGCCGGGAACGGCAGCCGGGTGCAGTTCTGTTCCATCAGTTCAACGCCGCTGAGTACCCAATGGCGATGTACTGATGATCGTCAAACTTCCTCCTCACCGTTCCCTCCATCGCACCCGCACCCCGCGACTGCCGCACGCGTTGAGCCGCGCATATGAGCCATGTCTGAAAAACAGGAGATCCGAAGATGCGCCCTCTCCGCGCCACCACTTGTTTCGCCACCGACAACGCCAACCACCCCTCCCTCACCACCGTCCTCGGTCTCCTCAACGTCACCTGAACACCCACGAGAGGGCGTCAGGTGTCACACCGCCCCACAGCGATCACCCCCTTACGCAGAAAGGCTCCTCATGCGCCGCATCGCGTCCATCGCCGTCGGAACGCTCGCCCTCCTCGGTGCCGTCACCGCTCCCGCCAATGCCGTTCCGGACCCGGTGGCCACCGTCAACTGTGCCGTCCAGGAAGTGACCGGCGTCCTGGACCCCGCCGACATCGCTCTCCCCACCGAGGTTCCGGGGACGGCGTGCATCGCGCCGTGACCTGAGCAGACCGGGGGCCACTCGTCCCCTGAAGATCCGCTCCTACCTGCGCAGACGCGGAATCGGGCCTGCCGACCCGGAGCCCTGGCTCCGGGCCGGCAACGCGCCGGGGTCACGCCGGAAAGACGTGCTCCCCCCAGGTGATGCTCACCTTCGCCGCCCCAGTGTTGCTCACGTCGGCGGAGATCAGCGTGGCCCTTCCGGCGTCGAAGTAGCTGTCGCCGCCGTGGCCGCCGGCACCGCCCTGGCCGCCGGCGCCTCCACCGCCACCGCCGCCTCCACCGCCGCCGGCGTAGCTCCATCCGAAGCCGGTGCCGGAGCCTCCGCCACCGCCTCCTCCACCGCCGTATCCCGCGCTGCCGGACGCCCCGTCGGACGCGCGCCCGGCAGCGCTTCCGTTAGCGCCGCCGGAGCCGCCCGAACCGCCTCCGCCGCCGGACCCCCCGCCGCCGCCCCAGCCGCCGCGGTTGTCACCGTCCGAGGTCTTGGGCGAGCCACCCGCACCGCCCTGCTGACCGCTTCCGGACCCGCCGTCATGGCCCGAGCTGTCGCCTTCGGCACCGCCGGAGCCGGCCCAGGAGGGGTTTCCTCCTCCGCCGCCGTGGCCTCCGCCACCCGCTGTCTGGCCCCAGTAGCCCCAGCCCTTGCCCCCGTCGCCTCCGCCGTTGCCTCCGGACCCGGTCTCCCCCGCGCTGCCGGCGGCCCCGGTCGCGGTGCCGCCGGCGGCGGTGGCGAGGCCCGCGTCGCCGCCGGCGCCGCTTCGGCCTCCTCCGCCACCGGAACCGCCGGAGCCGCCGTCGGGCCTGCCGTCGGTGTTGCCCTGTCCGCCCTGTTCTCCGCCGGAGCCGCCGGAGCCGTCACCGCCCCGCTGCCCGGCGTCCCCACCACTGCCCGCTCCCGCGATCAGCGTGGTGCCGTGGAGGACCTGGGCCGAGGCCCCCGAGGCGCCGTCGCGCGCGATGCGGACGCCGATGGTGTCCCCGGGGCTCACGTAGAGCAGGGCCTGGATGCCGGCGCCCTTGCCCCCGCTCGCTCCGCCTGCCGCCCGGCCTCCCGCGCCCTGGAGGTGCAGGGACAGGATGGTCACGTGGTCGGGGACGGTGAAGGTGCCGTTGTCGGAGAAGTCCTGGCTGCCCGACGGGTTGAGGATCCTCAGGCGGGCGCCGGCGGTGACGTCGCCCGTGACGTCGACGCGGCCGCCCACGGTGACCTTGCCCGTCATACCCGCTTCCCCTGCAGCGGCGTGCCCCGGGGGTCGAGGAACTGGGCCTTCGTGGTGATGTCGTCAGTGGCCTCCAGGGCACCCGTGACGTTCATGTCCTTGCCGACGGTGAGGTCATGCGTCACGGAGGCGTCGCCCTGCACCGTCAGTCCGGTGAGCGTCGGGTCGGCGACCGTGACCGTCGTCGTCAGGTAGTGCGTCGTCTCTCCGGTGACGTACTGCAGGCAGAACGTCGTGTCCCGGGTGACCGTCCCGCTCCACTCGTGGCCGGTGACGGTGTCCTTCTGGTCCTTCGCCGGTGTGGCACCGCCGGAGTACAGGACCGTGTACTCGAGGGTGGAGGGGCCGTTCCACGTCAGGCGGACCGGGTCGCCCGCCGACACCTCCAGCTTGTCCGCGCGGAAGTCGCTCACCGCCCGGACGGGAATGACCGGTGGCGGGAACTTCGTGATGGTCAGGGAACGGAATCCGGGGCTCTCGGGCCAGTTCCCGGTGTCGAACGTGGCCTTCTCGCAGACCTCGACGCGGGCGACGCCCGGCTGCTTGCTGACGGTGAGGTTCTTCAGCGTGATGGTGATGCCGGAGGCGTCGACGGGCGCGCCGCCCTCCGGGGCCTTGGCGACGAAGTGGGCGTAGTCGCCGTCCGGTACGACGATGTCGGCGCCCTTCTGGATTTCCTGGACGGTCCAGCCGTCGGCGCCGGCCTCGCCGTCGCCGGAGGTGGTGTCGACGAGGCTCTGGGCGAGGTCGCCGTGCGGCAGGGAGAAGATGATCTCCCGGCAGTACACGGTGTCGCCGCGGCCGTTGGAGACGACGAGGTGCACGGTCGTCGACGGGGCGTCGGCGGTTCCCGCGTACAGCGGGAAGGGCTCGCTGATGATGTCGTAGTCCAGCAGGGTGGTGCCGATGTCCGGCGCGTTCACGAGGGCGGATCCTTTCGGGGTCACGGGGAGGCGGTGGTGGGCGGCGGTGCTCACGCGTCGGTGAAACCGCCGCTCAGGCGCAGGAAGCCGGTACGGACGACGGGACCGTCCTCGTCGAGCCGGGCGTCCTGGTCGATCTGGACGATCGGCCGGTGGGTCCACTCGGAGGCGGTGTCGAGTTCGGCCCAGTCCCAGGTGCCCTGCGGGGAGGTGGGGTGCGGCAGCGCGAGGGCGTCGACGAAGCGGGGCGCGTCGGCTCCGGAGCCGGCTCCGGTGTCCTTGGCCGGCACCTTGCGGTGGGTGGTCAGGACGGGGCTGAGCCGCAGGGCCACCCTCATGGCCGCCATGGCGGTGCGGGTGAAGCGGGTCGGCAGCCGGAGCTCGGTCACGGGGAGGACGTCCGTGGTGGCGTGGACGGCGGCCTGCGGGTCGAGCAGAAGGGTGAGGTGCGTCTGCGCCGTGTTGTCGGCAGGGAGGGCGGGCCACTTGGCGTCCGCGCCGATCTTGGCAACGTAGTCGGTGCGGGCTGTCCCGCCCGGCGTCGTGACGGCGTGGAACGTCTCGTAGTCGTTCTCCGTGAAGTAGCCGATGAGGCCGTCGCCCTGCTGCCCGGCGTTGCCGAGGCGGATGGGCCACCGGTAGTCGAGGTGGGCGATCTGCGGGGGCGCGGGCCGTCCGCCGGGGCGGGTGCGCCACTCGGTGGGCGTCTTCCAGTCCAGGGCGTACTGCCAGCCGGCGTCGGAGACGGGCAGGCCGTCGAGCTCGAAGCCGAGGCGGGCGCGGACGAGGGCGAGGGGGCGGCCGAGGAGGGCGCCCAGGACCTCGTCGCCGTACGGGTTGCCGGGGTCGATGCCGGCGAGCGCGCGGTCGACGGTGGCCATCAGGTCGGTGAAGGCGTCGGGGCCCTTGGCGGCCAGTTCCCGGGCGAAGGCGTGGAGCTGCGGCCGGGTGGTGCGGAGGTCGTCGATCGTGCGGGTTCCCGAGTCGGGGAGGGGTCCCCATCCGACGACTTCCGCCACGGATCCGGTGGAGTCCTCCCGCAGTTCGAGGCGCAGTTCGCCGAGGGGTTCGCCGGTCGGCGCGTAGCACAGCAGCGAGCGGTCGACGTAGTTCGGGACGATCCACGCGCCCACGGGTGTGGTGTGCGCGGTGAGGTCGACGAGCCGGGTGTCGTCGTGCTCGTCGACGAAGTCGAAGCGCAGGCGGGCGGGCTGGAGCAGGCGGGGCGGCAACTGGACGAGCTGGTGCGTCAGTTCCTGCCGCACCACGGCGCCGGTGGGGCGCAGGCTGTCCCCGATGTGCGGCAGGAGGGTGCCGGCGTCGCCTGGGAGCAGGACGTCGAGGGTCTGGCCGAACGCGTCGACGATGCTGAGGCGGACCAGTTCGAACTGGCCGGCCCTGATCTGCTGGAAGCCGGAGGGCAGCCAGCCCTTGAACGGTTCGGGGAGGGCGCCGGGGTCGGGCAGGTGGCTGAAGGCGTCGCCGACGAGCCGGCCGATGGCTCCGGGCGGGCTGAGGCTGGGGGCGGGGTCGCGCAGGGCGAAGGCGTCGGTGAGGCCGTCGAGGCGCTGTGAGAGGAGGTCCAGGCCCTTGATGTCGGCGGCGGCGGCGTCGAGGGCTGCGGCGACGTCCGCGTCGGGGTGGTCGGCGGCGTGCCGTTCGAGTGCGCTGCCGAGGGTGTGCTGGGGCAGGGGGACGAGGAAGCGTCGTCCGGTGATCTCGACCGGTGCCCCGGCGGCGGAGCCGTCGCGCACCGCGTAGTGGGTGCCGTCGAAGGTCCAGTTGGGGTGGTTCTCGTCGCCGTAGGGCACGGGCCAGTGCCGGACGGTCCACTGGAACAGCAGGGGCTTCCAGGGCTGCCGCCAGGGCTCCGGGAGGATGCCGGGCGCCAGGCCGCCGGTGTGGGCGGGGTCGAGGATGTGGAGGAACTCGCCGAGCAGGGCGGCCGCGACCGGCGGCAGGCCGCTCGCCTTCAGGGAGGCGAAGGGGGCGGGGAGCGGGGCGCCCGGCGCGATGCCGCCGAGGATCTGCGCGGGGGTGCGGCAGACGAGGGCGCCGTCGGCGTTCAGCGCCCGGTGCGCGGTGTGGCTCTTCGCTCCGGCCAGGACGACGGTGGGGTCGGTGACCTGGTAGAAGGGCGGCAGTGTCTCCTTGCGGAGCTCGTAGTGCGCGGGCAGGGTGTGCCCGTCGACGAGGGCGGTGACGGCCTCCCGCAGGCGGCGGAGGTCGGCGAGTTCGCCGGCGACACGGGCGGCGAGGCCGTCGGGGTTCGCCGGGTCGATCTCGGCGCGGAACTGCTCGCGGGTGTACTGGCGCGGGATGAGCGGCAGGCCGTGCGTCCACCACAGCGCGTACAGGCGCTGCTGGAGGGCGGTGACGTCGCGTTGCTTCTCGTCGTAGGCGCTCTGTGCGCTGTTGAGCCGGGCGAGCCACTCCTCGTGTTCGGGATCGACGCCGGTCCAGGTGACGGACTTCGGGTCGCCGGAGGCGTTGCCCTTGTCGGTGGTGTCGGCGAGGCGCCACAGGGTGCCGCCGGGCAGGCGCCGGAACCAGCTCTTGTGCAGGGCCTGGCCGGTCCTGACGGGCCCGTCGGGGCCGTCGAGGGTGTCCAGGAGGCCGCTGCCCAGGGCGTGGAGGAGTGCGGGGTCGGTGGCGGCGAGGGTGTCGTGGCCGGAGGCGGCGATCAGCTGGGTGTGCGCCTCGTCCGCGCTGCTGCCGACGGCGATCTTGTCGCGTACGTCGTTCTTCCCGGGCCGGTCCGAGTCCGGGAGCGTGCCGGGCGTCCACCGCACGCCGAGGGCGCGGCCGCAGTAGGTGGTGCTGCCGGGGGTCCAGCCGGCGGGCAGGTCGTCGACGGTCCAGCCGAGGCCGGCCAGGACGGCGTCGACGGTCGCGCCCGCGGCACCGAGGCGGCGGCGCAGTTCTTCCTGTGCGGGGTCGGAGTACCAGCCGACGATCTGGTAGTCGAGGTCGGCCTGTCCCTGGATGCCGGTGAGGGGGTCGTGCAGGGAGAAGACGTTCTCGTGGTACGGCTGGTAGGCGTGGAAGGTCATGATGCCCGGGCCGACCGCGGTGAGGAACAGTTCCTTGCGGGCCTCGGAGGTGTCGGCGGGCTCGCTCCACGCGGCCCCGGCGGGTCCGATGCCGTGGGCCCGGCCGATCTTCGTGGGGATGATCGTGGAGCGGTAGGGCGTCGCCGCCGGGTCCCGCACGTCCGGCCTGACGGGGTGGAGGAAGCGCGAGGTGCCGTTCTGCCGGTCGAGGCAGTCGCTCTCGACCACCCAGCCGGTGGTGAGCTCGGGGCTGCCCTGCACGTGCCGGACGACGAGCCAGCGGTTGGGCACGAGCGGGAACTCCGTACGTCCGCCGGGCTCGCGGGCGGCGCCGCGGCGCAGGGCGTCGGGCAGTTCCCAGCGCACGTACACGCCGTCGTACTGCTGGTAGGCGTCGTCGCTCTCGCCGGTCCCGGTGGCGTTCCACTTCTCCTCGTTGGTGAAGGGGTCCGGCTCCGGCGTGCGGTTGTGGCGCAGGAGGTTGAAGTTGGGCTGCCAGCGGCGGAAGCCCCGTCCGTCGCGCTCCCGCACCATCTGGTTGACCACCAGGGCGTCCACGTCCACCGGGACGATGAGGGTCTCGTCGCGGTCAGCCATCGGTGGTGTCTCCTGTCGTGACGGGGGTGTGCTCGGTGCGCGGTGCCGTGGTGAAGGTGCGGCGCTGCGCGGCGTTGATCATTTGGAGGGCGAACTCGGCGGGCGTCAGGTCGTGGTCGAGGGCGAGGGCGCCCTTGAGTGCGGCGGCGAGGCGCGCGACGCTCAGCACGGTGCCGGGGTGGCCGGCGCCGGTGGCCCGCAGGTACGAGCGGAGGCCACTGCCGTCGGCCGGGAACGCGGCGCCGGTCTCCCGGCCGAGGGCGTCGCCCGTCAGGGCCCGCAGCCGGATGACGCCGTCGTCGAGGGGATCGGCGCCGCGGCCGTCGGCCGGCTCGTCGATGCCGAAGTGGACGCCCTGCTGGGGTTCGGTGATCTCGACGCGGCCCGGGACGCCCTCGAAGAGGACGAGGAGGACGTCGTCGGCGAGCGCCTGGCGGCGCAGCACCGGCAGTGTCTGCTCGTCGTCGCCGGTGGCGGTGGGGCTCGCGTAGGGGCGGACCTCCAGGGCGGGCCAGCCGGCGACGAGCTGGGAACGCAGCAGCAGGCCGGTGACCGGGCCCGCGGGCACGGGCAGCGGTGCCTGGCCGTCCGGCCCGAGGAGCAGGGCGTCGGAGGTGAGGTCGAAGGAGTGGGCGAGCCCGACGCTCAGCGCTCCGTCGAGGAGGGTGGCGGTCCAGTCGGCGTCGACGTGGAAGAAGCGCAGGCTCTCGGCCGGCAGCATGCGGGCGTCGGGGACGAGGTGGGCGAACGGCACGCCCTCCAGGTTCCGCAGGCCGGTGAGCCGCTTGCGGACGAGGGCGAGGTCCTCGTCGTGCGGGTCGACGAGCGGCGTGCCGCCGCGCGGTTGCCGTGCGGCGGGGCCGGCCGGTGCGGGCAGGTCGGTGGCCGCGGGCACCGGGGTGACGGACGGGGCGGCTGCGGGTGCCCCGGACCCTGCCGGGGTGGTCCGGGGCCGCGCCGGTGCGGCCAGGGCCCGGCCCAGGTGCCCGGCGAGGCCGTTGGCCGCCAGGTGCTCGACGCGGGCCCGCGCCCCGCCGGCCGCGCCCGCGGACTGCTGCACCGCGCGCTGGACCTTGCCGCGCAGCCGCAGGAGCGCCGCGCCGAACTGATGGTCCGACAGGGCGACGCCGCGGCCCGCGGTGAACGCGGTGGCGAGGCTGACGTCGTAGACGCCGTACTCCTGCAGGTGGATGAGGGCCTCGGCCGCGCAGCGCCGGCGCTCGCGGTCGGTGTGCGGCGCGGCGGGCTCGGCGACGAACGGGCCGCGGTACCAGGCGAAGGTGGAGCGCCCGGACTCGGTGCGGCAGGAGACGGGCAGGTATCCGGCGCGCAGGCGGTCGGCGACCTCCTGCTGGTCGGCGCCGGAGACGGGGCGCTCCCCGAGCGGCACGCGCAGCAGGAGCCCGGAGCCCCGGTCGCCCTCGGTGTCGACGAAGTGCTCGGTGAGGGCGGCGAAGCCGGGGGCGTGGTCGGGGATCGTCTCGAAGGACCACGACCACAGGGAGATCAGGCGCAGCGTCTCGTCGGGGCCGGAGTAGGCCTCCTGGGTGCCGTCGGGGAGACGGGACTGCCAGCCCTCCAGGGAGACCAGGTGGGCGACGTAGCGGCCGCCGGCGGCGCGCGGCAGACGGTTGCCGACGACGACGGCGTAGTCGCCGGCCTGGACGCGGTCCTCGCTCAGGGTCACGCCTTGGTGCTGCTCGTCGACCGTGCGGACGTGGGTGAGCAGCGGCAGTTCGGCCGCGGTGGGGGCGAGGGAGTGGAAGACGGCGCGGGGGACGCGGATCGTGCGGCAGACCGTGGCCTTGTCGTCGTCGGCGACGGGGTCGGCGGCCTGGTCGAAGGCGGGCAGGACGACGCCGGGCTCGGTGCCCAGCAGGTCCTGGACCGTCCTGGGTTCCGTCTGCCCGAGGCAGTGCGGGTCGCCGGGCAGTTCGCCCTCGCCGAGGACGAGGAGGGCCAGCCAGGGCAGGCGCGCGCCGCCCGGCGCGGTGCCTTCGTCGCGCTCCCAGGGCAGGGTCGGCCGGTCGAGGGTGACGTGTGGCAGGACGTCGTCGTAGAGGCCGGTGGCGCCCGGGGTCGGGTAGGCGCCGTGGATCCACTCGGGCTGGACGGTGAAGCGCGGGGCGCGGACCTCGATCTCCTGGCGCGCCGGCGGGTCGAGGTACCCGTCCTCGTCGGCGCGGGCGCCGTTGCGGGTGAGGGTCTGGTGGGCGGTGAGGGTGTAGCGGCCGGCGGTGATCTGCGGGACGAGGGAGTCGGCGAACTCCACGGTGAGCGTGGGGTCGGGTGCCGGGGCGTGCTCGGGGTGGCTCATGCCGCACCGCCTTCGGTGGTTCGGGTCTCACGGGTCGGTGCCGGGGTCTTCTCGGCCGGCGGCGGGACGGTGACGGCGAGCGCCACGGGGTCGTCGGTCAGGGGGACGGTGCCGGTCAGGAGCACGGGCTGTGCGGCGGCGACGTCCACGATCTGGACCGCCCGGTTCTTCTCACGGGCGACGTAGAGCCGGTCGCTCGCGGCGGAGACGGCCAGGGCGTTCGGCCCGGGGCCGACCCACACCGGTTCGCCCGCCTCCTGCGGCAGGGTGCCGGAGGTGTCGAACACGGACACGGTCCCGGTGGTGGCGTTCGCGACGTACAGGCGGTTGCCGTCCGGGGAGGCGGCCAGGGCGCCGGGGCCCGTGCCGGTGCGGAGGGTGGTGACGGCCTTTCCGGTGGCGACGTCGACGACGGTCACCGTCGCGTGGCCCTTGTTGAGGGCGTACAGCCAGCGGCCGCGGGGATCCACGGCGAGCCGGGTGGGCGCGGGGCCGGCCGGGAGGTACGCCTGGGCGGTGGGGTTGTCCAGGTTGCGGACGTCCACCCGCATCACGCTGCCTTCCTGGGGCAGGGCGATGTAGACCGACTGATGGTCGGCGTCCCACGGCACGGCGGGCGCGACGTCGGCGGGCTCGGCCGGCCCGCCGCCGGCCGTGAGCGTCCCGTACTGGTGGCGGGAGGCCGGGGCGCCGTCATGGACGTCGAGGATGATCAGCTGGTTCGGGTCGGAGTAGGTGACGTACGCCCAGGCGCCGTCCGGGGAGAAGGCCACGCCGCGGGCGTTCAGCCCCAGCCACGCCGGGGAGGCGCCGTTGAGGTCGACGGCGGGGCCGGGCGGGTTGGCGGTGATGTCGAAGGCGGCGACGTGCTGCGAGGCCGGGGCGGTGACGAGGAGGCGGCTGCCGTCGGGGCCGGTGGCGAGGTGCTCCGGGTTCGGGTACGCCGTCGTGATCGGCTCGTACGCCGTCAGGCTCTGGGCGTCGACCGGGGTGACGGTCCGCGCCGCGCCGAGGACGTACAGGCGCTCGCTGGCGGTCGGCGTGCCGGGGACGGGCGGTGCCGGGGTGGCGTCGATGTCGCCCGCGACCAGTCCGTCGGTGGCGGTGAGCGTGTCGTTGGTGCCGGGGCTGATGCCGAGTTCCGCCATGGCGGCGAAGAGGCGGTCGCGGGACTGGTCGACCACGGTGCCGGTCATGCCGGCGGTGACGGAGCTCATCCTGGGGCGCCTGCCGGCGGCCGGCAGGGTCTCGACGGCGGGCGCGGAGGCGGGCGTCTCCGGTCCGGCAGGCCGCGGAACAGCGGTGTCCTCCGGGGTGGCGGCCTGCAGGGCCACGGTGCGCGGCACCGCGGGCTGTTGCAGGGGCAGGGTCCCGTCGGGCGTCCGGTCGTCGAACGCGATCGCCCCGGCCCTGACCGGCCCGGGCGTGCTGCCGCGCCCGGGCGGCGGGAGCCGCAGGTCGACGCCCATGAGCTGGTCGCCCACCTGCTGGGCGCTGTGCGTGGTGAGCTTGCCGTCGTAGGCGCCCCACAGGGCGGCGGGCAGGGCGGCCCGGTCCTGTGCGGCCCGACCGGCGTACCAGGTGCTCAGGTCGTGGACGTCCGTGCCCTTGGTGAGGGTGACGGTGAGGACCGAGTCCAGGCCGGTGCCCTCGTCGCGGCGGGGCCGGATGTTGACCTGCGCGCCCGCGATCTCCTGGGCGTCCGTGCCCCGCGTGAGGTCGAGCCGGGAGAGCGGGACGGCGGTCCGCACGGCGAAGGAGAAGGCGCCGGGGGCGACGACCCACAGCTCGCCGCCGCTGCCGTCCGCGGCGCGCGCGGGCAGGAGCCCGTCCCTGGGCACCAGGCGGACGGCGTCCTCCTTGGCGGGGAGTTGCTTGACGACGTCCGCCCAGGGGGCGGCCTTGTCGCCGCGGGCGCTGCCGTCGCCGAAGCCGATGGTGAAGGAGATGAACCACAGGTGGACGGTGACCTCGCCGGCCGTCGGCGGCCCCCACAGGCGCAGGGAGGCGCCGACCTCGACGCTGATGGTCTCGCGGACCAGCCACAGGTCGAGGACGTAGCTGACGCCGATGCTGACGCCGATCTCCGCGTCGAAGTGGAAGGGGGCCCACTCGATGAGGAGGTCGGCGTGGGCGTTGAGCCAGGCGTGCAGGTCGCCGGAGCGGAAGTTCACGTCCAGCGCGCCACCGGCCATGATCGCGCCGGGGGTGAGGGCGAAGTAGGAGCCGCCGCTGATGGTCAGCTCGGGGGTGACCGGCCAGTTGAAGCCGAGGCGCGGCACCTTCGGGTAGTGGGCGGGGACGGGGTACCTGGGGTGGTAGCCGCCCAAGGTCAGGGCGAAGTCCCCGGCGTGCGGGCCGTCGAACCAGGTGGCGAGCGCGAATCCGCCGGTGAGCACGCAGTCCGGGTCGAGGAGGAAGGAGCCGGGAGCCAGCTGGGCGGTCGCCTTCAGGGCGCCCTCGCTCGCGCGGTACTTCGCGGAGATGCCGAGCCGCACCTTCGCGTAGGTGCCGAGGGACTGGTCCTTGGGGAACCTGGCCTCCGCCGTGCCGAGAACGGCGACGGCGAAGTCGTCGCCGACCTCCAGGGCGAGCAGTGCCTGCCCGTCGAGGAACTCGAAGACCCGGAAGGCCAGTCCGGCGGCGAACCACACCTGTCCGGCCGCGGGCCGCACCCAGGCGTCCGTGCCCGTCATGAGCGTGTCGAGGATCCGCAGCGGGTCGGTGGTGCCCAGGTCCTGGAGGAAGGGGAAGTCCAGCACCTTGTCGCCCTCGGGGAGGCGCAGGTCGGTGTTGAGCCCGAAGCCCGCCGAGATGCCGGTGACCTGGACGGGCGGCGGCCCGCCGAACTCGCCGCTGACCTTGCCGAAGAGGAAGAACGACGGCTGCGCGGCGGGGTCTGTCGGCCGGGCGTACGCGCCGAGGGCGGTGAGCCCGAAGTCCTCGGCCTTGACGGCCAGGACGCCCTCGACCAGCGGGTCGTAGTCCTGGTTCTCCTTGACGACGAGCGCGCCCTCGATGGACAGCGGCGGCCGGGAGTAGGCGACGCTCAGGCCGTCGAGCCGGACCTGCGGGTGTGCCGGGTCGGACAGGGGGACACCCAGACCCAGTCCGTCCACGCCGACCGTGAGCCCGGCCATGCCGAGGGAGGCGTCGAAGAGCACCCAGACCGTGCCGTCGGCGAAGCCGGCGCCGACGCGGCGCAGCGTCAGCGGGCCGGCGGAGCGCTGGACGCCGATCCAGGCGACGAGCGGGAGGCCGGTGGCGCCGCCGTTGCCGCTCCCGGTGACGGGCGTGCCGTCCTGGGTGACGGGCGTGCCGTCCTGGGTGACGGTCCGCGGGGGCGCGGGCGGCGTCGGGTCCGGATGCGGGTCCGGGTGTTGTTCGGGGTGCGGGTGCGGGAGCGCCTCGGGTTTGTGGCTTCCGCCGGCGCCGCGGACGGCGAGCGAGGTGGTCCCGGCCTTCCCCGGGAGCTTCAGCTCGACCGTGACGGCCATGCCCTGGGCCAGGCCGTCGGCGGGCAGCAGGGGCAGCGCGGGGTCGGTCGCGGTCAGCACCTTGTTGAGCTCGGTGACGCGGGCGGCGGTGAGGGCCTCGGAGGCGACCAGGGCGCCCAGACCGCACAGGCCGACGTCCTCGGCCTCGGGTATCTGTCCCCGCAGGAGCGGCACCTGGGAGAGCCGGGCGTCCAGCCCGACGCCGACGCGCACGGCCCAGGCGCGGCTGCCGGCGGCCGGTTTGTCCGACACGACGACCAGCGAGCCGCCGCTCTTCTCCTTGGCCGCGAGCACGATCGCCTTGCGGGCGGAGGCGTAGGAGACCGTGAGCGCGTCGAAAGTGCCGAGGGCGGCGAGGATCTGCCCGGCGGAGGGGTCGGTGACGCCGAGCAGCCGGGCGAGGTCGGCGAAGGAGACGCCCGTGGAGTCCTGGCAGGTGGCGGTGAACTCCGCCTGCTGGACGTCCTTCACGGTGAAGGTGAGCACGCGGGGGTCCCCCTGCTCGCGGGGGATCGCCAGGGAGATGCTGCCTTCGTACCGCTGGTCGTAGCCGGACTCGCCGGAGCGCTTGGTGAGGTCGACGGTCAGCCCGAGTGCGGCCCGGGCCGTGCCGATCGGGAACCCGCCGCTGAGACCGAGGTGGAAGGAGCCGGCCTGGCTGTCGTAGTCGACCGCCACCTGCTCAAGGGTGACGTCCTTGAGGACCGGCGGCGGGGCGATGCCGAAGGCGGCGAACAGGTCGGCCGGGGACAGGCTGGAGGCGTGGGCGGAGAGCTTCCAGCCGGAGCCCGACGCCCACTCGCCGTGGACGTCCAGGTCGGCGCCGCCGAGGTTCCACAGCGCGTCGAGCGACGCCGAGGTCTCGGTGCCGGATGTGCCGACGGAGAGGGTGACGCGGGACAGCGCGGCCTGGTCGGTGATCTGCCAGACGTCCGCGAGGCCGAGGTCGAATCCGTAGCCGGGCTCGTCGCCGCCGAATGTGCCCCACAGGGTCAGGTCGTCGACCGTCATGTCCGGTGCCGGGGCGCCCGGGAAGTGCTTCTCCACCAGAGGCTTCAGGGCGACAGGGTGGTCGAGCCGCGCGCGGATCTCGCGGCCCGGCAGAGTGAGCTCCACGTCCACCGCGACGTCCTGGGCCAGCACGACCTCGCCGCCGAGCAGAGCTGTCAGCTTGGGCTTGGCGCTCTGCGGGAGGACGACCCCGAACTCCGCGTGCAGGTCCTCGACCACCAGCTGACCGCCGAACAGCTGCCACCGGACACCCAGAGCCACGCGCGTCCACATCGACAGCAGCCTCGCCGCGTCCCCCTCCTTGCCGGGGGCGAAGGAGACCGACAGCGCCGTGAGGGAGAGGAAAGCGGGGGCCGGAGCGTCCTGCGGGAGCGTGAATCCGTCGCCGTCCGGGGTGCCGGTGAGCTCGGCGAGGTGGGAGAGGCCGGCGAGCGGCACGCCGTCGAACTCCCCCGCCATCTGCCACGCCTCGCCGTCCCGCGCGGGCTCGTACGCCCACAGGTACGGCTTGGCGGTGGCGTCGGGCGCGGGGAAGTCCAGGGTGACACCGACGCCGGTGCGTGCGGCGACCCGGGCGTCGCGGCCGGGCTCGCAGCCGAAGACCAGGCGACGGGCGCCCGGCTTGAGCACGGCCAGGCTCGCGACGGCCGCGCGGGCGGCGTCGGAGAGGAGTGCGCTGTCCGCCGGGACGTCCGCTTCCACCCGGGCGCCGGTCACGGTGGTGCCCTGGTCGTCGGCGGTGAAGGTGACGCTGCCGGGGGTCGTCACCCCGCTCTTGAGGGAAACGGTGCCGTCGACCCGTAAGCCGGCGGTGTCGACGTGGGTGACGTCGGTGACGACGAGCTCACCGGCGCCCAGGTAGGTGGTGCACTGCGTGGTGAAGTCGGGCAGTTCGAGGGTGCCGGTGTCGAGCCGGAACGTCCCCTGCGTCTGGTCGAGAACCGCTTGCAGCGCGGCGACCGTGAGTGCCATGACGGGCTGCTCCTGCTCCTTCAGTTGTAGGCGAGGTGGTAGGCGCCGGGCCGGGGGTCGTCCAGGATCAGGTGCCAGTCGACTCCGTACCAGCCGCGTCCACCGGACGGGCTTTCCGCCAGGGTCGTGCAGATACCCTCCGCCGTGTTCTGGACCACGAACGGCGACGGCAGCGCCCGACGCTGGAACGAGGCGTAGGCGTGCTGCTGGCGTGGAGCTATGGCCGGCTGGGGAATCTTGTGCGGAGCGAGGGTCTTGCGAATGTCGTTCAGGTGCGATTCGGCGGGCATCCCTGTGCCACCGAACGAGGCTCGTCCGGAACTGATGAGCAGGGCGTCAGGAGAGGTGTAGTCGACCCATGCATCACTCGTGGCCCAGGCACTGCCGTGGTGACCGGCTTTCAGCCAGAGGTTGTTCTCCCTCCGGTATTTCTGCTCCACCACGTCCGAGCCCATGAGGAATTCCTCGACCCCTTGCTCGGCATCAGCCATGAGCAGCACCTTCTGCCGCAGGCCGCTGCCGGGCGCGGGTTGTCCCCTGAGCAGGAAGACGAGACTGGCCGCGTTCTTCCAGGTGGAGCTGCGTTTCCCCGGAACCTTGGAGACCGCTTTATTGCCGCCCGGCTCCGCGTACAAGGAGGAACTGATGAGGAGAAGCTCCGGCATTCCGGCCGTGCCCGGCACTATCGGGACGGGCAGAGCCCTCTCGTACAGGCGGGCGAGCCACGGGTCTTTCGCCACGACGTGCGCGCCGTTGTCGAGGCGCCCCCGCCGCCCCGGCGCGAGCAACTCGTAGATGAATCCTGAGGTCCGGCTGCCGTAGTAGTCCTTCGGCTTTCCGGTGTACCAGACCTCCTGGATCCCGAAGTCGAGCTTGCCGGCCGAGTTGCACAGGAGGGCACCGAGCATGTTGTGGTGATCGGTATCAGGGTGACTGAGGAAGAGGTAGTCCAGCCGGTCCTTGGCCGCTCCGCGATTCCGCCCCAGCCGGTCGGCGATGACCTGCCGGATGTGACCGACCATGCGCTGCTCGTCGGTGCCCGGCTGGCCGATCGTGCTGTGGTGGGGAGTCGGAAGCAGCGACCCGCAGTCGATCAGCGCAGCTGCCACGCCCACCCGGTTCGCAAGGCTGGAGGTGCCGCCACCGCCACCGCCCCGCACCTCGTAGAACCACAGGAACGTGCAGTCCCCCTGCCCGACGTTGAAGAAGATGACCTCGACCGGCATGCCGCCGCCTTCCGCCCCTGATTCCGACACGACCGCCCGATGGGCTACGCGGCGGCACGGAGCAGATCACCGGGTTGGCATCGGGCTGGAGACGCGCGGCAGCGCCGCGCGGAAGACGGCTCCCCCAGCACGGCCTTCTGCGGACATGTCATCAGCGTCCGCGCCGGTGAGGCAAAGCCCGCCCGGCCTGTCAGCAGCGATCCGGCCACCGCGGTGAGCGCAAGATCGCGCAGCGTGACACCGGCTGTCGCCGTAAACCGCACGGTTGTCGGTCCGGCGCTGGCAGTGGAGTGGGCGGCCGAGAATGTCTTGATCATTTTCGCCTGTCGACCCTCGGCTGGGGCCCTCGACCACGGTGGCCAGGACCGTCAGCAGAACTCCGCCCGCAGCACGTCCCCCGCGGCCCTGGTCCCGGCGAGCCAGTCGCCGTTGAAGTCGAGGACCAGCCGGTGCGCCGCGTCCCGGGTGGCGTAGGCGATGCTCTGCGTGCCGTAGAAGAGGCCGTCGTGGCCCCACACCTCCACGCCGCACGGCAGCCTGTACCGGAACAGCCCCAGTCCGGTGGCGCTGTCCGCGTCGTCCCCCAGGGGGACGGTGGTCGTCATCTCGGCCAGCTGCGCCGGCGGGAGCAGGCGGCCGCCGAGCAGCGCGCCCAGGAAGCGGTCGAGGTCGGCGGTGGTGGAGATCAGGTCGCCGACGGCCCACAGCAGGGACGGGTTGAACTCGGTGACGTCGTGCGTGGTGCCCGGGTCGTCGTGGAAGCGGGTGTAGGCCCGTCCGCTGGGCCGGGGGAGCCTGCTGTCGGCGCCGGGCAGGGTGGTGGAGTGCAGGCCGAGGGGTTCGGTGATGCGGCGTCGGAGTTCGGTGGCGTACGGGTGGCCGGTGACCCGCTCGACGATCATCGCGGCGAGGGTGTACTCGGTGTTGGAGTAGTACCAGCCCGTGCCCGGCGCGAAGTTGGGGGCGTGCGTCATGGCGAGCCGGACCAGCTGTTCGCCGCTCCAGGCGTCGTGGCGGTGTTCGAGGAATGCCTTGCCGTAGGCCTTCTCGCGGACGGTGGGGTCGTCGAGGTAGTTGAAGACTCCGCTGGTGTGGTTGAGCAGCCGGCGGATGGTGATCTTCCGTCCGTCGTGGCCGTGGCCGCGCACCACGCCGGGCAGCCGCGTCTCGACGGTGTCGCCCATGGCGAGCCTGCCCTCCGCCTCCAGCTGGAGCAGGACGGTCGCGACGAACGTCTTGGCGATGCTGGCGGTCCGGAAGTGGTCCCCGGGCAGGTACGGCCGGCGCGTGGTGAGGTCGGAGACCCCGGCCGAGTCCTGCCAGGGGCCCCGCCCGTCGTGGGCCCGGGCCAGCACTCCGGGTATGCCGTCGCGGACGGCGGCCTCCATGGCGGCCCGGGTGCGCTCGTGCCCGGCGCCCGCCCCGGCCGGGACCGCGGAGGGCGCGGCCACGGCCACCGTGACCGCCGTGACGAGCATCGCCAGCGTGGCCCGCAGCGTGCGCCGGCCGCCGGCCCGGCCCGTCCTTCGCGCACGCCTGACACCGGCGTCTGCCATGGCCCCGCCCCCTGAAGACCCATCACTTCCCGCCTGCCCAGGGCAACTCCCCCGCTGCGGCCGGAGCGAAACGGAACGGGTCGGGCAGTCACCCGAGTAGGTGATGGCCGCCGGCAAAGGGCGCGCCCGGGTCCGCCGGGTACTTGACTCACTGTCACGCGCCCCGGCTTAGTAGCCTCAGCTGACATCGATGTCGCTTCAAGGGGCGTGGTCGGATGAGACGGGCCGTACACCCACTGCTGCGCCGCACCGGCGTGATGGCGCTCGCCCTCGTGGCGATGCTGGGCTCCACCGCCCTCGTCCCCCCGGAGCCGGCCTCGGCGACGGCCGCGGACGAGGAGCTCACCGGCCTCGTCAACCCCTTCATCGGCACCCAGAACGAGGGCAACACCTTTCCGGGGGCCGCCGTGCCCTTCGGCATGGTCCAGCTCTCCCCCGACACCGGCCACAACACCGGCTACGACTACCAGGACCACCACATCCGCGGCTTCAGCACCATCCATCTGTCCGGCGTGGGCTGCCGCATCGGCGGCGACCTGCCGGTGCTGCCCACGACGGGCGATGTGAAGCAGACGGACAACGCCCGTTACGCCGCCGAGTTCAGCCACCGCGACGAGCGGGCCCGCCCCGGCTACTACCGCGTCAAGCTCGGCTCGTACGGCGGCATCACGGCGGAGCTCACCGCGACCGAGCGCACGGGCCGGCAGCGCTACACCTTCCCCGCCACGCAGAAGGCCAACGTCCTGTTCAACACGGGCCAGTCGCTGCACAAGACGGTCTCCACCAGCGTGGAGATCGTCGACAGCCGCACGGTCCGCACCACCATCACCGGGCGCGGCTTCTGCCAGGACACCCGCCCGTACACCCTGCACACCCTCACCCGCTTCGACCGGCCCTTCACCGGCTACGGCACCTGGAACGGCGACGCGCTGGCCGAGGGCTCACGGGCCTCCACCTCGCGCACCCGCAACGGGGCCTGGGTCCGCTTCGACACCACCGACGACCGGGACGTCGAGGCCACCACCGCCGTCAGCTACGTCGACGCGGAGGGCGCGCGGCGCAATCTGCGTGCCGAGGAGGACGGCTTCGACCGCACGGCCCTGGCGGCGCACGAGGCATGGGAGCGGCGGCTTCGCGACGTAACGGTCGAGGGCGGCGGCACGACCCTGCGCCGGACCTTCTACTCCTCGCTCTACCGCTCCTTCCTCGCGCCCAACATCGGCAGCGACGTCGACGGCCGCTACACCGGCTGGGACCACAAGACGCACCAGGCCAGGGGCTTCACCTACTACCAGAACTGGTCGCTGTGGGACACCTACCGCACCCAGGCCCAGCTGCTGGCCCTCCTCGCACCGCGCGAGTCCAGGGACATGGCGCTGTCGGTGCTGCGGATCGACGCGGAGGGCGGCTGGCTGCCCAAGTGGGGCTACGGGCCGGTCGAGACCAACATCATGACCGGTGACCCCGTCACCCCCTACCTCACCAACGCCTTCCAGCACGGACTGCTCGCCGGGCACGAGGAGGAGGCCTACCGGGTCCTGAAGAAGAACGCGGACGGCGTGCCCCCCACCGCCTCCCCGTACGTGGGCCGCGAGGGCAACGTCCAGTACCTGCGTGACGGTTACGTGCCCCATCTGCCCGACCGCCCCAAGCGCAAGCCCGGGGACTCCGACCTGCACCAGGGCGCCTCCGCCACCTTGGAGTACGCGCTCGCCGACGGCGTGCTGGCCCGGATGGCCCGCGATCTGGGGCACCGCGCGGACGCCGACCGCTACGCGAAGCGGTCGCTGAACTACCGCAAGCTCCACGACCCGGCCACCGGCTTCTTCCGGCCCCGGGACGCCTCCGGGGCCTTCACCGGGTCCGCCGACCCCGCCAAGAGCCCCGGCTTCCACGAGGGCACCGCCTGGCAGTACCAGTGGCTGGTGCCGCAGGACCTGCCCGGCCTGGTGCGGCTGATCGGCGGCAAGGACGCGACCGACAAGCGGCTCGACTCCTTCTTCGCCTACGACCGCCTGCTCGCCGACCCGGCGCGCACCGCCCGCGAGGTGTGGGTCAACGGCCCGTACGACTACTACAACGCCGACAAGTACAACCCGCAGAACGAGCCGGACCTCATCGCCCCCTACACCTACCTCTCCACCGGGCGTCCGTGGAAGACGACGGACGTGGTGCACGCCGCGCTGACGCTGTTCACCGACAGCCCGGACGGGATGACCGGCAACGACGACCTGGGCACGATGTCGGCGTGGATGGTGCTGTCGGCCATCGGGGTGTACCCGGTGCAGCCGGGCGCGGACGTGTGGGGGCTGAGCACGCCGGTCTTCGACCGGGTCGACCTGCGCCTGGACCGGCGCTGGTACCCGCGGGGCCGCTTCACCGTCAGCGCGCCGGGCACCTCGCGGGAGGACCGGTACGTGCGCGCGGTGCGGCTGGACGGCCAGGCGTACGACCGCACGTATCTGACGACGGACGCGATCCGCCAGGGCGAGCGGCTGGACTTCACCGTCGGGCCGGAGCCCTCCGGCTGGGGGACGTCCGCCCGGGCCGTGCCGCCCGCCATCGGCTGATCCCCGGGGCCGGTGCGGGGCGGCGCCTTCCGTCGCCGCCCCGGCTCGGCCATGATGACCGCGGTCCCGCCCTGAAGGATCGACGAGAGGACAAGGCATGGCCGGGCTCCGGGTTGGTCAGGGCGTACTGCGCCGCAAACCGATCGAGACGATCGAGGAGGCGGAGGAGACCGAGGCCCACGGCGAGCATCTGACCCGCACGCTGGGGCTGTGGCAGCTCACCGCGATCGGCGTCGGCGGCATCATCGGCGCCGGCATCTTCAGCCTCGCGGGCACGATCGCCAACGGCGTGGCGGGTCCGGCGGTGCTGGTCTCCTTCCTCATCGCGGGCGTGGCGAGCGCGGCGGCGGCGTTCTCCTACGCCGAGTTCGCGGGCCTGATCCCGCGCGCCGGCTCCGCCTACACGTACGGCTACGCGGTGCTCGGCGAGATCGGCGGCTGGTTCATCGGCTGGGACCTGCTGCTGGAGTACACGGCCATCGTCGCGGTCGTGGCCATCGGTATCTCCGGCTACATCAACTTCCTGCTGGGGGAGATGAACGCCGAGCTGCCCGACTGGATGCTGGGGGCGCCGGGGACGGGTGACGGGCACCGGGTGGACCTGTTCGCGGCGGTGCTGTGTCTGCTGATCGCCTATCTGCTGACGATGGGCATCAAGAACGCGGCCCGCTTCGAGACCGTGGTCGTGGTGCTGAAGGTCCTGGTGGTGCTGCTGGTGATCGTCGTGGGCTTCTTCCACGTCAAGAGCGAGCACTACACGCCCTTCTTCCCGTTCGGGATCAGCGGGGCGTTCACGGGAGCGGCGACGGTCTTCTTCGCGGTGTTCGGCTACGACGCGATGTCCACGGCGGCGGAGGAGTCGAAGGACGCGCAGCGCCACATGCCGAAGGCGATCATGTACTCGCTCGCCGTCTCGATGGTGCTGTACGTCCTGGCCTGCCTGGTCCTGACCGGCATGCAGCCCTATCAGGACATCGACAAGGAGAGCGGCTTCTCCACGGCCTTCAAGTCGGTGGGGCTGAGCGGGATCGCCGACGTCATCGCCGTCGGCGCGATCATCGGGATTCTCACCGTGATGTTCACGTTCATGCTCGGTGTGACCCGGGTGTGGTTCGCGATGAGCCGGGACGGGCTGCTGCCGAAGTGGTTCGCCCACACGCACCCGACGCGGCACGTGCCGACGCGGGTGACGTGGATCGTGGGTGTCGCCTCGGCGGCGATCGCGGGGTTCGTCCCGATCGGCGAGGCGGCGGAGCTGACCAACATCGGCATCCTGCTGGCCTTCGCGGTGGTGTGCACCGCCGTGATCGTGCTGCGCTACCGCCGACCGGACCTGCCGCGCAGCTTCCGCTGCCCCTGGATGCCGGTGGTGCCGGCGATCGGGGTCGCGGCGTCGCTCTGGCTGATCACCTATCTGGCGTGGCAGACGTGGGCGCGGTTCGCGGTGTGGTTCGCGCTCGGGCTGGTGATTTACTTCGCCTACTCCTACCGCCACTCGGAGCTGGCGAAGGCGGACGAGCGCGGTATCCCCCGGGATTAGCCGCGGATCGGATGCGCACCGCAGCCATAAATGACAGGAGGCCGGTCTCTTTTGACCGGCCTTTCTGCATGACTGACAAAGATATGACTTTCCGGCCATGGCCCGTTCCTTTCGTTCCCCGGCCGCGCTACCGTCGGTGAACCGAACCGCCGCCGCTCCATGAAAGGCGGCGGTGCGACAACCGACGGGGGCGCATGATGCGGTCGGTGACGCTCGCCCATCGTTTCACTCCGGACGACGTCGAGCGGGTGCGCCCGTGACCGGCGGGAGCCGGTTCAGTGTCCGCATCCGGCTGCAGATCGTGGTGCTGAGCGTCGTGGCCCTGGCCACGCTGGCGGCCACCTGGCAGTTCAGCGGTGCCGGGGGCGCCTACCAGGACGCGGTGCGCGAAGAGGTCAAGCGCCAGGCCGCGGTGCGCGAGGACGTCCGCCATGTCTACGGCGACGAGGCGCCGGGGGCGTTCCGGGCGGCCGCCGCCCGGATACGGGCCGATGCCCTGCGGCCCCTGGAGGGCCGGGGGCGGCTGGCCGCGTCCGAGTACGCCCTCGCCACCCAGGACGCGCTCGCGGCGCGCGCCACAGCCGGGTCCCTCGGTGACGAGGTCTACGTCCACCGCGAGCTCGGCTACGACGTCCCGCGCCGACTGGCCGACCTGCAGAAGCGGTCGGCCGCGCTCTACGCCCTCGACCCGGGCGCCACGCTGCGCGAGGGGGACCGCCGGGCCGTGTGGGGGCGGATCTCGGTGTGGGTCGCGGTCACGGCCCTCCTCCTGGCCGCGGCGGCGGCGAACGTCCTGCGGCCCGTGCGGTGGCGCCGCCCGCCGGCCCCGCCACCGGCGCCCCGGGTGCTGCGGGGGCCTGAACTCCTCCCGCAGCCGGCCACCGCCCCGTCTCGTGACGACCGCCGCGTCGCACGCTTCCGGCTGTTCCTGGCCGCGATCCTCCTCGCGCTGCCCCTCGGCCAGATGGTGGCGGCCTGCGACGAGCAGCGCGCGCAGGCCGAGGCGGCGCGCCGGGCCGCGGGGATCTCCACGGCCGTCGAGGTGAGCGGCCAGCGCACGGCGTTCCTCACCGCGAGCGTGCAGGCCGCGCTCGCGGCGGACCTCCAGTCGACCGCACGCCTGTCGGCGGCGGTGGACGCCGGGAGCTCCCAGGACGCCGCGCACGAGCAGGCCGTGGCGGTGGCCGAGGCGGAGGCCGCCGGCCGCATGGTGCGGACGGCGCGGTACATGGGCCGGCCCGCGGAAGGGGCCGACCGCGTCGATGGCGCCACGGCGGCGGCGCTGCGGACCGAACCGCGGGAGTGGCGCGCGCTGCTGGCGCACCAGCACCGGCAGGTGGACCGGGCCGAGGCGGCCGGCGAGCGCGGATTCCGGCTCGCCGCGGCCACGGCGCTGGCGGTCGTGGCGCAGTTGCTGACCGAGGCCGCCGTCTCCGCGCGCCGCACCGGCCTCGGCCTGGCCGCCGCGCTCACCGCGCTGGTGTCGGCCGTGCTGACGGCCCTGGCGCTGGCGTGAGGGCCGCCTACTTCAGCAGCCGCGACAGCCGCCGGTCGGCCAGGGGCTTGCCGCCCGTCTGGCAGGTGGGGCAGTACTGCAGGGAGGAGTCGCTGAAGGAGACCTCGCGGATGGTGTCGCCGCAGACGGGGCAGGGCTGCCCGGTGCGGCCGTGGACGCGCATGCCGCCCTTCTTCTCGGCCTTCAGCTCGGCGGCGGCGTGCCCGCGCGAGCGCTCGACGGCCTCCCGCAAGGTGGTGCCCAGGGCCTGGTACAGGGCGGCGGTCTCCTCGTCCGTCAGGCTCGCCGCGAGCTTGAACGGCGACATGCGCGCGGCGTGCAGGATCTCGTCGGAGTAGGCGTTGCCGATGCCGGCGATGACGCTCTGGTCGCGCAGGACGCCCTTGAGCTGCCGGCGCTCGTCGCGCAGCAGGGCGGCGAACGCTTCGAGGGTGAACTCCGGTGCGAGGGGGTCGGGGCCGAGCCCGGCGATGCCCGGTACGTCGGCGGGTTCGCGGACGCAGTACACGGCGAGCCGCTTGCGGGTGCCGGCCTCGGTGAGGTCGAAGCCGTCGCCGCCGGCCAGCCGCACCCGCAGCGCGAGGGGGCCCTTGCCCGGGCGCGGGGGTGCCTCGGGAAGGTCCTCGCGCCAGCGCAGCCAGCCCGCGCGGGCGAGGTGGAAGACCAGGTGGGGGCCGTCGTCGGTGACCACGTCGAGGAACTTGCCGTGCCGCCGCACGGCTGTCACCGCACGCCCCTGGAGGTCGACCAGGGGCGGGTCGTAGGTCTTGAGGACGCTCACCGCCGTGGGCAGCACGCGCTCGATCCCGCGGCCGACGAGGCGTTCGGCCAGGAAGTCGGTGAGGGCCTCGACCTCCGGCAGTTCCGGCATGGCTCAAGTCTGCCGCAGCGGGCGGGAGCGGCAACTCAGTGGACGGGGGCGGCCCAGTCGATGCGGTAGCCGGTGAGCCAGTTCATGCGCGGGCGGGGGTCCTCGGCCATGCGGCGCTCGACCTCCGCGTCGCGGGTCCGCCGCTCCTCGGCCGTACCGGGGGCGCGCCCGGCCATGGCGGCGCTCAGGGCCACGACCCGTTCGACGCGCTCGCGCCGCAGCCCCTCGTACGCCTCGAACGCCTGCTCGTTGCCGGGCAGGTCGCGCAGGCAGCGGGCGAGGACGACGCCGTCCTCGATGGCCATCGAGGCGCCCTGGGCGGCGTTGGGGGCGGTGGCGTGGGCGGCGTCGCCGACCAGGACGGTGTGGGCGTTGTGCCAGACGGGCGTGGTGGGGATGTCGTAGGCGTTGATGCCGACGATGTCGTCCCCGGTGGCGGCGGCGATCGCGGCGGCGGGCGTGCGGTCGCCGGCGAAGGCCTCGGTGACGCGGTGGCGCCACTGGTCGGGGGTGGCGGCGGCGAGGGCGGCCCGCGGGAGCTCGGGGCCGGGCATGTTGGCGAACCAGTAGGTGGTCCCGTCCGGTGCCCTGGTGCAGCCGAAGAAGGCCCGCTGCCCGTAGTACATGCGGTACGTGCGGTCCGGGACGGGGGCGTGCGCGTCGCGGGTGCGGCCGCAGACGGTGAGCTGGCCGGTGTGGCGGGGCGGGGGCGCGCCCGGGTCGAGGAGGGTACGGGTGCGCGAGCGCAGGCCGTCGGCGCCGACGACCGCGGTGCCCTCGGCGCGGGTGCCGTCCGCGAAGCGGGCCACGACCGTGCCCCGGGGGCGGACGGTGAGGTCGACGAGGCGTTTGGCGTGCTCGACGCGCACGCCGCGGCGGGCCGCCTCGGCGCGCAGGGTGCGGCACAGTTCGGAGCGGCGCAGGGTGCGGGGGCCGAGTCCGTCGTCCCAGGAGCCCGACAGGGGCCGCCGGCCGAGCAGCCTGCCGGTGTCGCTGATGAACTCCACCGTCTCGGCGACGCAGGACGCCTCGCGCACGGGCCCGTCGGCGTCGATGGCGCGCAGGGCGGCCAGGCCGTTGGCGAAGAGGGTGAGGAAGGAGCCGACGTCGTCCGCGCCGGCCGGGAACGCCTCGTAGACGGTCGCGTCGATGCCGGCCCTGCGCAGGGCCATCGCGGTCACGGGTCCGGCGATGCCGCCGCCGATGATCAGGACATGGGCCATGGTGTCGCTCCGCCCTCACACGTCGAGCCATGTCGAACACGTGACCATGACGTAACCAGAAGGGGTGCACTCCGTCCAGAGCGCGTGGCTACGCCCGCAGGGCCTCGGCCAGATAGGGCGCCGTCACGCTCGCTTGCGCCCGCGCCACCTCCTGCGGCGTGCCCGCGGCGACCAGGCGGCCGCCCTCCGCGCCCCCGCCCGGCCCCAGGTCCAGGACCCGGTCCGCGCCGGCCACGACGGTCATGTCGTGCTCGACGACCACCACGGTGTTGCCCGCCTCGACCAGGCCGTGCAGCTGGCGCAGCAGCACCTCGGTGTCGGCCGGGTGCAGTCCGGTCGTCGGCTCGTCCAGCACGTAGAGGGTGTGCCCGCGGTGGGTGCGCTGCAGTTCGGTGGCCAGCTTGATGCGCTGGGCCTCCCCGCCGGAGAGCTCGGTGGCCGGCTGGCCCAGGCGCAGATAGCCCAGGCCCACCTCCCGCAGGGTGCGCAGGCCGCGCCGGGCGGCGGGCACGTCGGCGAGGAAGACGGCGGCCGCGTCGACGGTCATGCCGAGGACGTCGGCGATGCTCGCGCCCCGGTAGGTGATCTCCAGCGTCTCGGGGTTGTAGCGCGCTCCCCCGCAGGCGGTGCAGGGGGCGTACGTCCCGGGCAGGAAGAGCAGTTCGACGGCGACGAACCCCTCGCCCTGGCAGACCTCGCAGCGCCCGGCGGCGACGTTGAAGGAGAAGCGGCCGGCGCCGTAGCCCCGGGCGCGGGCCTCGTCCGTCGCCGCGAAGACCTTGCGCACGGCGTCGAACAGGCCGGTGTAGGTGGCCAGGTTGGAGCGCGGGGTACGGCCGATCGGCTTCTGGTCGACGCGCACGAGCCGGTCGAGGGCCGCGAGCCCCTCGGCCTTCACCTCCGGCTGCCGGCCCTCCAGGTGCGCGGCGACGGTCTCCGCCAGCGCCTCGCCCACCAGCGTCGACTTGCCCGAGCCGGAGACCCCGGTGACGGCCGTGAAGACCCCGAGCGGGACGTCCACGTCGAGGTCGCGGAGGTTGTGCCGGGTGACGCCGCGCAGCCCCAGGAAGCCCGAGGGCTCGCGGGGCGTACGGGCCCGGGGCCCGGCGCCGTCGGGGAAGACGAAGCGGCGCGTCGCGGATCCGGCCACTTCGGCCAGCCCGGCCACGGGCCCGCTGTAGAGCACCCGCCCGCCGTGCTCGCCCGCCGCGGGCCCGACGTCCACGATCCAGTCGGCGCGGCGGACGACGTCCATGTGGTGCTCGACGACGAACAGCGAGTTCCCGGCCGCCTTGAGCCGGTCCAGGACGGTCAGGAGGGCGGCGCTGTCGGCCGGATGGAGGCCCGCGGAGGGCTCGTCCAGGACGTAGACGACGCCGAAGAGGCCGGACCGCAGCTGGGTGGCGAGCCGCAGCCGCTGCAGTTCGCCGGCCGACAGGGTCGGGGTGGGGCGGTCGACGCTGAGGTAGCCCAGGCCGAGCTCGGTGAGCACCTCGATGCGGGCGAGAAGGTCCCGGGCGAGCGCCGCGGCGACCGTCTCGCCGTCCTGTACGGGCCGCAGGGTGCGCGCCAGCGCCTCCAGCGGCAGCGCGGCGAGAGCGGCGATGTCCCGCCCGGCGAAGGTGACGGCCAGCGCCTCGGGCCGCAGCCGCCGCCCGTCGCACACCGGGCAGGCCCCGCTGACCAGGTGTCGCTCGGCACGGGCCCGCAGGGCGGCGCTCTTGGAGTCCGCGAAGGTGTGCAGCACATGGCGGCGGGCGCTCATGTACGTGCCCTTGTAGGGGCGCTGGATGCGTTCGGCGTCCCGCACGGGGTGCACGGTGACGACGGGCTGCTCGTCGGTGAAGAGGATCCACTCGCGCTCGGCCCGCGGCAGCTCCCGCCAGGGCCGGTCGATGTCGTACCCGAGCGTGTCGAGGATGTCCCGCAGGTTCTTGCCCTGCCACGCGCCCGGCCAGGCGGCGATGGCGCCCTCGCGGATGGACAGCGACGGGTCGGGGACCAGCGAGTCCTCGGTGACCCGGTGGACGCGCCCCTGGCCGTGGCACTCGGGGCAGGCCCCAGTGGCGGTGTTGGGCGAGAAGGCGTCGGAGTCCAGCCGCGCGGCCCCGTCGGGGTAGGTGCCGGCGCGGGAGTAGAGCATGCGCAGCGAGTTGGAGAGGGTGGTGACGGTGCCGACGGAGGAGCGCGAGGTGGGCGCGGACCGTCGCTGTTCCAGCGCCACGGCGGGCGGCAGTCCGCTGACCTCGTCCACCTTGGGCGCGCCGACCTGGTGGATGAGGCGGCGCGCGTAGGGGGCGACGGACTCGAAGTAGCGGCGCTGGGCCTCCGCGTACAGGGTGCCGAAGGCGAGGGAGGACTTGCCGGAGCCGGAGACGCCGGTGAAGACGACGAGGGCGTCGCGGGGGATGTCGACGTCGACGGCCTGGAGATTGTGCTCGCGGGCGCCGCGCACGCGGACGTAGGGGTCGTGCATGGGGGGTCTCCGCGGTTCGGGTCGGCGCACGGTGCGGGGCGGACCGATTCTATTTCCCCACCCCGCCCCTCCCCGTAACTGGGGCTCCGCCCCAGACCCCGGCTGAATTTCAGCCCGTCCGGCGATTGAGGACAAGAAACGGTGAAAGGGCGGGATCGGGGAAGAGCCCTCCGGAGTGCCAAGCTGAGGGCATGCACGACACGTCCCCCGCCCACGTCCTCGTCGTGGACGACGACCCCACCGTCGCCGAGATCGTGGCGGGCTACCTCACCCGCGCCGGCTTCACCACCTCCCGCGCCGCGGACGGCCCCGCCGCCCTGGCGGCGGCCGCCGGGGCCCGCCCCGACCTGGTCGTCCTCGACCTCATGCTGCCCGGCGGCATGGACGGCTTCGCGGTGTGTCACGCGCTGCGCCGCGCGCACGGCGCCCTCCCGGTGATCATGCTGACGGCCCGTGGCGAGGAAGAGGACCGCATTCTCGGCCTCGAGGTCGGCGCGGACGACTACGTCACCAAGCCGTTCAGCCCCCGCGAACTCGTCCTGCGGGTGCGGTCGGTGCTGCGCCGCGCCCGGGCGACGGGGGCGCCCGGCCCGGCGGGCACGCCGCCGCTGCGCGCGGCGGGCCTGACGCTGGACCCCGCGGCCCGGCGCGTCACCAAGGAGGGCACCGAACTCTCCCTCACCGTCCGCGAGTTCGACCTCCTGGCGTTCCTGATGCGCCACCCCGGCCGGGCCTGCGCCCGTGAGGAGCTGATGCGGGAGGTGTGGGGCTGGGAGTTCGGCGACCTGTCCACGGTGACCGTCCACGTGCGGCGGCTGCGCGGCAAGGTCGAGGACGACCCGGCGCACCCGCGGCTGATCCAGACCGTCTGGGGCGTCGGCTACCGCTTCGCCGCGCCGGGCACGCACCGGGAGCCCGGCCGTGCGTGACGTCCTGCTCATCGCCCTCTACGCCCTGCTGGGCGCGGTCGCCGCCGGCTTGTTGGGGGCCCTCGCGCTGCGGGCCCTGCGGCACCGGTCGGTCGCGGTGTCGCTGGCGGTGGTGGCCGCGGTTCCGGTGACCGCGATGCTGGCCGGGACGCTGGCCGTCGCATGGGCGATGTTCCTGTCCTCGCACGACCTGACGGTCGTGACGACGGTGTGCGCGATGGCCGCCGTCGTCTCCCTGGCCACGGCCCTGCTGCTGGGCCGCTGGGTGGTCGCGCGCAGCAACGCCCTGACCCGTGCGGCCCGTTCCTTCGACGAGGGCGGCTTCGCCGCCCCGGACGGCGGGGCCACGGCGGAACTGGCCGAGCTGGCCCGGGAGCTGGCGGCGACCAGTGCCAGGCTCGCGAAGTCGCGGGAGCGCGAACGCGCCCTCGACGCGTCCCGGCGGGAGCTGGTCGCCTGGATCTCGCACGACCTGCGGACCCCGCTGGCGGGGCTGCGCGCGATGTCCGAGGCACTGGAGGACGGCGTCGCCGAGGATCCGGAGCGCTACTTCCGTCAGATCCGCACCGAGGTGGACCGGCTCAACGCGCTGGTCGGCGACCTCTTCGAGCTCTCGCGCATCCACGCCGGGGCGCTGCCGCTGAGCCCGGCCCGCATGTCGGTGTACGACCTGGTCGGCGACGCCCTGGCCGGCGCCGGGCCGCTGGCCCGCGAGCACGGGGTGCGTCTGGTGGGCGGGGAGGTCGACGCGGTACCGGTCGAGGTCGACGGCAAGGAGATGACCCGGGTCCTGGGCAACCTCCTCGTCAACGCCATCCGCCGCACCCCCGCCGACGGCACGGTGGCGGTCGCCGCGCGGCGGGCGGCCGGCACGGTGGTGGTGTCCGTCACCGACGAGTGCGGGGGCATCCCGGAGGAGGACCTGCCGCGCGTCTTCGACACCGGCTGGCGCGGTTCGGCGGCGCGTACGCCCTCGGCCCACGGTCACGGCGGCGCGGGCCTGGGCCTGGCCATCGTGCGCGGCATCGTCGAGGCGCACGCGGGCCGGGTGACGGTCCGCAACGTCCCGGGCGGCTGCCGCTTCGAGGTGACGCTGCCCGCGGCCCGCGCCTAGGCGCGGGCCGCCGCGGCGTCAGCCGGGCGCCACCTGACCCCCTGAGGGTGATGGCGGTGCAAGGCGCTGACGTGATCAGGGGGCGTGCGTCACGATGCAGCCCTCTGGCAGTGCGACAACCGTGGAAGCGAACGGGATGGCCCATGTCCGACACCGGCACCGCCGCGGACCCTCTGCACAGGATCGCGGCGGCGATCGACCGGGAGCGGGATCCCTCCTCGCGGACGTGCCTGACGTGCGGCGGGCCGACCCGGGTGGTGGTGCGGGAGGAGCCCGCGGGCAGCGGCCCGCCCGTCATCAGCGCGCGCAAGGAATGCGAGCGCGGGGGATGCGCGCGCCCCTGACCGCCGGCCGGGTCACCGCAGCTCGTGACCCCCGAAGACCCGTTCCCCGTCGGCCGCCTCCCGCCACCACCGCTCGAGCGCGCCCTGGTCCATGGCCGCCCAGTCGGGTGTGGCCTCCACCTGGGCCCGGCCCAGCCGGCGGGCGAGGTCGACGACGGCCAGGCCGGCGGCCGAGCGCCCGGCGTCGTACGCCCGTACCGCCTCGTCCCAGGTCGTGGCCGAGCGCAGACAGCGCTCCAGCACCGTGGCGTCCTGGAGGGCCTTGACGGCGCCGCTGCCCGTGTGGGGGCGGGTGACGGCGGCCGCGTCGCCGGCGAGGACGAGCCGGCCCTCGCCGTAGCGCGGCACGGCGAGGTCGTACAGGGGCTGGACGGAGGTCTGTTCCTTGGGGGTGAGGCGGACGAACTCCTGCCAGTACGGCGGGAAGTACCGCTCGACGACGGCGGCGTGGTGGGCCATCAGCTCCTCGGTGACCGTGCCGGGCGGCAGGCTCGTCGCCTCGCGCAGCGCCGCGGCGGCGGAGGGCGGCGGGGCGGTGTAGAAGACCCAGTTGGCGCAGGTGCCGGCGCCGTGGGCGCCGGGTATGCGGTAGACGATCATGTGGCCGCCGGGGAAGGTGACGGTCGCCGCCTCGTCCTCGGGCCAGGCGGTGCGCGGGCCCGGCAGCGCGTCGGCGGGCACGGTGCCGCGCCAGGCCAGGTAGCCGGCGTAGGCGGGCACGGTGGCGGCCCGGGTGGCGGCCCGTACGGCCGAGCGGTAGCCGTCCGCGCCGACGACCAGGTCGAAGCGCTCCTCGCGCCCGTCGGCCAGGCGCACCACGGCTCCGTCGGGTTCGGGGACGACCCGCTCGACGGCGGCGCCCTGCCGGTAGTCGACGGAGGCGGGGACGCGCTCGCGTAACTCCCGCCACAGCGAACCCCAGTTGTACGAGCGGAACGGGAACGGCAGCTCCCCCAGCCGGCGTCCGGCGCGGTCGCCGCCGTCCCGGGTGAGCCAGGTGCGCTTGGTGAGTCGTACCCAGGGCATGGCGGCGTCGACGTAGCCGGCCGCCTCCAGTTCGCGGTAGCGCTCGTCGCGGACGGCGAGGCCGACGCCCCGGTCCTGGAGCCCGCCGGGGGTCCGCTCGTAGACCACGACCTCCCCGGCGCCGGCCCGCGCCGCCGCGAGCGCGGCGGCGCATCCCGCGATGCTGCCGCCCACCACGGCCACTCTTCCTCCGTGCACTGTCACCCTCGCCTCTCCTCTCCGTCGAGCGCTTCGTGCACAGATCTTGACTGTCCGTCGTCCGCGGCACCAGAGTCGCCGACACTCCGCAGGTGATGGACGCGTCCGGCAGGCCGGTGTACGAGTGCAGTGGACCTAAACGAGGGGCGAAGGGGCTGACGCCATGACGGATTCGGCAGCAGGCGCGGGGCAGGGGCCCGGCGAGGCGGTGGCAGCGGACCGGCAGGGCGGCTTCGTGCGCCGCATCGGACTGTTCCAGGCCACGACCATCAACATGAGCCAGATGTGCGGCATCGGGCCCTTCGTGACCATCCCCCTGATGGTGGCGTCCTTCGGCGGGCCACAGGCCGTCATCGGCTTCGTCGCCGGGGCGATCCTGGCGCTGGCGGACGGCCTGATCTGGGCGGAGCTGGGGGCCGCCATGCCGAGAGCCGGCGGCAGTTACGTCTACCTGCGGCAGGCGTTCCAGTACCGGACGGGCAAGCTGGTGCCGTTCCTGTTCGTCTGGACGGCGATGCTCTTCATCCCCATCGGCATGTCCACCGGAATCATCGGCTTCGTGCAGTACCTCGGCTATCTGTGGCCGGGCATGGGGCAGACGGAGGGCGACCTCACGGGGCTGGCCGTCATCGCGCTGATCATCACGCTGCTGTGGCGGCGGGTGGACCACATCGCCCGCATCACGGCCGTGCTGTGGTGCGTCATGCTCACCTCGGTCGCGCTCGTCATCGTGGCCGCCTTCACCCACTTCAGCGCCGAACGGGCCTTCACCTACCCGGGTGATGCCTTCGAGGTGACGAGCCATCAGTTCTGGATCGGCTTCGCCGCGGGCCTGACGATCGGCATCTACGACTACATGGGCTACAACACCGTCGCCTACCTGGGTGCGGAGATCAAGAACCCCGGGCGCACCATGCCGCGCGCGATCGTGTACTCGATCCTCGGCATCATGGGCATCTACCTCCTGCTGCAGATCGGCACGCTGGGCGTGATCGACTGGCGGGAGATGCTCGATCCCACCTCGACGGCCCACTCCTCCGTCGCGTCCGCCGTGCTGGAGGAAGCCTGGGGCAAGGGCGCCGCGAACACCGTCACGGTGCTGATCCTCGTCACGGCCGTCGCCTCGGTCTTCACCGGGCTGCTCGGCGGCTCGCGCGCGCCCTACGACGCCGCCCGCGAGAAGGTCTTCTTCCGCCCGTACGCCAAGCTCCATCCGCGCCACGGCTTCCCGGTGCTGGGCCTGGCGACGATGGGCCTGCTGACCTCCGTCGGCTTCCTGATCGGCCGCCACACCGATCTGGCGACGCTCATCTCCCTGCTGACCGCCGTGATGGTGATCGTGCAGGCCCTGGCCCAGGTGCTGGCGCTGACCGTGCTCCGTCGGCGTCAGCCGGGGCTGCGCCGGCCGTACCGGGTGTGGCTCTACCCGCTGCCGAGCCTGGTGGCCCTGACGGGCTGGCTGGTCATCTACGGCTACGCGGACAAGAACTCCCCCGGACGGCACCCGATCGAGTGGTCGCTGGCCTGGGTCGCGGCGGGCTGTGTGGCCTTCGTGCTCTGGGCGGCGTACGAGAAGGTCTGGCCGTTCGGGCCGCGTGAGATCAGCGAGGAGTTCCTGGACGCCCCCGATCCCGACGCCCGCCACGACGCGACGGGGCCGGGGACGGGCCCCGGAACGGACCCCGACACGGACCCCGACACGAAGGAGCCCACCCCGGCCTGACGGGGCGTCCGTCGCCCCCGGCCCATGGGCCGGACTCCGACGGTCCGGCCGAACGGTGATAAAACGGCACCCATGCCCGTGACCACTGCCCCTCCCCCGCCCGTTCCCACCGCCAAGCCGCGCAAGCTGTTGTGGCACCGCCTGATATTCGGGCTCTGGTACCGGCCCGTCGAAGTGCTCGACGAGGCACGGGACCGGAGCGTGTGGGGCGCGGCCGCGTTCGTCTCCCTGCTGTGCGGGGCGCTCGGGACGCTGGCCAAGGACTCCTTCTGGGGGCAGTGGGGGGTCAGTCCCGTGCTGGCGCTGGAGGCGATGGCCATCGGCTCCGCCGTGATGATGCTGGCCAGCCTGCTCCTGGGCGCCGCCACCCACGCCATCGCCCGCCGCCTGGGGGGCAACGGCCGCTTCGCGCCCACCGCGAGCCTGTTCGTGGTCATCTTCTGGGCGAGCGACCTGCCCCGGCTGGCGCTCGACACCTGGCTGCCGGCCGGCTCGGTCCCGGTGCGGGCCGCCGCCTCGGTGACGGCGGCGTTCGGCTGCGCCCTGGCCACCTTGCTGATCCGCGGACAGCACCATCTGCCGACCCACCGGGCCGCGGCGTCGGTGAGCGTCCAGATGCTGGCGGCGGTGGTCCTGCTGAAGTTCCCGCCCGGCAGCGGCTGAGGCGCGCCGGAACGCCGAAGGCCCGCCCGGTGCGACGGGGGATGCACACCGGGCGGGCTCGAGGACAGTTCTACCTCATCAAGGATGGGTTATGCATCAAAAACCTGTTCGGCTCGTCGATTACCAGCGAACGGGGAGCGAAATCAGGCCACGCGCCCTGATGGTCGGACGCCACGTCAGCGACTCCCTCGGAACATCGAGTTCCAGATTCTCGAAGCGCTCCAGCAGCGCGGCCAGCGCCGTCTCCATTTCCAGCCGGGCCAGCGGCGCGCCCAGGCAGTAGTGGATGCCGTGCCCCAGCGCGAGGTGGCCCGACCGCTCCCGCCGCAGGTCCAGGCGGTCCGCGTGGGGGAAATGGCGCGGGTCGCGGTTGGCGGAGGCGACGGACAGCAGCACGGTCTCGCCGGCCGGGACCGTCACTCCGCCGATCTCCATGTCCTCCAGCGGGAAGCGGCGGATGGCCAGCGGGGCCGGCCCGTCCCACCGGCTGAGCTCCTCCACGGCCGTCGCGAGACCGTCCGGATTCTTTCGCAGCTCGCACAGGAGCGCGGGGTGGTCCAGCAGGGCGAGGGCGGCGTTGGCGATGAGGTGGACGGTGTTCTCGTAACCGGCGAAGAGGATGAGGAAGGCCAGCGAGGTCAGCTCGTCCCGGGAGAGCGTGTCCCCGCCGTCCTCCACCGCGATCAGGTCCGAGAGCAGATCGTCCCCGGGCTCGGCCCGCTTGGTCTCGATGAGCCCGGTGAAGAAGCGCATCATGCTGACGACGGCTTCCTTCATCAGGTGCGGCCGCTCACGGTCCGGGGTGATCAGGGCGTCGGTCCAGGCCCGGAAGTCACGTCGGTCGCGCGGCGGGATGCCGAGCAGATCGCAGATGACGATGATCGGCAGCGGTCCCGCGTAGGTGGCGAGCAGGTCCGTCCGGCCGTCGGCCTCGACGGCGTCCAGGAGTTCGTCGGCGACCCGGCGCACCGGTGCGCGGAGCTTGTCCACCCGGCCGGGCGTGAACGCCTTCACCACCAGGCGGCGCACCCGGGTGTGGTCGGGCGGGTCCATGTTCAGCAGGTTGGCGTCCAGCGCCGGCGGCAGCGAGAAGCCGCCGTAGTTGCCGGGAAGGGCGTTGCGCTTGTCGAGGGAGAGCCGCGGGTCGGCCAGGCCCTTGCGGACGTCCTCGTAGCGGGTGACCAGCCAGGCCGGCTTGCCGTCCGGGCCGGTGACACGGTGCACGGGCCCGGCCTCGCGGAGCTTGTCGTACGTGCCGTACGGGTCGTCGATCAGCGCTTTGACGTCGATGGGCTGCATGGCATCCGACTCTAGAGGGGACCGGTGGTGCGGTTCCGGGCGGATCGGTCGCACGGGCGGCACCGGATCCGTACGAATCGTCGATCCGTACGGATCCGGCACCGGCCTGTGTCGCAGGCGGCCTTGACCCCCGTCCAGGGCCGCCTCGTCCATGGGTCGCGCGCCGTCAGGGACGGCGGGCCGCGCTGACCTCTCTCAGTTCGGTGAGCACGGCGTCCACCAGCGGATCGTGGTAGACGTCCGCGACGCGCGCCAAGTGCTCGTGCTCCTCGGCCGGATCGGCGCTGACGGTCATCACCACGCTGTCGGCGTGCGGCATCGGTACGTGTCCGGTCTGCTGGTTGGCCAGGCCCCGTCGCAGTGCGGCCGCCTCCACCACGGCGGCGAGCCGGTGCTCGTCGAGGGACGCCTCGCCCGCCCGGCGCAGGGCGATCTCCAGGGCGGCGGGCTCGACGTGGCGCCGGACGCCGCGCTGGATGTCACGGATCTCCGCCATCTGCCGGTTGGCCCGCCACTCCAGGTCCGCGAAGGGCCAGCGGTTCGTCCAGCGGGACTCCCCGATGGTGACCTCCGGGGCGTGTGCGGTGACCTCCCGCCACAGCGGGCCGAGCCGGCGCAGCCGGCGCCAGGCGGCCGCCCGGGGTCCGACGGCGGGCAGCGAGAACCCCAGCAGGACCAGCAGCGCGGCCACCGAAGCGCTCATCGGCGCCACCCCGTTGGAGAGCCAGTACACATCGTGCCCGGCCCACGTCAGGACGAAGCCGGCCAGCTTGCAGGCGCAGTAGAGCAGGCCCAGCCAGCAGCCGGCGGCCAGCGTCCGTAGTCCCTTGGCGAGCCAGGAGCGGCCCAGTTGGGCGGCGTAGCGCGGGCACAGGGTGCCCAGGCCGGCGAGGCTGATGCCGAAGATGGCCAGGTACAGCACCAGGAAGGCCACCACGCCGGGGGCGTGGGCGTAGGCGGTGCTGAAGTCGCGGGGATGCTCCACGTCGTCGGGCCGGCCGACGGCGAAGCAGACGATCGCCGTGGTCCAGGTGACCGCCAGGGCGGCCACCGCCCACCGGGACCGGACGGCCGCGCGGGCGTGGGCGGCCGCGTCACCCCTGCTGGTCCAGCGCAGCAGCAGCACGCTCGCGCCCGACGCGAACAGCACGACGGCCGAGTACAGGAAGACCATGGCCAGGTTCGCCACGCCGGTCAGTCGGTCGAAGGCGCGGTAGACGCTGGGCGCCGAGAACAGGAAGACGACCGGGACGCCCGAGGTCATCAGGGCGGTCAGCCCCAGGTCCGTGTTGCCGCGGTCGCGGAACCAGGCACGGGCCTTGTAGCCGACGATGGCCCAGGCGACGGCGCTGAACGCCAGGTAGAGGACGTCAAACACCGGCCTCGCCCCCTGCCGTTCCCCCGGCGTCACCCGCGTCGCCGCTAGCGCCGGTCGCGCCACTCGCGCCGTCTTGGCGCCGCAGACTGCCGCGTACGTGCTGCAGGGCCGGCCCGAGCGAGGCGGCGAGCTCGGCGGCGTCGCCCTCCAGGGGCTGCTCCTGGCCCGGCGGAGGGGGCACCACCTTCGCCATGAGGAGGGTGCCCAGGATCTCCGTCTCGCGCTCGGTGAGGTTGTCGTAGCAGTGGTGGCGCGCCAGGCCCATGGTCAGGCCCATGCGCCGCATGGCGGTCGCCACGTCGACCGACGGCGTCCACACCTTGAGGGCGTCCTCGGTGACGACGGGGTCCTGGTCGTGCCCCAGCAGGAGATGGCCGATCTCGTGCAGCACGATGTGGACCTGGTGCCAGGGCGAGGTCTTCTGCTCGTAGACGACCCAGAACGCGTCGTCGGTGGTGGCCGTCATGCCCGAGACGACGCCGTCCAGGCTCATCGGCACCAGGTGGATGGGCCGGCCGACGTGCCGGGCGACGGCGTCGCACATGCCCTGCAGATCGGTCGACGCGGGCAGCGCGAGCTCAGCGATGAGCTGCTTGCAGCGCCGGCGTATGCGCCCCACCCGCATGCTTGCACCGTCCTCGTCCTCGCTACGCCGCCAGTAAGTGAAGAGCCGGTCCTCCGCGATGACGGTCACGGGCGCTCCTCACCACCCGCGTCGGGCGGGTCGGACGGAAGGTTCATCTGCTGCCGGAACTGCGAGATGATCGTGGTCAGGCTGTCCTGCACCTCCGGCGGCAGACCCACCGAACGCAGGGCGATCGCCCGGACGCGCTGATCCCTCATGGCGACGAGGAAGCGGACCTCCTCCTCCACCCGTGCCGCCTGCGACGCCGACAGATCCCCCATCAGATAGCCCACCGGCACGGCGAAGAACTTCGCCAGCGCCCGCAGGACGTCGGGGCTGGGGTTGGCGCGCTTGCCGTTGCGCAGCATCGACAGATACTGCTCGGTGAGGCTGACGTCGCCGTACTCCTCCCCCTGGCTGATCTCCTCGGCCACGTGCCCGTTGGTGTAGGGGGCACCGGGCGGGTGCATGTTCGCGAACAGGTAGTTGAGCCGCTGCGCGAGCGGGCTGCCCGCGTCACCGGCCGTCCTGTCCCCCCCGGCTGCCATCTGCCCCGTTCCTTCGAGCCTGCTGAGTCACACGGCTTCTAGGTCTTTCACGGCCAGTTAAGTGCTGTCCAGCCGCGAGAGGCATCCTGTCACGGGATGAATGCCGAGCACTAGTCCGCCCGTGGTTACGAGCAGGTGAAGGACTTAACCGGGAGTTGAGAAGGTCCGGACCGCGGGTCGCTCGTCTACCGTGGGGCACGACGGGCGCGGGGGCACGGCGCCGGTGACGGTGCCGGGGAAAGGTTGCGGGGGCGGTGTGCGAGACGGTATGAGCGACAGCATACGAAGAGCCGGGAGCCGGGAGCCGGGAGCCGGGAGCCGGGAGCCGGGAGCCGGGAGCCGGGAGCCGGGAGCCGGGAGCCGGGAGCCGGGAGCCGGGAGCCGGGAGCC
>NZ_JBEYZU010000014.1:0-57997 GCF_040646235.1 Streptomyces sp. NPDC046261 | reverse complement strand
CGGGTGACCTTCGGGTGCCCGTCGGGGCGGACGCCTGGCGGTGGCGGACGTTCGCCGGCGACCGGCTCCTCGTCGCCGCGGCCCGCACCGTCACCTCGACCGTCCGCCTGCTGGACGTCCTCCCCGCCCTCCTCCGGTCCGATCCGCGCGTCGACGTCGTGTTCGCCTTCGACCCCTCATCGGCCTTCGGCGACGGCGTCCACGACCTCCTCCGCTCGGCCGGGGTGCGCGTCATGCCCTGGGGCCAACTGCCCCGCAGCGGCTGTCACCTCGTCGTCTCCGCGAGCGAGAACATCGACCTGACCGGCATCGGCGCCGACTGTCCCGTGCTCGTCCTGCCGCACGGCGTCGGTTTCCACAAGCTGGTGCCCGACTCGCGCGGCGAGGGACGGCGGTTGTCCGGGGTCATGGACGACGCACGGGCCTGGCACGCCGTCTCGCACCCCGACCAGGTCGCCCAGCTCGCCGCACACCACCCCGCCCTGGCGGGCCGCACCCGCCTGGTCGGTGACCCGTACTACGACCGGATGCTGGCCTCACGGCCGCTGCGCGCCCGCTACCGCGAGGCGCTCGGCGCCGGCGACGACCGGCGGCTGGTCCTGGTGACCTCCACCTGGGGGCCGCAGTCCCTGCTCGGCACGGAAGCGGACCTGCCGGCCCGGCTGGTGGCGGAACTGCCGCTCGACGAGTACCGCGTGGCCGCCGTCCTGCACCCCAACATAGGGGCCGCCCACAGCCCCTGGCAGGTCCGGGCCGTCGAGGCGGCCGCTCTGGACGGCGGCCTGCTGCTGATACCGCCGCACCGCGGCTGGCAGGCCGCCGTGCTCGCCGCGGACGTCGTGATCGGCGACCACGGCTCGGTGACCTTGTACGCGGCCGCGCTGGGCAGCCCCCTGCTCCTCGCCGCGTTCGGCGAGGAGTCCGTGCCGGGCACGCCCATGGGCGAACTGGGGCGCGTCGTGCCGCGCCTGGAGCCCCACGCCCCGTTCGCCGCGCAGCTGGAGCGTGCGGTGGCGGAGCACGACACCGAGCGCGTGCGGAAGGTCGCGGGCGGTGCGTTCGACGAGCCGGGGTACGCGCTGGAGCGGCTGCGGGCCGCCGTGTACGAGCTGCTGGGGCTGGGCGAACCGGCCGCGGGGCCGCCGCCGCTGCACGCGTGCCCGGTGCCCGAGGCCGAGGGCGGTCGGGTCACGGCGGCCTGGGTGAGCACGACGGTGACCGCCGACGCCGTGACCGTACGACGCCGCCCGGCGACCGGCGAACAACCGGAGGAAGGCCCCTGCGACTTCTGTCATCTGTCCTGCGACGAGACGGAACAGGACCTGCGCCTGCTGGGCAGCGCGTCGGTGATCACCTCCGGGACCCGGCAGGCGACGGCCACGGCCGCCGTGCGCTGGGCCCGCGCCGCGCTGGCGGCGTGGCCGGGCAGCCGGCTCGCCACGGCGCCCGTGCCGGGCGGGTGCGTGTCCGTCCTGCGCGACGGCCGCGTCGTGGAGTCGACCGCGACCGGCCCGGCGGCCGATGCCGCCCTGCACGCCGCGGCCGTCTACGCCCATCTCCGCGCCACCCGCCCCCTGACGACGACCCTGGCCCTGCGGACAGGCCGGCGCGAGAGGGACCTGGCCCTCCGCCTCCGCCCCTAGCCCGCCGCCGGCACCGCACCGCCTCCCTGGTCGTCACCGCCGAGCGCGGCCAGCCGCTCCCGCAGCTCACCCACCCGTGGGCTCCCGTCCCGCTCCAGCAGCTCCGCCGCCCGTTCCAACTCCCGCCGCGCCGCACCGAGATCGCCGGCATCGGCCGCCAGGTCCGCCAGCGTCTGTCGCACCTGGGCCTCGTAGAACGAGGCGCGCTGCTCCCGCAGCATCTCCGCCGCGCGCTCGAACGCCCGTATCGCCTCGACCGGCCGTCCCAGGGCGTCGTGGGCAGCGCCCACGGCCGCCAGCGCGCGGCCCGCCATGCGCGCGTCACCGAGGCCGATGAGCCGGTCGTAGGCGTCCGTCAGCGTCGTCAGGGCGCGTGCGTGCTCGCCGGTGGCGTGCTGGGCGCAGCCCATGAAGTAGCGGACGAGCGCGACGCCACGCCACTCCCCCGCCCGCGTGTTGAGGCCGAGCGCCTCCTCGTACAGGGCCAGCGCACGCGACGGGTCGGCGCCGTCCCAGTAGCGGGCGGAGAACTCCCGCACCGAGGCCCGCAGAACCAGGTGGTCCGTGGTGTCCGCGAGTTCGAGGGCCCTGTCCGACTCCTGGCGGGCCCGGTCGGCGAGGCCCATGTCCAGCAGGGGCCGGGAGAGCAGACTGCGCAGCCTGGCCTCCATGGCGCGGTCCGCGCGGCGCGCCGCGGCGGCGGCGCCCAGGGTGCCCGTCTCGACCCAGTCGGTGAGGTGCCGGTGGTTGAGGTAGAGGGCGGTGAGGGCTTCGGCGAGCTGGGCCGCCTGCCGGTCGAGGCCCTGCTCGACGGCCGTGCGCACGACGGCCACGGCGTTGTGCCGCTCGGCCTCCAGCCAGTCGAGCGCGGCGTGGCGGGCGCCGGGCCCGGCGAAGGGGTCCTCGTGTCCGGCGAGCAGGGTGCCGTGGTCCGTGATCCGCAGCCGGTTCCCCATCACGGCCCGGTCGGCGAAGGCGGCCCGTACGACGTAGTGGTCGACGACGCGGCGCAGCGCCCGGGCACGTTCCCCGGCGGTCTCGTCGGCCGCGGCCAGGGCGCGGGCGTGCAGCCGTACGAGGTCGTGGATGTCGTAGCGGCCCGTCGGTTCGCCGTCCATGATCTGTTCCTCCAGCAGGCTGGCGGAGTGCAGGTCCTCGAGCAGGCCGCGCACGGTGTGCTCGTCGCGCCCGTCCACGACGGCCGCGGTCCGCGCGTGGAACGTACGGCCGGGCAGGAGCCCGAGCCGGCGGTAGAGCCGTAAGGCCGGGGCGGGCAGGTCGCGGCAGGCGACAGCGAGGGCCGCCGACACGCTGCGCCGGCCTTGCCCGGAGCCGACGGAGAGGGCGGGCAGCCTCTCGTTCTCGGCCGCGAGTTCGGCGGCGACCGCGGCGAGGCCGAGCCCGCGCCGGGCGGCGAGCCGGGAACCGGTGATCGTCAGCGCGAGCGGCAGTCCTCCGCAGCACTCGACCAGCCGTGCCGCCGCCTCGGGTTCGGCCGCGACGCGGTCGGCGCCGCACAGCCGCGCGAGGAGCTGTCGGCCGTGTTCGGCGCTCAGCGGGGAGAGGGGCATCAGGTGCGCGCCGTCGATGACGAGTTCCGCCAGGCGTTGGTGGCTGGTGGCCACGACCGCGCTGCCCGGTGCCACGGGGACGAGCGCGCTGACCTGGGCGGGCTGGGTGACGTTCTCCAGCACCAGCAGGATGCGGCCGCGCTCGTGGGTCTTGCTGCGGTAGAGCGCGTCCAGTTCGGGGCCCGGCACCTCCAGGTACTTCTCCGCCACGCCGAAGGCGCTGCGCAGGACCTGCGCCTGGGCGCCGCGGACGTCGCCGCCGCCCGAAGGGCCGTGCAGCTCGGCGAAGTCGACGTACAGGACCCCGCCGGGGTAGGCGTCGCGTACGTCCTCCGCCCAGCGCCGGGCCGTGCTGCGGGTGCCGATGCCGGGGACTCCGCTGATGACGCAGGTCCAGGGCGTACCGTCGCCGTCGCCGTCATCCGCCAGCCAGCTGTGCAGGGCGGCGAGTTGGCCGGTGCGGTTGATGAAGCGCGGTGTGCCGGGGCGCACTTGGTAGAGCGCGTGCGGCTTCTGGGGCGCCGGCGAGCGGTGGTCGTGGTAGAAGATGTTCCCGCCGGCTTGGAACACCTGCTCGGCGTCGCCCGAGAAGTCGTTGCTGACGTGGTGGTGCGGGCCGGGAGCGGCCGCGTCGTCCGGCTCGCCTTCCGTGCCGTCCCCGGCCGTGGGGTGTCCGCTCATCAGGGCTTCACGGAGATGGTGTGGCCCTGGTAGAGCGTGCCGACGCTGGCGTTGCCCGAGACCGTGTTGGTGACCGTGGTGTGGGTGACGGACACGTTCGCCGCCCTCGCCCGCTCCTCCCACTGGCGGTACTCCGCCGTCAGCGCCTCGTCCTGGAAGATGCGGCCGAACAGCAGCGCGGCCAGCGCCTGGACTTCCTGCTGGTTGCCCGGGTCGAGCGGCAGCGGCTCGGCCGCGGCGTCGTCCTCCCGGCCCCGTCCCAAGGCGCGCCGCGTGAAATCGACGAGCGAACCCCAGACCTGACGTCCCGCTTCGGTCCCGACGGAGCCGGCGGCCGCCGTCACCGCCGTCGTGATCGCGCCGAGAGACACCGGATCGACCATCATCCCACTCCCCACCCTGCGGCCGGACAGCCCGGACAACCCAACTCACTGGTACGCACAGGCTACCGGCTGCCTCTGACAGTGCTGTCCGGCGTTGTGGTGAATCCTGTCGCGTCGGTCACTCGTCGTACCCCGACCGCTCGTAGGACGATGACACGCTCACCTCGTACGTGCCGTTCCGCAGCCGGGAGGAACCGTTCATGCGCCGCAGACCCTTCGCCATACGCCGGGGCCCGACCGCCGTCCTCGTCACCCTGCTGGCGGTGGCGGCCGCCGCCTTGCCGGGACCGGCCGCGACCGCGGCCACCGTCTCAGCCACCACCTCGGCCACCGTCTCAGCCGCCGCCGATGACGCCTACTGGACGCCCGAGCGCATGCGGGCCGCGCTCCCCGCCTCCGACGCCCGGCGGACGCCGGCAGCGGCGGCCGCCGGCGAGCCCGTACCGCCGAGCCGCCCCTTCGACGGGCTCCCTCAAGTGGGCACGTTCTTCTGGACCGACGGCCAGAACCAGGGCCGCTTCTGCGGCGGCACCGTGATCCGCAGCCCGCACCGCGATCTCGTCGTCAGCGCCGCGCACTGCCTGCGCTCGCCCGACCCGAAGAAACGGCTGTCGTTCGTCCCGCAGTACCACGACGGCCTCAAGCCGCACGGCGTCTTCCCGGTCGAGGACATCTACATCGACCAGCGCTACTACGACCTGGGCACGGACGGCGGCGCGCGCTGGGACTACACCGTCGTCCGGCTCGGCCCGCGCGCGGACGGCACGAAGGTCCAGCGCGCCGTCGGCGGTTTCGACCTGGCCATCCGCCCCGGCTACCGGCACGAGAACGTACGCCTGATCGGCTATCCGGGAAGCAGCGACACCACCCACCCCAAGCCGCTCGACTGCCGCTCCTCCACGCACCGTTACACCAGTACGGACCCGGCCGCGCCGGGCGACTTCCTGGAGATCGCCTGCGCGGGCTACATCGGCGGCACGTCCGGCGGCCCGTTCCTGGTGCGCGGGCGCGGCGGGTACGCGCTGATCGGCGTCATCGGCGGCTATCACACCGGCGGCGACACCCCGGACATCTCCTACAGCTCCTACTTCGACGAGGACCTGCTGGAGCTGTACCTGCGGGCCGTGGACGGCGAGCCCCCGGCCGCCCCGTGACGCGCCGAGGGCCGCACCCCCGCGCGGGAGTGCGGCCCTCGGCCGGTTCAGCCACCGGTGGCTACGGGCGCCGCCGCCCGTGCCGCGTCAGGGTGTAGCCGCCGACGGCCGCGAGCGCGCCGAGGACGGCGCCGCCCACGGTCCAGCCCCAACGGCCCGACCACCAGCTCCCGTTCCAGCCGCTCTCCGGTTCCTTGACGGCCGCGGCGTGCAGCGGGGCGCCCAGCTCGCCGCCCCCGGCGTGGGCCCCGCCCGCGTCCTCGGCGGTGGCCTTGACCTCGGTCCGGACGGGCAGTCCCAGGTCCCGGTCGGGCGCGTCGACGACGGTGAGGCGGACGTAGTACGCGCCGGGCAGCGGGTCGTTGGCCCAGCGCTCCGACCACGACCGTACGGTCCGCAGCGTGCAGGACAGGCCCACGGCCGCGTCCTGCTGGTCCGCTCGCGCCGTCTGCTGCCCGGAGGTGCATGCCTGGCGGCGGCGCAGTCCGTCGAAGACGTCGAGCCGCCAGGTGGCGGCACCGTTGCGCGTCGACGCCTCCGGCAGCTGCACGTTCGCCTTCACGGTCGGCCGTTGGCCCGCTCCGACGGGGAACTGCCAGTAGAGGTAGTCGCCGGTGGAGGCGTCAGCCGTGGCCTTCTGCCCCTGTTCGATCGCCACGGCGGTACGGAAGTCGGTGCCGGCCTCGGTGGGCGCGTCGTCGGCCGTGGCCGTGGTGGCGCAGCCCAGCAGACCGGTGGCCGCCAGCAGCCCGGCGGTCAGCGCGCGTGTCGTACGTCGCATCAGTTCTCCCTCCACACCGCGATGCGCCAGCGGGCCAGCCAGCCCCACAGCAGTCCGGCCAGCAGTCCGGTCACGGCGAGCACGGCCAGCAGCACCCAGCCCCGGCCGAGGCCGAACGCGGCCAGGTCGGAGGGGTTGTCGGGCGCCTTCACCAGGTCCACGGCGAGCTCGACGGGCAGCCCCGGATCCCGCTTGACGGAGGCGGGGGCGGAGAAGGAGTGCGAGACCTCGAGACAGACGGTCCTGGCTTCCTTGTCGTCCTCGGCCTTCTTCCAGAGCGGAAGGCGCAGGCCCGACGCCATCACATCGGTGCGCCCGCTGCCGGCGTCCGAGCCGCGCACGAGCTCCTGTCCACCCTCGCCCACGGCGCGCACCAGCACCCCGTAGTCGCGGTCGACGGCACGGTCGGCGGCCACGCTCGCCGAGGCGCGCAGCTCCTGCCCCGGCTTGACCTTGACGCGGTACCAGCGGTGCTCGCCGAACGTCGCCCGGTCGGTCCAGATCCCGGCACCGAGCTCGGGCGCGGCCGAGCACTCGTTCGCGCCCCGGGTGGGCCTGGGCGTCTCGACGGGCGTCTCGGCGCGGCGCACGAGCTGCTTGATGCGCCCGGAGAGCTCCTTGGTGTGCCGCACGGTGGTGTACGTGCCGCCGGTGGCCTCGGCGATGCAGCTGAGCTGCTCGCGGGTCTTGTCGTCCTGGGCCAGGCCGAGGGTGTCGATGGTCAGGTGGGTGCCCTTGGCGGCGAGTTCGCGCGCCACGTCGCACGGGTCGGGCATCCCGCAGGAGTCCTCGCCGTCGGTGATGAGCACGATCCGGCGCGTGCCCCCGTCCTTCCCCAGATCCTGGTCGGCACCGCGCAGGGCGTACCCGATGGGCGTCCAGCCGGTGGGCCGCAGGGTGGCCACGGCCGCCTTGGCCTCGGTCCGGTTCACCTTGCCGACGGGGTAGAGCTGCCGGCTGTCCCGGCAGCCGGTCGCCTTGTCGTCACCGGAGTAGTCGGCGCCGAGCGTCCGGATGCCGAGCCGTACGCCGTCGGGCACCGCGTCGATGACCTCGTTGAACGCCTGCTGCGCGGCGGCCATGCGGGTCCGGCTGCCGCCGTCCACGTCCTGGGCCCGCATCGAGCCGCTGACGTCCAGCACCAGCTCGACCTTGGGGGAATCCTTCGGGGGCCCGTCGGCGGCGTTCGCCGGCACGATACCCCCGGCCAGGGCGGCGAGCAGGGCACACGCGCCCGCCGCCAGCCGTTTTGTGATGATCATCCGAGGATCCTAGTGATCGCCACCGGACGCCATCAAAACGAACGCGGCACGACGGACGCCCGGTCCCGGACGCCCGGTGGCAGGCGGTTCACTCCCCGGCGGAACCGGCGACCAGGGGCTCGGCGTCGCCGGCCCAGACCCGGTACAGGGTGCGGATGGCCGCGATGTCGGGCACGTCCTTGGGGCGGCCCGCGGCGACCTTCCAGCGCAGTACGTCGCCGAGGCGCATGAAGGGCACTCCGTCGATGAGGTCGGCCTCGTCGATCAGCCGGTCCGTGGACCAGCCCGGGGTCCACCGGTCCATGATCTCGATGTCGGCCGAGGGATGTACGACCCGCCGGCCGTAGCCGGAGACGGTGGGCTCGGGGTCCCCGAGGGTCAGGGCCCGCTCCCAGGCCGGCCCCCGGGCCAGGACGTCGAGGTCGCCCATGCGCGGGCGCAGGCCCCGGACGTAGAGGGCCGCCGAACCGCACACCACGTAGTGCTCCCGGGGCAGTCCCAGCGCCGCCAGGGCGGCGAACAGACCGTCGGCGTCGCTCAGCAGCATGGCGCCGCCTCATGCTCCGACCGGACCGGTAACTTCACTTTGTCGACGTTCACTTGCTGCGCTCTCCCGGATGGGTCATGACCCCGGTGGAACGGACCACCGGGGTCGGGTGACCTTCGAACCTAGGAGGCGGCACGCCGTACCGCAAGCGACGGCGCCAGGCGCACGGGAGCACCGGCCGCCCTGGGGGACGGCCGCGGCGCCCACCGCGTCACCGGCGCCCGGTCAGGCGTCGTCCCCGCCCTCCAGCTCCCCCTCCGTCTCCAGGAAGACCTGGCGCAGCGCGTCCAGCGTCTCGGCGTCCGGCTTGGCCCACATGCCGCGGCTCTCGGCCTCCAGGAGGCGCTCGGAGATGCCGTGCAGGGCCCAGGGGTTGGCGTCCTGGAGGAAGGCGCGGTTCTCCGGGTCGAGGACGTAGGTCTGGGCGAGCTTGTCGTACATCCAGTCGGGGACGACGCCGGTGGTGGCGTCGTAGCCGAAGAGGTAGTCGACAGTGGCGGCGAGTTCGAAGGCGCCCTTGTAGCCGTGGCGGCGCATGGCCTCGATCCAGCGGGGGTTGACCACGCGGGCGCGGAAGACGCGGGAGGTCTCCTCGACCAGGGTGCGGGTGCGGATCGTCTCGGGGCGGGTGGAGTCGCCGATGTACGCCTCGGGGGCCTTGCCGCGCAGGGCCTTGACCGTGGCGACCATGCCGCCGTGGTACTGGAAGTAGTCGTCGGAGTCGGCGATGTCGTGTTCGCGGGTGTCGGTGTTCTTGGCGGCCACCGCGATGCGCTTGTAGGCGCTCTCCATCTCCGCGCGGGCCGGGCGGCCCTCCAGGCCGCGGCCGTAGGCGTAGCCGCCCCAGACGGTGTAGACCTCCGCGAGGTCGGCGTCGGTGCGCCAGTCGCGGCTGTCGATGAGCTGGAGGAGGCCGGCGCCGTACGTGCCCGGGCGGGAGCCGAAGATGCGGGTGGTGGCGCGGCGTTCGTCGCCGTGGGCGGCGAGGTCGGCCTGGGCGTGGGCGCGGACGTGGTTCTGCTCGGCGGGCTCGTCCAACGACGCCGCCAGCCGCACCGCGTCGTCCAGGAGGCCGATGACGTGCGGGAAGGCGTCGCGGAAGAAGCCGCTGATGCGCAGGGTGACGTCGATGCGGGGGCGGCCCAGTTCCGCGAGGGGGATGGGCTCCAGGCCCGTCACCCGTCGCGACGCCTCGTCCCACACCGGGCGGATGCCCAGCAGGGCCAGCGCCTCGGCCACGTCGTCGCCCGCCGTGCGCATGGCGCTCGTGCCCCACAGGGACAGGCCCACCGACTCCGGCCAGTCGCCGTTGTCGGTGCGGTAGCGCTCCAGGAGGGAGTCGGCCAGGGCCTGGCCGGTCTCCCAGGCGAGGCGGCTGGGGACGGCCTTGGGGTCGACGGAGTAGAAGTTGCGGCCCGTCGGCAGGACGTTGACCAGGCCGCGCAGGGGGGAGCCGGAGGGGCCTGCGGGGACGAAGCCGCCAGCCAGGGCCTTGACCGCGTGGTCGAGTTCGGCCGTCGTTCCCGCGAGGCGGGGGACGACTTCGCGTGCCGCGAAGTCCAGGATGGCCGCGACGGGGTCGGCGTCTGCCGTGTCGGTGACCGGCACCGTGGGTTGTGCCCACCCTCCCCCAAGCTCTCGGCTTCGCTCGAGCAGGGGGGACCCCCATCGCCCTGCGGGACGATTGCCCACAACAGTCTGTACGGCGGCCGGGTCCCAGTTGGCAGCTTCCATCGCTTCTACGAGCGCCCTCGCCTCCGCTTCCGCCTCGTCCGCCGTCGTGCGGGTCGCCGCCGACTCGTCCAGGCCCAGGGCCTCGCGCAGGCCCGGCAGGGCGGCGGTGCCGCCCCAGATCTGGCGGGCGCGCAGGATCGACAGGACGAGGTTGACCCGCGCCTCGCCGGTGGGCGCGCCGCCCAGTACGTGCAGGCCGTCGCGGATCTGGGCGTCCTTGACCTCGCACAGCCAGCCGTCGACGTGCAGGAGGAAGTCGTCGAAGCCGTCGTCGTCCGGGCGCTCCTGCAGACCGAGGTCGTGGTCGAGCTTGGCGGCCTGGATGAGGGTCCAGATCTGGGCGCGGATCGCCGGGAGCTTGGCCGGGTCCATGGCGGAGATCTGCGCGTACTCGTCGAGGTGCTGCTCCAGGCGCGTGATGTCGCCGTAGGACTCGGCGCGGGCCATGGGCGGCACGAGGTGGTCGACGAGCGTGGCGTGGGCGCGGCGCTTGGCCTGGGTGCCCTCGCCGGGGTCGTTGACGAGGAAGGGGTAGACCAGCGGCAGGTCGCCGAGGGCGGCGTCGGGGCCGCAGGCGGCGGACAGGCCGGCGTTCTTGCCGGGCAGCCACTCGAGGTTGCCGTGCTTGCCGAGGTGCACCATCGCGTCGGCGCCGAAGCCGCCGTCCTCGCGGGAGGCGGCGATCCAGCGGTAGGCGGCGAGGTAGTGGTGCGAGGGCGGCAGGTCGGGGTCGTGGTAGATGGCGATGGGGTTCTCGCCGAAGCCGCGCGGCGGCTGGATGAGGATCAGCAGGTTGCCGCGGCGCAGGGCGGCGAGCACGATGTCGCCCTCGGGGTTGCGGCTGCGGTCGAGGAACATCTCGCCCGGCGGCGGGCCCCAGTGCTCCTCCACCGACTCCCGCAGCTCCTGCGGCAGCTGCCCGTACCAGCGCTTGTAGTCGGCGGCCGGGATGCGGACGGGGTTGCGGGCGAGCTGCTCCTCGGTGAGCCAGTCCTGGTCGTGGCCGCCGGCCTCGATGAGGGCGTAGATCAGCTCGTCGCCGTCGCCCGACTCCAGCCCCGGGACGGGCTCGTCGCCGAAGTCGTAGCCCTCCTCGCGCAGCCGGCGCAGCAGGGCCACGGCGCTGGCGGGGGTGTCGAGGCCGACGGCGTTGCCGATGCGGGAGTGCTTGGTGGGGTACGCGGACAGGACGAGCGCGATCCGCTTCTCGGCGGCGGGGATGTGGCGCAGCCGGGCGTGGCGCACGGCGATGCCGGCGACGCGGGCGGCGCGCTCGGGGTCGGCGACGTAGGCGGGCAGGCCGTCCTCGTCGACCTCCTTGAAGGAGAACGGGACGGTGATGATGCGGCCGTCGAACTCGGGCACCGCGACCTGGGTGGCGGCGTCGAGCGGGGAGAGCCCCTCGTCGTTCTCCTCCCAGGCGCTGCGCGGGCCGGTCAGGCACAGGGCCTGCAGGATCGGCACGTCGAGGCCGGCGAGGGCGCCGGCGTCCCAGGACTCGTCGTCGCCGCCCGCCGAGGCCTCGGCGGGGCGGGTGCCGCCGGCGGCGAGGACGGTGGTGACGACGGCGTCGGCCGCGCCGAGGGCCTCGATCAGCTCGGGTTCCGGGGAACGCAGCGAGGCGACGTACAGCGGCAGGGCGCGGCCGCCGGCGTCCTCGATCGCGCCGCAGAGGGCGTCGACGAAGGCGGTGTTGCCGCTCATGTGGTGGGCGCGGTAGTAGAGCACCGCGACGCACGGGCCGTCGGCGTCGGTGGCCCGGGGGGTGCGTTCCAGCGCGCCCCAGGCGGGGGCGGCGGCCGGGGGCTCGAAGCCGTGGCCGGTCAGCAGCACGGTGTCGGAGAGGAAGCGGGCCAGCTGCTCGAGGTTGGCGGGGCCGCCGTGGGCGAGGTAGGCGTGGGCCTCGGCGGCGATGCCGATGGGGACGGTGGAGGTCTCCATCAGCTGGGCGTCGGGGGCCTGTTCGCCGGTGAGGACGACGACGGGGCGGTCCTGGGCCAGCAGCAGGTCGAGCCCCTCCTGCCAGGCGCGGATGCCGCCGAGGAGCCGTACGACGACGAGTTCGGTGCCCTCCAGGAGCGAGGGGAGGTCGTCCAGGGCGAGCCGGGCCGGGTTGGCGAGCCGGTACGGGACCGGGCCCCCAAGGGCGGCAGCCGCGCGGGCGCTGAGCAGGTCGGTGTCGGACGTCGACAGGAGAAGGATCACGCGGCGCTCCCGAGTGCTTCGAGGGTCGCCCGGGGTGCGCGGGGCCGGAATGTGCGCATGCGGCGGCAGGCCTTCCTCGGGGTCCGCGCCCCGGGCGGTTGGAGGACGGCGGGAGTTCCTGACTCGCGCGGCATCGCTGCCGTGCTCACAGTGGCGGGACCGTGCCGGAGTCTCACCGGCTTCCTCCCCTGGCGCCGTCGCTGGCGTATGGCGGGCCGGAATCCCATGGAGACTGCCCACCTGGTGAGCATAGTAAGCGCTGGTGATCCGGTACGGGGACGGTGCACCGGGTGGGGGCGTCGGTATGCTCGCCGCCATGCCTGTGCCCCCCACATCTCCCGCGGACCGGGACGAGACGTGCCGAACCGGTGCGACCGTGCGCGATCGCGGCGACGCGTGCCCCGGTGCGCTGCGGCTGCACCCGGCGGACGACGGTGGGCTGGCCCGCGTCCGGGTGCCGGCCGGGCTTTTGACGGCCCGTCAGGCCGAGGTGCTGGCGTGTGCGGCGCGGGAGCTGGGCGACGGCCGTCTCGACATCACCTCGCGGGGCAACGTCCAGCTGCGCGGCCTGGCTTCCGGGGCCGGCGGCGAGCTGGGCGAGCGGCTGCGCGGGGCCGGACTGCTGCCCTCGGACCGGCACGACCGGGTCCGTAACGTGGTCGCGTCGCCGCTGTGCGGGCTGGACGGAGCAAGCGCCGGGGGCGCGCGGACGGACGTCCAGTCCTGGGCGCGGGCGCTGGACGCGCTGTTGTGCGCCGGCGGCACGGACACCACGGACGCGGCGGACCCCACGGGCGCAAAGCACGACGCGGACGACGCGACCAACACGGACGGCGTCACAGGCGACTTGTCGGCTTTGTCGGGACGATTCCTCTTCGGTCTCGACGACGGGCGCGGCGACATCGTGGCCCTCGCCCCCGATGTGACATTGATCGCAGAGCCCGGCGGCACCGGCGCGGAGGACGGGCCCACCGCCCTGCTGTGCTTCGCCACCGACGGCCCCGGCCTGCGCGTCGCCGCCGGCGACGCGCCGCGCGCGGCCGTCCTGGCGGCACGGGAATTCCTCGCGGCGGTGCGCGGGAGCGGCGACAGGGCCTGGCGGGTACGCGACCTCGCCCCCGAACGCCGCCCGCGCCCGGAGGCGTTGGCCCGCCGGCTGACCGCGGCCGGCATCGGCTGTGTGCTCGTCCCCCATGTCGCGCTGCCGCTGGGGCCCCCGACCGCTCCGGGCCCGGTCCACGGCCACGACGGGCGGTGGGCCCTGTCGGTGACCGCACCGCTGGGGCGCCTGAGCGCGAGCCAGTGGCGGCTCGTGGCCCGTACCGCCGACCGGGACGGCGACGGCGAGCTGCGTGTGACACCCTGGCGCGGCATCGTCGTCCCGGGCCTGTCGGCCGGGGCGGCCGCGGCGGCGGCCGCGGCGCTCGCCGACGCCGGACTGATCACCTCCGCCGACTCCCCCTGGTACGGCGCGGGCGCCTGCGCGGGCCGTCCCGGCTGCGCGAAGTCCCTCGCGGACGTGCGGGCCGACGCGGCCGCCGCGCTCACGGGCGCGCGCCCTGGCGGGGCCGGGACGCTGCCGGTGTACTGGTCCGGGTGCGAACGGCGCTGCGGGCACCCGGCCGACGGCCGGTGGGTCGACGTGCTGGCGACGGGCGACGGCTACCGGATCACCGTGCGCGACGGGGACCGGGACGGCACGACACACGCGGCGGCACCGGAAGACCTGGCCGAGGCGGTGGCCGCAGCGCGGACCACCGGCACGACACGCACCACCCGTACACCATGAACGACGAAGGCGACGAGGGCACAGTGTTCGACTACGACAAGGACGGCGCGTCCATCTACCGCCAGTCCTTCGCGACCATCCGGGCCGAGGCCGACCTCGGCGGCCTGCCGCCGGACGTCAGCCAGGTCGCGGTACGCATGATCCACGCCTGCGGGATGACCGATCTCGTACGGGACCTCGCGTACTCCCCGCAGGTCGTGGCCCGGGCCCGCGAGGCGCTGCGCGCCGGGGCCCCGATCCTGTGCGACGCGAACATGGTCGCCAGCGGGGTCACCCGCAAGCGGCTGCCGGCCGGCAACGAGGTGCTGTGCACCCTCGCCGACCCGGCGGTGCCGGAGCTGGCGGCGCGCATGGGCACGACGCGCAGCGCGGCGGCGCTGGAGCTGTGGCGCGAGAAGCTGGAGGGCGCCGTGGTGGCGGTCGGCAACGCGCCGACCGCGCTGTTCCGCCTGCTGGAGATGGTGGCCGAGGGGGCACCCCGCCCGGCCGCCGTCCTCGGCATCCCGGTCGGCTTCATCGGCGCCGCCGAGTCGAAGGACGCGCTGGTGGAGAGCCCGTTGGGGCTGGAGTACCTGGTGGTGCGGGGCCGGCGGGGCGGCAGCGCGATGGCCGCGGCCGCGATCAACGCGATAGCGAGCGAGGAAGAGTGAGCGAGCAGCCTTTGACGACGGGCCCGACGGGCCGGCTGTACGGAGTGGGGCTCGGCCCCGGCGACCCGTCGCTGATGACCGTACGCGCCGTCGAGGTCATCACCTCGGCCGACGTCGTCGCCTATCACAGCGCCCGGCACGGCCGCAGCATCGCGCGCTCCATCGCCGAACGCCACCTGCGCCCCGGCCACATCGAGGAGCAGCTGGTCTACCCCGTCACGACGGAGACCACCGACCACCCCGGCGGCTACCGGGGTGCGATGGAGGAGTTCTACGAGGAGGCCGCGGCCCGCCTCGCCGCGCACCTGGACGCCGGGCGCACGGTCGCCGTGCTCGCCGAGGGCGACCCGCTCTTCTACAGCTCGTACATGCACATGCACAAGCGGCTGGCCGGCCGTTACCCGACGGAGGTGATCCCCGGGGTCACCTCGTTCAGCGCGGCGGCCGCCCGGCTGGGTACGCCGCTGGTGGAGGGCGAGGAGGTGCTGACGATCCTGCCGGGCACGCTGCCCGAGGAGGAGCTGACGGCGCGCCTGGCCTCCACCGACTCGGCCGTGGTGATGAAGCTCGGCCGGACCTTCCCCACGGTGCGCGGCGCGCTGGAGCGCTCGGGCCGGCTGGCTGAGGCGCGCTACGTGGAACGCGCGACGATGAGCGGCGAGCGCACGGGCCGGCTGGCGGACGTGGACGCCGAGTCGGTGCCGTACTTCTCCGTGGCCGTGCTGCCCAGCCGCGTCGACGCGGCGCCCGTCGCCGGCGCGCGGGGCGAGGTCGTGGTGGTCGGGCTGGGCCCGGCGGGCCCGTTGTGGCTGACGCCGGAGGCGCGCGGCGCGCTGGCGGCGGCCCAGGACATCGTGGGCTACAGCACCTACGTCGACCGCGTTCCCGCGCGGCCCGGCCAGGCGCGCCACGCCTCCGACAACAAGGTGGAGTCCGAGCGCGCCGAGTTCGCGCTGGACCTCGCGCGCCAGGGCCGGCGGGTCGCCGTCGTCTCGTCCGGTGACCCTGGTGTCTTCGCCATGGCCACCGCGGTGCTGGAGGTCGCCTCCGAGGACCCGTACCGCGAGATCCCCGTCCGGGTGGTCCCCGGCATGACGGCCGCCCACGCCGCCGCCTCCCGGGCCGGTGCGCCGCTGGGCCACGACTACGCGGTCGTCTCGCTCTCCGACCGCCTCAAGCCCTGGGAGGTCATCGCGGAACGCCTGCGCGCGGCGGCCGCCGCGGACCTGGTCCTGGCCCTGTACAACCCCGGTTCGCGCAGCCGCGTCTGGCAGGTCGGCAAGGCACGTGAGCTCCTGCTGGAGTACCGCACCCCGGACACGCCGGTGGTCCTGGGCCGGGACGTGGGCGGCCCGCAGGAGAGCGTCCGCATCGTCCGCCTCGGCGAACTCGACCCGGAGCAGGTCGACATGCGCACGATCCTCATCGTGGGCTCGACGCAGACCCGCACGGTACGGCGGGGCGCGGGCGACGGCGAGGAGATCGTCTGGACGCCGAGGCGGTATCCGGAGCGCTGACGCCGGCGGCCGGTGACGAAAGCGGTGGCCCCGGCGGGGCCACCGCTCGTCTTACCCCGGCGTCGCCGGGCCGCTCAGATGGTGACGCAGATGCCGTCCTCGATGGTGCGGCCGTCGCGCTCCAGGCCCCCGCAGACGAGCTTGGCGCCGGCCTGCTCGTAGCCCACGTTCCAACGGTGGGAGGCGGCGTTGACCCTCGGGGAGTGGTAGTTGCCCCAGTAGGAGCGCAGCGTGCCGGGCAGGCCGTCCTTGGTACGGACCGTGATGTCCTGGACGAACCTGTTGTGATGGGCCGTCATGACGCAGATGTACTTCCCGCACTGGGAGTCGACGCCGCTCGGTGCCGCGCTCGCCGGCGCCGCGGCGCCGAAGCCGAGAGCGAAAGCGGCGAGCACGGTCGCGATCTTCTTCATGGCTGTTCCCCCTGATGGTGTAGGCCCCGCACACCCCTGGTGCGGCCGGTCCCGGCCCAGTAGACCCGCACGCCGGGCCGCTTGCCGGGCGCCCGGCGAGGACGCCACCTGATCAGGTGATGCCCCCGCGCGCCTCCCTCAGCAGGGGCCCGGCGTCCGCCTCAGCCACTCCACCGCCTCCGCCACGCCGGCGACCTCGGGCACCCCGTGGGGGACGGGCGGGCGGCGGACCACTACCACCGGGATGCCCGCCTCCCGTGCGGCGACCAGTTTCGCGGACGTGGCCGCGGCGCCGCTGTCCTTCGTCACGAGCACGTCGATCCGGTGCCGCCGCAGCAGTTCCCGCTCGCCCTCGACCGTGAAGGGGCCCCGGTCCAGCAGCACCTCGGTGCGGGCCGGCATCGGGGGGCCGGGGGCGTCCACGGAGCGTATGAGAAACCACATACCCTCAAGGTGCGCGAAGGCGGCGAGGCCCATCCGGCCCGTGGTCAGGAACGCCCGCTCGCCCAGCAGGGGCAGGGTGTCCGCGGCCTCGGCGAGCGAGCCCACCGGGTGCCAGTCGTCGCCGGGACCCGCGACCCAGCCGGGGCGGCGGACGGCGAGCAGGGGAACATGGACGTCGGCGGCAGCCTGTGCCGCGTTGAAACTGATCGTGCCGGCGAAAGGATGGGTGGCGTCGATGAGTGCGTCCACCTGCTGCTCGCGCAGCCACCGGGCCAGGCCCTCGGGGCCCCCGAACCCTCCGACGCGCACCTGCCCCTCGGGCAGCCGCGGCTCGGCGACGCGCCCGGCGAGCGAGCTGGTGACGCGCAGCGCGGGGTCGGCGGCCAGTTCGGCGGCGAGCCGCCGCGCCTCGGTCGTGCCGCCCAGGATCAGGATGTGGCGCACGGCGCCGGTCATGAGGTGTGGCCCTTCGGTCGTTGCCCGGTCGGCCAAGCCTACGGCCGGGGGCCGGGGTGTCTGACGGCAAGGCCATCGGCGGGCGCACCGCGCAGTTGCAGCACACCGGGCTCCGGCACGGCTGGACCACGGGGGCCTGCGCGACCGCCGCGACCACGGCCGCGTACACCGCGCTGCTCACCGGCGAGTTCCCCGACCCGGTGACGATCACCCTGCCCAAGGGCCAGACGCCGGCCTTCGCGCTGGCCGCCGAGGAGTTGCCCGCCGGGGGCGGGGCGGCGATGGCCGCCATAGTCAAGGACGCCGGCGACGACCCCGACGTCACGCACGGCGCGCTGGTGCGCGCCACGGTACGCGTGCTGCCGCCGGGCTCCGGGGTGGTCTTCCGCGCAGGCCCCGGCGTGGGTACGGTCACCCGGCCGGGGCTCCCGCTGGCGGTCGGCGAACCCGCGATCAACCCGGTGCCCCGCCAGATGATGCGCGAGCACGTCGCCGCGGTCGCCGCCCGGTACGGCGGCACGGGCGACGTCGAGATCGAGGTCTCGGTCGATCACGGCGAGGAGATCGCGCGCTCCACGTGGAACCCGCGGCTGGGCATCCTCGGCGGCATCTCCATCCTGGGCACCACGGGCATCGTCGTCCCCTATTCCTGCTCGGCATGGATCGACAGCATCCGGCGCGGTGTGGACGTGGCCCGCGCGGCGGGCCGCACGCACGTCGCCGGGTGCACGGGAGCAACGTCCGAGAAGGTCGCGGTGGCCGTGCACGGGCTGCCCGAGGACGCGCTGCTGGACATGGGCGACTTCGCGGGGGCGGTGCTCAAGTACATCCGCCGCCACCCGGTCGACCGGCTGACCGTTGCCGGCGGCTTCGCCAAGCTCTCGAAGCTGGCCGCGGGCCACCTCGACCTGCACTCGGCCCGTTCCCAGGTGAACAAGGAGTTCCTCGCCGGACTGGCCCGCCACGGCGGTGGTGACGACGCCCTCGCGGCCGCCGTCACCGCCGCCAACACCGGCCTGGAGGCCCTGCGTCTGTGCGAGGCCGCGGGCGTTCCCCTCGGCGACCTGGTCGCCGCCACCGCCCGCGACGAGGCCCTCGCCGTGCTGCGCGGGGCGCCCGTCGCGGTCGACGTCCTGTGCATCGACCGCGCGGGCGTCATCGTGGGGCGGGCCGGTCCCAGGGGACCGCGCGACGCCTGAGGGTCAGCGGTTCACGGGGCCCAGCGCCGCGCGGGCCGGCGCCTTCTTCGCCGGCTTGGCCGTCGTGCCACAGAACGCACCCTCGAACATGTTCTCGAACGGCGGGGACTGGTCGAGCCAGTCGCCGTTGATGTTGAAGGCGAGCGCGTTCTTGCCGTCGCGGGTCGCGGCGGCTCCGGAGAGGGAGCCCCACACGACGCCGTCGTGGCCCCAGACGGTCGTGCCGCAGGACAGCGAGCGCGCCATGATGCCGAGGCCGTAGGTGAAGTGCTGCCCCGTCTCGACGGTGGTCAGCATCGCGTCCAGCTGCTTGCGCGGCAGGAGCTTGCCCTGCAGCAGGGCGCTGTAGAAGCGGTTGAGGTCACCGCTGGTGCTGACGACCTCGCCCGTGGCGCCGGACCAGGAGGGGCGGTACTCGGTGGCGTCGTGGATCTCGGGGCCCGGGTTCTGCACGTAGAGCTTCGAGTAGCCGACCGGGTGCGGGGCCGGCAGCTTCGGGTCGGTGCCGGGGAAGGTCGTCTCCTTCAGGCCCAGCGGCTTGACGATGCGGCGCTCGACCTCGCTCGCGTACGGCTTGCCCGTCACCTTCTCGATGACCATGCCGGCGAGGACGAAGCCGGTGTTGGAGTAGTTCCAGCCCTTGCCCGGCTCGAAGTCGGGCCCGTACTTCAGCCCGTACGCGATGACCTCCTGCGGGGTCTTGACGTCGTAGCGGTGCTGGAAGAAGCCGGGGCCGTTCATGTCCTTGTCCCACTCCGGGGTGTACACCATGTCGTGCACACCGCTGGTGTGGTTGAGGAGCTGACGGATCGTGATCTTCGTGGCGTCGTAGCCGTTGCCCTTCACGACGCCGGGCAGCCAGCGCTCGAGGGAGTCGTCCAGGCTCAGCTTCCCCTCGGCCTCCAACTGCAGCAGCGTGGTGGCGACGAAGGTCTTGGTGATGCTGCCCGCCCGGAAGTGGTCGGCAGCTGTCCGCTTGCGCTGGGTGGCGGTGTCCGCGTAGCCGGACGAACCGAACCAGCTCCCCCTCGGCGTACGGACCTCACCGGCGACGCCGGGCATCCCGGCCGCGACCAGGCCGTCGAGGGCCTGCTGCGTCGCGGCGCGGGTGCCGCCCGACTCCTCGGCCTGCGTCGCGGCCGTGGCCGGGCCGGCGCCGGCGCCGGCGATGACACCGGCGACGACGGCCGCGGCCGTGAGTGCCGCGAGCGCGGAGCGCGTGGGATTCGACATGGGCTTCCCCCCTGGAAACACGCGGCCCGACGGCCGCTACATGATCATTTCCAAGAGCATCACAGCCCGCCGCCCATGGCTATGACCGGGCCCACATCCTGTCGGTCAGCCGTCGGTCAGCCGTCGGTCCCGGCCGGCTCGATCGGCTCCTGCAGCTCCGTCACCCACTGGCGCGGGTCCTGCGGGCACTCGAGGTACAGCTCCCGCGCGTAGCCCGTCGAGCGGTGGCCGCCCGCCTCGATCCAGCGGGCCAGGGCCTGGGCCGTCGGCAGCACGTCGTCCATCGCGCCGCGGTGGACGACGGTGGCCGCGCTCTCGACCGCGGGCAGGTCGACGACCCGGAAGTCCGGACCGCCGCGGACGTCCGCCGCGACCGGCAGGGCGGCGTGGACGACGACCGCACCGCCCGCGCCGGGCGCGTCTTCGTACGAGGCGATGGCCGGGCCCGTCGGCTCGACCCCGGCGGCTTCCAGCCGGCGGCACAGCTCCTGGAACAGCGGGCCGGCGACGGGGCCGATGTCCTGGGGCTCGTAGCTCGCCGCCGTCGCGCTCAACTCGGCGACCCGTACGGCGGGAATGCGCTTGACCACCACGTCGTTCGCGTTCATGCGTCCCTCACTCTCGATCGTGCGGAGCCTCGCCTCGACCTGGCCCAGGCGGGCCGTGGAGGCGGCGACGGCCGCCTCCAGTTCGGCGCGCCGCAGCCGCAGCATCCCGCGCAGCTCCTCGGCGCCCACCTGCTCGTCCACGATCGCCCGGACCTGCTGGAGGGTGAATCCGAGGTCTTTGAGGGCGATGACGCGGTTGAGGCGGGCGAGCTGACCGGCTTCGTAGAAGCGGTAGCCGCTGAACGGGTCGACGTGGGCGGGCCTCAGCAGTCCGACGGCGTCGTAGTGGCGCAGCATGCGGACGGACACGCGGCCGTGCCGGGCGAAGTCTCCGATGGTGAACATGGTGGGATCACTCCACGGCCTGACACGGTGTGAGGGTCAAGGCGTCCGTTTTTCGGGTTCTCAGGGCTCGAGCACCGTCCGGCCGCAGGCGTCGCGGTCCCGCGTCGTCGAGTAGAGGAAGCTGTCGGGGAACTGCTCCGCGGCCAGCGTGCGGCCCACGATGATGACGGCGGTGCGGACGATGCCCGCAGACCTCACCTGGTCGGCGATGCCCGCGAGGGTGCCGCGCAGGACGATCTCGTCGGGGCGGCTGGCCATGGCGACGACGGCGGCGGGGCAGTCGGGGCCGTAGTGCGGGAGGAGTTCGGCGACGACCCGGTCGGCGTGGCGGGCGGCGAGGTGCAGGACCAGCAGGGCGCCGCTGCGCCCGAGGGTGGCGAGGTCCTCGCCGGGGGGCATGGGGGTGGCCCGCTGGGCGACGCGGGTGAGGATGACGGTCTGGCCGACGGTGGGCACGGTCAGCTCACGGCCGAGGGCCGCGGCGGCCGCGGCGAAGGCGGGGACGCCGGGGACGATCTCGTACGGGATGCCGGCCGCGTCGAGGCGGCGCATCTGCTCGGCGACGGCGCTGTAGACGGAGGGGTCGCCGGAGTGCAGCCGGGCGACGTCCTGGCCGGCGGCGTGGGCGCGGACGAACTCGTCCGTGATCTCGTCCAGGTTCAGGCGGGCGGTGTCGACGAGGCGGGCGTCGGGGGGACACTCGGCGAGGAGTTCGCGGGGGACGAGGCTGCCGGCGTAGAGGCAGACCCCGGCCCTCGCCATGATCCGCGCACCGCGCACCGTGATCAGGTCGGCCGCGCCGGGCCCGGCGCCGATGAAGTACACGGTCATGGGGTCTCCTCCGATGGATGCGGTGCGTTGTAGTTTGTGGGCAGTCGTTCCGCTGGGCGGAACGGGTGGGCACAAACCGACCACCAGGCCGCACCCGAACCGGTACGCACAGAGGCGGCGCCCGTCACCGCTTGCCCACCGACCACTGCGTCACCGGCATCGCCTGGCGCCACCCCGTGAAGCCCCCGACGGGCACGGCATGCGCGACCGCCAGCCGGGTCAGCTCACCGCCATGGCGGCGGTACCAGTCCGTCAGCAACGCCTCGGATTCCAAGGTGACGGTGTTCGCCACCAGCCGTCCACCCGACGGCAGCGCCTGCCAGCACGCCTCCAGCAGGCCCGGTGCCGTCAGGCCCCCGCCGATGAAGACGGCGTCCGGGGTGGGCAGATCCGCGAGCGCGGCGGGCGCGCGGCCCGTCACCACGCGCAGGGCCGGGACGCCCAGCGCGTCGGCGTTGCGGGTGATGCGCCCGGCCCGTACGGGGTCGCGTTCGACGGCGACGGCCCGGCACGAGGCGTGGGCCCGCATCCACTCGATGCCGATGGAGCCGGAGCCGCCGCCCACGTCCCACAGCAGTTCGCCGGGGGCGGGGGCGAGCGCGGCGAGCGTCGCGGCGCGTACGTGGCGCTTCGTCAGCTGGCCGTCGTGCTCGAACGCCTCGTCCGGGAGGCCCGGCGTGAGGGCGGTGCGCAGGGCGTCCGGCTCGCGGCGGCATTCGATCGCGATGACGTTGAGCGCGTCGACGGCGGGATGCCGCCAGTTCACGGCCGTTTCCTCGATGCGGCGTTCGCGGTCGCCGCCCAGCTGTTCCAGTACCGTCATCCGGCTCGGTCCGTAGCCGCGTTCGCGCAGGAGGGCCGCGACCTCGGCGGGCGTCCCGGCGCCCGCGCTGAGCAGCAGCAGGCGGCGGCCGTCGTGGAGGGCGGCGGTGAGCGCCGGGAGGGGGCGGCCGACGAGGCTGAGCACGTCGGTGTCGTGCAGGGCCCAGCCCAGCCGGGCGCAGGCGTACGAAGCGGAGGAGGGGTGGGGCAGCACGCGCAGCCGCTCGGCGCCGAGCACCTCGGCGAGGGTGCGGCCGATGCCGTAGAACATGGGGTCGCCGCTGGCCAGGACGCACACCCGCCGCTGGGCGTGCGCGGCCAGCAGGGCCGGGACGGCCGGGCGCAGCGGCGTCGGCCAGGCGACGCGTTCGCCGGTGCACTCCCCCGGCAGCAGGTCGAGCTGGCGGGGGCCGCCGATGAGCACCTCGGCGTGGCGCAGGGCCTCCCGGGAGCCGGGGGCGAGGCCGGGCCAGCCGTCGGCGCCGATTCCGACGACCGTCACGGGGGCGTGGCTCACGGGGTGTACCTCGGGGTTCGGGCTGCGATCAAGGGGCACCGGAACTCTACTGACCAGCGGAGACCGCGCCACGGCCGGGAGGCTTGTTGCATAGGATGTGCAATTACCTAATGAAGGCAGGAGGCGCGCTCGTGAGGCGTTCACCGGTGGTGCTGGGTATCGAGTCGTCCTGCGACGAGACCGGCGCCGGTCTGGTCCGGGACGGGAAGCTGCTGGGCCACGCGGTGGCGTCGAGCATGGACGAGCACGCGCGCTACGGCGGCGTCGTGCCGGAGATCGCGGCGCGGGCGCATGTGCACGCGGCCGCGCCCGTGGTGCGGGCGGCACTGGCGGACGCCGGGCTGGAGATGGCGGACATCGACGCGGTCGCGGTGACGACCGGGCCGGGCCTGTCCGGCGCTCTGCAGGTCGGGGTCGCGGCCGCGAAGGGGCTCGCGTACGCGTTGGACGTGCCTCTTTACGGGGTGCACCATCTGGCCGGGCACGTGGCCGCCGACACCCTCGAGCACGGGCCGCTGCCCGATCCCTGCATGGTGCTGATCGTCTCCGGCGGGCACACCTCGCTGCTGCTCGTCCGGGATCTCGCGCGCGATCCGATCCTGCATCTGGGCGACACGCTCGACGACGCCGCCGGTGAGTGCTTCGACAAGGTCGCCCGTGTCTTCGGGCTGCCCTATCCGGGCGGGCCCGCCATCGACCGGGCGGCGCGGGAGGGTGATCCGCGCGCGGTGGCCTTCCCGCGGCCGCTGACCGGGCCGCGCGACGACCGGTACGCCTTCTCCTTCTCCGGGCTGAAGACGGCCGCCGCCCGCTGGGTCGAGCAGCACCGCGCGGCCGGCCGGGCCCTGCCCGTCGCCGACGGGGCGGCGTCCCTGCAGGAGGCGGTCGCGGACGTGCTCACCCGCAAGGCCGTGGCCGCGTGCACCGCGCACGGCGTGGGCACGCTGGTCGTTGTCGGCGGCGTGGCCGCGAACTCGCGGGTGCGGGCGCTGGCGCAGGCCCGCTGCGATGCTGCGGGCATCGAGCTGCGCGTACCGCCGCTGCGGCTGTGCACCGACAACGGCGCGATGATCGCCGCAGTCGGGGACCTGCTGGTGCGGGCGGGGGCCGAGCCCGCGCCGCTCGATGTGTCCATCGACCCGTCCGCGCCCCTGGAGTACGCGGCGCTCCACCCCGTCGCGAGAACAGCCCGCACCGTCCGCGCCGCCTGACATCTGTTCCGGAGACCCTTGTGCGTACCGCCGACATCCGCAGCCGCTTCCTCGACTTCTTCGCCGCCCGCGGCCACACCGTGGTGCCCAGCGCGCCGCTGCCCACGCCCGACCCGACGCTGCTGTTCGTCAACGCGGGCATGGTCCCCTTCAAGCCGTACCTGACCGGCGAGGCCGCGCCGCCGTGGCCGCGCGCGACCAGCGTGCAGAAGTGCGTGCGGACCCTCGACATCGAGGAGGTCGGCAAGACCACCCGGCACGGGTCGTTCTTCCAGATGAACGGGAATTTCTCCTTCGGGGACTACTTCAAGGAAGAGGCCATCGCCTTCGCCTGGGAGCTGTCCGTCTCCCAGGACGGCTACGGGCTCGACCCCGATCGCATCTGGGCCACCGTGCACCACTCCGACGACGAGGCCGCCGAGCTGTGGCGGCGCGTCGCCGGGCTGCCCGAGGAGCGCATCGTGCGCCGGGGCGACGAGGACAACTTCTGGTCCATGGGCGTCCCCGGCCCCTGCGGGCCCTGCTCGGAGCTGTACTACGACCGCGGGCCGGCGCTGGGCCGCGCGGGTGGGCCGGCCGCGGACGAGGACCGCTACATGGAGTTCTGGAACCTGGTCTTCATGCAGTACGAGCGGGGTGAGGGCGCCGGGAAGTCCGGCTATCCGATCCTGGGTGAGTTGCCGCGCCGCAACATCGACACCGGCATGGGCCTGGAGCGCATGGCCGCGCTGCTGCAGGGTGTCGACAATCTCTACGAGATCGACGAGACCCGGCCCGTCCTCGACCGCGCCGCCGAGCTGACCGGGGTGCGCTACGGCTCCGACCATCAGGCGGACGTCCGGCTGCGGGTCGTCGCCGACCATGTGCGCACCGCCCTGATGCTGCTCGCCGACGGCACCGCGCCCGGCAACGAGGGTCGCGGGTACGTGCTGCGGCGCATCCTGCGCCGGGCCGTGCGGTCGGTGCGGCTGCTGGGGTACCAGGATCCGGCGCTTCCGGAGCTGTTGCCGGCCGCGCGGGACTGCATGCGGCACAGCTACCCGGAGGTGGCCGAGGAGTTCGGCCGCATCGCGCAGCAGGCGTACGCGGAGGAGGACGCGTTCCGCGCGACGCTGCGGCAGGGCACGACCGTGCTGGACACGGCGGTGGCCGAGGTCAAGGCCCAGGGCGGCCATCTGCTGCCCGGCAAGCAGGTGTTCCTGCTGCACGACACCTACGGCTTCCCCGTCGACCTGACCCTGGAGATGGCCGAGGAGCAGGGCGTCGAGGTCGACCGCGAGGGCTTCACCGCCCTGATGACCGAGCAGCGCGAACGCGCCCGCGCCGACGCCCGGGCACGGAAGTCGGGCGGGGCGCTCGACACCTCGGCGTTGCGGTCGGTCCTGGACGCCCACGGGCCCACGGACTGGCGGGCCTACGACACGCTGCTGACGGACTCCACGGTGCTGGCCCTGCTCGGGCCGGCCGGGCCGCTGACGTCCGTGGGCACCGGGGAGATCGCCACCGCCGTCCTGGACCGGACGCCCTTCTACGCCGAGTCCGGCGGGCAGGACAGCGACGCGGGCGCCCTGACGGGTGCGTCGGTGGAGGCCGAGGTGCTGGACGTGCAGCGGCCGCTGCCGGGGCTGGTGGTCCATCAGGTCCGGGTGACGGCGGGCGAACTGGCGGTGGGCGACACCGTACGGGCCGCCGTGGACGCCGAGTGGCGGCTGGGTGCCCGGCAGGCGCACTCCGGTACGCACGTGCTGCACGCGGCGCTGCGGCAGGTGCTCGGCCCGACCGCGCTGCAGGCCGGCTCGTACAACCGGCCCGGCTACCTGCGGCTGGACTTCCCCTGGCGCGGCGCCCTGGGCCCGGCGGCGCGCGGCGAGGTCGAGGAGGCGGCGAACCGCGCGCTGCGCCGGGACCTGCCGGTGGACGTGCGCTGGATGTCCCTGCCCGAGGCCAGGGAGCTGGGCGCGCTGGCGCTCTTCGGTGAGACGTACGGCGAGCGGGTGCGGGTCGTCGAGATCGGCGGCGCGTGGTCGCGCGAGCTGTGCGGCGGTACGCACGTCGAGCACGCGGCGCAGGTGGGCGTGGTGGCGCTGACGGCGGAGTCGTCGGTGGGGGCCGGGATGCGCCGGCTGGAGGCCGCGGTCGGCTTCGAGGGCTTCGGCTATCTGGCCCGCGAGCGCGACCTGGTCGCCCGCCTCGCGGAGCAGCTCCAGACGCCGCGCGGCCGGCTGCCCGAGCGGGTCGCGGGCCTCCTCGACCGGCTCAAGGCCGCCGACCAGCGTGCGGAGGAGCTGCGCAGGCGGGCCGAGCAGGACCGTGCCGCCGAGCTCGCCGGGGCGGCGGCCGACGTGGCCGGCACGCTCGTGGTGACGGCGACCACGGACGCCGACGCGCGCTCCCTGGCCCTGGCCGTCCGCGACCGGCTGCCGGACGCCCGGCCGGGCGTGGTGGCGGTGGGGGCGGCCGGCGACGGCAAGGCGGTCCTGACGATCGCCCTCAACCGGGCCGCGACCGCGGCCGGCCTGTCGGCCGCGACCCTGGTGAAGTCCCTCCTCGGCGGCCGCGGCGGCGGCACGGCGGAGGTGGCCCAGGGCGGCGGCGTCCCGTCGACGGCCCTGACGTCGACGCTGGCCTCGCTCCCCGGCCTGCTGACGCGGCCCTGATCGAATCAGCCCGTCCGGCGCTCGAGGACCGGAGCCCGGGGGCGGGGCCCCGGGCTACCAGTTCGACTTGCGGTAGTCCTTCAGGAAGCAGCCGTACAGGTCCTCGCCCTGCTCGCCGCGGACGATGGGGTCGTAGACCCGTGCCGCGCCGTCCACGAGGTCGAGCGGGGCGTGGAAGCCCTCGGCGGCCAGGCGCACCTTGTCCGGGTGCGGGCGCTCGTCCGTGATCCAGCCGGTGTCGACGGCGGTCATCAGGATGCCGTCGCTCTCCAGCATCTCCTGGGCGCTGGTGCGGGTGAGCATGTTCAGGGCGGCCTTGGCCATGTTGGTGTGCGGATGGCCGGCGCCCTTGTAGCCGCGGCTGAAGACGCCCTCCATGGCGGAGACGTTCACCACGTACGTGCGACGGGCGGCTGCCGCGGCCATCGCCGGGCGCAGGCGGCTGATCAGGATGAACGGCGCCGTGGAGTTGCACAGCTGGACCTCGAGGAGCTCGACCGGGTCGACCTCCGAGACGGTCTGGATCCAGCTGTTGGTGGAGTCCAGGTCCGGCACCAGGCCGCCGGCGTCGATCGCGGTGCCCGCCTCGATACGGGCCAGGGAGGCCGAGCCGCCGACGAGCGCCAGGTCGGTGATGTTCTGCGCGGTCAGGCCCTCGCCCTCGCGGCGCGGGGCCGGCAGCGCGGCGACGGCGTCCACCGCACCGCTGCCGAAGGTGCCGATCACCTCGGCGGTGGGCAGCTCGCCCGCGGGCAGCGGGGCGGACTCGGCGGCGACCAGCTCGCTGTAGGCGCGCGGGGAGCGGCGTACGGTCTGGGCGGCGTTGTTGATCAGGATGTCGAGCGGGCCCTCGGCCGCCACCGAGTCGGCGAGGGCGACCACCTGGGCGGGGTCGCGCAGGTCGATGCCGACGATCTTGAGGCGGTGGATCCACTCGTCGCTGTCCGGCATGGCCTTGAAGCGCCGGATCGCGTCGTTGGGGAAGCGGGTGGTGATGGTGGTGTGCGCACCGTCACGCAGCAGCCGCAGGGCGATGTACATGCCGATCTTCGCCCGGCCGCCGGTGAGCAGCGCGCGCCGGCCCGTGAGGTCGGTGCGGGCGTCGCGGCGGGCCCGGTTCTCCGCAGCGCAGTCGCGGCAGAGCTGGTGGTAGAAGACGTCGACCTCGACGTAGCGGGTCTTGCAGATGTAGCAGGAGCGCGGGCGCTGGAGGATGCCGGCGATCTCGCCGAGCGCCGTGGAGCTGGGCAGGATGCCCTGCGTCTCGTCGTCGATCCGGTCGGCGGAGCCGGTGGCGGTGGCCTCGGTGACCTGCTTGTCGTGGGCGGTCTTGGCGGCGCGCCGTTCCTGACGGCGGCGCTGCTTCACCGTCCGGTAGATCCCGGACGTGGCACGGCGGACCGCGATCGCGTCGGGGTGGTCGACCGGCAGCTCGTCGAGCTCCGCCAGGACGCTCAGGCAGATCGCCATGCGCTCGGGATCTATGCCGGGGTGGTCCGACTGGTGGCCTGCACCGTCGTGGATTTCTTCAGTGACGGTCATGACCGCTGTCGTTTCCAGTCCGTTTGTTCGATAAGGGTTCCAGGAAACTGTACGTAGACCGGCGCGGCAGCGCCAATTCCGGCTCCGGGGGCGTCGGCGCGGGACCGTGCGCGGGCGGCCGCACGCGGTGCCCGGCCCGCCGGGCGGGGCACCGTCGCCACGGCGCGACAGGCGACGGCGGGCGACCGGGGAAACGGGTCCGGAAAGGGCCGGAAATGCGCTCCCCAAACCCCGGACATTACATCCGACTTATTGGCCTTTCCGGGTTAATTACGGGTGCTGCGGTCCATATTGACCCAACTCCTACTGAACTGCCCGCCACAATCATCTCTCAACACCCCTTAGAAAGGTTTAGCCATGTCGCGTATCGCCAAGGCAGCCGTCCTGACCGCCGCCGTCGGCACCGTCGTATCCGGCGCCGCCGGCATCGCCTCGGCCGACTCCGGCGCGCAGGGTGCCGCCGTGGGTTCCCCCGGCGTCATCTCCGGCAACGTCATTCAGATCCCGCTGCACGTCCCGATCAACCTCTGCGGCAACACGATCAACATCGTCGGCCTGCTGAACCCCACCTTCGGCAACACCTGCGTCAACGACTGAGTCCCACCCCCCAAGAGCGCGCGCGTCACAGCCGGACCCGCGCGCACCGCGCGGGGGGAGGGTCACAGTCAGCCGCCGGAACCCTCCCCTGCGCGCCCGTGGCGCCCATCCTCCTGATGGGCGCCACTGCCGCGTCCGGCCGCCGGTCCAGGCTCGGACCCGTCCCCCTCCCCCTCCCCCGCGTCGGCCTTGCCGCCGGGGAGATCGGGCACGTCGACGATCGGCGGCAGGTCCGGGGTCAGATGCGTGTGGTGTGACGTCATGGTGTGCGCCTGCCTTCCGTCACGGGGATGGAAAAACGGAGAACGACGACAAAAGCGAGAAATCGAGAAACGCAGGAAACGGAAAAGCGGGGAAAACGGGAAAGGCTGGAGGGCGGGAAGGCGGGAAAGCCGTCAGGCCGCCGCGAGCAGCTGCCGGCGCAGCCGCTCACAGGTGCGGCTGAGGATGCGGGAGATCTGCATCTGCGAGACGCCCAGGCGCGCGCCGATCTGCTGCTGGGTGAGGTTGCCGAAGAAGCGCCAGTACAGGACGTATCTCTCACGCTCGGACAGCGCGTCCAGCAGCGGTTTGAGGGACTGCCGGTCGATCACCAGGTCCAGGGCGCGGTCGGGCAGGCCCAGGGTCTCGGCGAGCGGCAGGTCGTCGGCGCCGGCGACCGGATGGTCCAGGGAGAGGGTGTGGTGCACGCCGTCGGCGTGCAAACCGCGCCGGACCTCCTCCTCGGACAACCCGGTCTCGGCGGCCAGCGCGGCGGCGGTGATGTGCGCGCCGGAGTCGCGCTGTTCCAGCCTGGTGCGCGCGGCGCGGACCGCGGCGCGCAACTCCTGGTCCCTGCGCGGGATGTGGAGCGACCACACGTGGTCGCGTACATGCCGCTTGAGCTCGCCCGTGATGGTGGGGATGGCGAAGGACTCGAACGCGCACCCGAGGTGCGGGTCGAAGCGGTCGACGGCATGGACGAGGGCCAGCGCGGCCACCTGCCGGAGGTCCGCCGGGCTCTCGCCGCTCTTGCGGAACCGCACGCTGACGCGCTCGGCCATGGGCAGCCAGGCGGCGATCACCTCCTGCCGCAGCCGGTCACGCTCGGGGCCCTCGGGGAGCGCGGCCAGGCGCAGGAAGTGACCCGTGGTGTCGGGTGAGGCGGTGTCGCGCCCGCGGGGGCAAGGCCTTGTCTCAGCCATGATCACAGCTGTCCCCTCGCTCGTGCGTCAAGGACGCCAGGGAGTGCCGGATGCCTGCCGGCCGGGGCACCGTGCGGGTGCCTTCGCCCGCCCCCGCGCACGGTCGCGACCGGTGCTCCGGGGCCGGGCCGGCCGGTGTCGGCCACGGTCGTCCCAGCATGACCCGGCCCCACGATTCCCGCGACTCGGAGCGTGCGCACCGTCACGCAGAGCGAAAACGCGCCTCGCGCCACTCCGGATGACGGCCTCGCCGTGGTCGGGGGCGCTGACGGCGGTGCGGGGTGAGAGGCTTCCGAAGCAGGTGAAGGTGCCGGTGACCCTGGTGACCGGGGCGAGCCCGGCGGAGTTCGACGGGTGGGACGACATGTATGACGTATTGGTGATCGGCTCGGCCAACGTGGACCTGATGGTCCGGGTCGGCCGGCGCCCGGGACCGGGCGAGACCGTCACGGGCTCGGACCTGGTGGAGTCCGCCGGCGGCAAGGGCGCCAACCAGGCCGCGGCGGCGGCCCGTCTCGGCGCGCGGACGGCCCTGCTGGCCCGGGTCGGGGACGACGACTTCGGTCGACTGGTGTGGGACGCCCAGCGCGTGGCGGGCACTCGGCTGGGGCACGTGCTGGTGGAGAAGGGGGCCCGGACCGGGACCGCGATGATCGTCGTGGGCCCGGACGGGGACAACACCATCGTGGTCTCCCCCGGCGCCAACGCCCACCTCACTCCGGAGGACGTGCGTGCGGCCCGCGAGGCGGTCGCCGCCTCGGCGGTGGTCTCGCTCCAACTGGAGGTGCCGCCGCGGACGGTACGGGCGGCGGTCGACGTCGCCGCGGAGAGCGGCACCCGGGTGGTGCTCAACCCCTCGCCGGCGCCGGACGCCCTCGACGCGCGGCTGCTGTCGGCCGCCGACCCGCTCGTGGTCAACGAGCACGAGGCGCGGCTGCTGTCGGGCCGCGCGGACGGCTCCCCCACCGAGTGGGCCCGGGCGCTGCGGGAGCGGGGGGCGCGTTCGGTGGTGGTGACCCTCGGCGGGGAGGGGGCGCTGGCGCTGGAGGCGGGCGCGGACGCGCCGGTCGTGGTGCCCGGCGTCGCGGTCGAGGTCGTGGACACGACGGGGGCGGGCGACGCGTTCACCGGTGCGCTGGCGGCACGGCTGGCGCGGGGCGCTTCCCTGCCGGAGGCGGTCCGTTTCGCCGTGCGCGTGGGCGCGGCGGCGGTGACCCGGCAGGGCGCGCAGTCGTCGTACCCGACGATGGCGGAGCTGGCGTAAGAAAGGTCAGGGGGCCTGCCCCCGGCCGTCACCGCGTCAGCTGACGCGGAATCGCGTCCAGCGGCGGGCCCGACTCCGCCACGCGCTCGGCGAGCAGCGCCATCTCCACCGCCACCTGGCTCTCGCCCTGGGCCGAGCCGATCTGACGGAACGCCCGGTGGGCCACCGCCAGGTACTGGCCGGCGCGGACGGTGCGGCGCAGCATGCGGCAGAAGCGGCCGAGCACCAGGTTGGCCTCGGCGACCAGCAGGGCGTCGCCGGTGCGTTCGGCGGTGGCGAGCGCGTCGAGCAGGGTGCTCTCCGCCTCGTCGAAGAGGCCGGTGGCCAGCTGGGTCTCGCCGACGCCGAGCAGGGCCTCGTACGCGGCCAGCCGCCGTTCCTCCAGGCGGGCGGCCTCTTCCTCGGTCACCCGGCCGCCCACGCCCTCCAGCGCCTGTCCGCTCCACAGGTCGAGGGCGCGCTTGTACAGCGTGCCGGCTTCGGTCGGTTCGCCTTCCGCGGCGGCCTCGTCCGCGGCGGTGACCAGGGCGTCGAAGGCACGTACGTCGACGTCGGCCCGTTCGGTGCGCAGACGGTAGCCCTGGTGGGCGGTGATGATGACGGGGCCGGTGTGGCCGGCGGCTCTGAAGGCCTTGCGCAGGGCGCGGACGCACAGGACGACCTGGGTGCGGGCGGAGAGCGGCGGCCGGTCGCCCCATACGGCGTCGACCAGGGTGTCGAGGGGGACGACCCGGCCCCGGGCCAGGACGAGGAGGGAGAGGACGACGCGCTGCCGGCGGCCGTCGATGGTGACGGGTTCCGGGCCGACCCTGGCGGACACCGGGCCGAGCAGGGTGAAGGCGATCGTCCCGGCGTCGACGCCGGTGGTGGTCGCTGCAGTCGCGGCGCTCATGGCCTGTCCTCGTATCCGCGGCGGTCGCCGCACAGCGTCGGTCCCCCGCGAGGCCAGCTGCCCGCGGACTGTCCGTACGAACCGGCGGGCCGTCATACGGCCCGGCGTTCGAGTTCGATCGCGAAGCGCAGCCAGGACTCGCCGCAGTAGCGGGCGGCCTGGGCGACCATGGCCCGGCGGTGGGCGGGTACGGCGTCGAGCAGCCGGCGCCACCTGGTGCCGCCCAGGGTGTGGGCGCTGAGCAGCTGCAGCAGGGCGCGGCCGTCCTCGGTGAAGCGGAGGGAGGGGTCCTTGCAGAGCTTCTTCAGGGGCGGATCGGTGTTCACGGCGCCGGTTGGCGCCGGCTCGGCGGCGGCGACGGCCGGTGCGGGCGCGGGCCGTGCGCACGTCTGGGTGTCCTGCATGCGGCTCTCGGCGTCGCGCAGTTTCTTCGGCACCGGGTCCTGGCCCTGGCGGATGCGCAGGCGGACGTCCCGTGCGGTGCCCACCGCGATGCCGGCGCCGTCGGCGATCTCCCGCAGGCTGGCCTGGGGCTTGGCGGCGATCAGCGCGCCGGCCCGGCGGCGGCCCTCCGCCGCGTTGACGGGCCGGACCCGGCCGTCGCGGCCGGTGCGGGCCTTGACCTGCGGGGCCGCTCCGGTGGCCCGTCTGCGCAGAGCGGCGACGGTGCTGGCGGCCAGGCCCGTCGCCGAGGCGATGAGCCGGTCCGACCAGTGTGGATGGCTGCGGATGATGCGCTCGGCCGCGGCGGTGCGGTCGGCCTGGGTGAGCGGCAGTCCGTGCCGGATGTTGAGCCTGACCGCGTGGACGAAGGCGTCCTCGGCGCTGCCGTCGAAGAACCGGACCGCGATCCGCTCATCCCCCCGTAGACGAGCGGCTCGCAGCCGGTGCATGCCATCGACGACCCGCAGCGTTTCGCGGTGGACGACGATGGGCGGCAGTGGTGCATCCAGCCGCGCGAGCGCCTGGACGTGGAGCGGGTCCTCGCCCGCCACCCTCGGGGAATCCGAGGGCAGCAGGGCGCAGAGGGGAAGCACAGCGGTCCGTTGCTGTTCCGGCTCCGGATCCGTCATGACATCCCCCCCAGCAGAACCTCCGAACGACGGCGGATCCCCCGTGCACGGTCGGGGCGGGCACCAGTCCCGTCCCGACCAACTGGTGATTGACCGCCCTTACGAGCGATCCAACACCAGTCGATCCGCCGACACCAAGGACGCTAGGCAGCGAGCCCACACTCTGTCAACCGCGTTCGGTGCGCGGTGACATGAACCGCCCCGGTCGCCCGTAAGCTAGATTGACCGCCGGGAGGGAGGTGCGATCATGAACAACCCCGACGCAACGGCCGAAAACACACTGGCCGACAAGCTCAATCACCTGTTCCGGACGGTGATTCCGGCAGGCCGGGAGCCGTACACGACGGAAGAAGTGGCACGTGCGATCACCGCCGGGGGCGTGTCGATTTCCGGTAGCTACATCTGGCTGCTGCGCAAGGGACAGCGCGACAATCCGACGCTGCGGCATCTGGAGGCGCTGGCGAAGTTCTTCGGCGTACCTCCGGCGTACTTCTTCGACGACCAGGTGACCGCGGAGGTCAACGCCGACCTCGGCCTGATGGTGGCGCTCCGCGACACCCAGGTGCAGCGCGTGGCGCTCCGCGCGGCCGGGCTCTCCGCCGCGAGCCTGCACTCGATCAACGAAGTCATCGAGCGCGTACGCCAGTTGGAGGGCCTCCCCACCAACCCGGCCAACCCTGCCAAACCGGCGCCGCCCGAGGGCCAGTCCTAGCTCCCACGGCGGCCGGTCAGCCATGACCCGACCAGGAAAGGCCGCCGTGCCCGAACGCCCCGACGTGATCCGCACGACCGTCACCGCGCCCAACGGCAAGCTCGTGGACGTCCACCGGCCCGGCACGGCCACCGGTCCCACGCCCCTGCCCACGGTGCTGCTCTGGCACGGCACCGGCCCGGACGAGCGGGACATCCTGCGGCCGGTCGCGCGGGCGGTCGCCGGGTCGGGCGCGCTCGGCGCGCTTGGCGCGCTTGTCTACGTACCCGACTGGCGCTCGGACGCCCCGGACGCCGGCCGCGCCCATCTGCTGGCCTCGCTGGAGTACGCCCGTACGCACGCGGGCCGGCACGGCGGCGACCCGGAACGGATCGTGCTGGCCGGGTGGTCGGCGGGCGCCCCTGCCGCCCTGGGGCTGGCCCTGCGGCCGGAGGTCGTGGGCGGCTGGCGGCCGGCGGCGGTCGTGGGCATCGCCTCGCGCTACGACCTGCCGGCCCGGACGACCGGCACTCCCCCGCTGAGCGATCTGGCCGCCTCGGGGCCGGGCATCCCCGTTCCGGTGCCGGTGCACCTGGTGCACGGCACGGCGGACACGCTGATGGGCCCGGCGTACTCACGTGCGGCGCGCGACGCCCTCATGGCCCGGCGCTGGCCGGTCGAGCTGGAGGAGATAGCCGGCGCCGACCACGCGGGGGCGATCGGGATGGAGTACGACCCCGCCTCGCAGCGCCTGCGGCCGGGCACGGACGAGCGGGTGCGGGCGGCGGGAGAGCAGGCCGCCCGGACGATCGCCCGGGCGGCCCGGGCCTGAGCGCGGCGACCGGGGGTCCGGGGGCGTCAGCCCGCGACGAGGTCTCCGCGCCGCAGGCCGGAGCCCTCGGGGACGGCGGCGGGGTCGCTGCCGAGGTCGGCGACGGCGTTGTGCTCGTCGACGAAGACCACGCGCGGCGCGAACGTACGCGCCTCGGCGTCGTCCATGGAGCCGTAGGCGATGATGATGACCAGGTCACCGGGGCTGATCAGACGGGCGGCGGCGCCGTTGATGCCGATCACTCCGCTGCCGCGCGGACCCTCGATGACGTAGGTCGACAGCCGGGCGCCGTTGTTGATGTCGACGATGTCGACCTTCTCGCCCGGCAGCAGGTCGGCGGCTTCCATCAGGTCGGCGTCGATGGTCAGCGAGCCCACGTAGTGCAGGTCCGCCTGGGTGACGGTGGCGCGATGGATCTTGGACTTCATCATGGTGCGAAGCACGGAGAAACTCCCCATTGGTCGGCTCCCTGCCCGCTCTCCGCAGGTCAAGGGCTGTCTCCGCAGCCTACAACGCGGTGGCGCTCATTCCGGCCCCGGCAGGACCCGGGCGATGAGCAGCGCCACGTCGTCCTGGTCGTTGTCCTCGCGCAGCTCGCGCAGCAGCAGGTCGCAGGTGGACTCCAGGTCGGGCATCGGCCCGTCGAGCAGGCCGACGAGCACCTCCAGCCGGGCGTCGATGGCCTCGTCGCGGGTCTCGACCAGGCCGTCGGTGTAGAGCACGAGCTGATCGCCGGGGTCCAGGTCCACGACGATGGACTCGAAGGGGACGCCCCCGACGCCCAGGGGGGCGCCCGTGGGCAGGTCGAGGAGGGTCGGACGGCGGCCGGGGCGCATCAGGACCGGGGGCAGGTGGCCGGCGTTGGCGACGCGGCACTGTCCGCTGCGGGGGTCGTAGACGGCGTAGAGGCAGGTCGCGATCGTCTGGTCCAGACCACTGGCGGTGAGGTCGAGGTGGCGCAGGACCTCGGCCGGGTCGAGGCCGAGCGCGGAGAGGGTACGGCCGGCGGTGCGCAGCTGGCCCATGGCCGCGGCGGCGTTGATGCCGCTGCCCATCACGTCGCCGACGACCAGCGCGCTCTGCTCCCCGTCCTGGGGGATGACGTCGAACCAGTCGCCGCCGACCTGGCCGGCCGTACCGGCGGGCTGGTAGCGGTAGGCGACCTCCAGGCCGGCCGGGTTCTGGGGCAGCTGGGGCAGCAGGTCGCGCTGGAGGGTGAGGGCGGTGGCGCGCTCGCGCTGGTACCAGCGGGCGTTGTCGATGCAGACGGCCGCGCGGGCGGCGAGCTCGCCGGCGAGGACGACGTCGTCCTCGTCGAAGGGCTCGGGGTTGCGGGTGCGCTTGAGGTCCAGGGCGCCGAGCACCTCGCCCCGGGCGATCAGCGGGACCGCCATGTACGAGTGCAGGCCGGCCCGGCCCAGGAGCCGGGCGGCGTCCTCGTCGCGGGCGATGCGGGGCAGGTCCCCGGGCCGTACGTGCGAGAGCAGGACGGGGCGGCCGGTGCTGACGCAGCGGGAGACGAGGCGGTCGGCGTCGTACCGGGCGATCTCACCGGGCGGGTCGGCGGCGCGGACGGCGTCGGTGGCCTCGCCCGACGCCACCGAGGCGACGGCCAGGGCCCGGAACACCGCGGCGCGCTGTCCTGTCGGTGCGGCGGAGTTGCCGCCCAGCATGGTGTCGAGGACGTCGACGGCGGCCACGTCGGCCAGGTCGGGTACCACGACCTCGGCCAGCTCCCGGGCGGTCTGGTCGAGGTCGAGGGTGGTGCCGATCAGTACCGACGCGTCGGCGATCAGGGCCAGCCTGCGGCGGGCCTCGGTGGCCGCGCGGTGCCGGTCGGTGACGTCCACGACCGACGTGGCCAGGCCCATCTCCCGGCCGGCGGGGTCCTCGAGACGGTAGTAGGAGACCAGGCGGGCCCGTTCGCCGACGGCCGGGTCGGCCGTGCGGCCCACCACGAACTGGTCCACCAGCGGGGTACCGCTGGCCAGGACCTGGCGCATGGCGGACTCGATCTCCGCGGCGTTCTTGACGGGCAGCACGTCGTGGACGCGCTTGCCGATGTGGTCCCGGGCCGACAGCCCGTGCATCCGCTCCAGCGCGGGGTTGACCATGACGTAGCGCAGCTCGGTGTCCATGACGGCCAGGCCGATCGGGGACTGGGCCACCAGGCGCAGCGAGAGGGCCAGGTCCCGCTCGACCTCGCGCAGGGTCTCCCGGTCGGTGGCCATGCCGAGGGCGAAGACGCCGCCGTCCTTGTCCTCCAGCCGCATGTTGCGGAATTCCAGCAGCCGGGTGGTGCCGTCCTTGTGCAGGGCGGGGAAGACCCCGGCCCAGTAGCCGCCGCTCATCACCTTGGCGAAGAGCTCGAGGACGTCGCCGCGGTGGTCCTCGTCCACCAGGAGCTTGGCGGCGTACTGGCCCAGCGCCTCGGCGGAGGACCAGCCGAACAGCTCCTCGGCCTGGGGGCTCCACAGGACGATCCGGCCTTCCTGGTCCAGCACCGCCGCGGCCACGCTGAGCAGGTCGAGGAGGCTGCCGGGTTCGTAAGGGGCGGGCCGGGAACGGCCCGGGTCGGGCCGGTACGCGTCGGTGGTGCCCATTCGAGGTCCTCCTTCCGCCCGCTCGGGGTGGTGCGGCGGCCTCGCGCCCGTAGGTGCCGGTCCCTCGGTCCTTTCCTCGCCGTTTACGCCGCAGCGTCTTCCATGTTCCCTCCGAACCCGCCCCCCGCGCAGCCCACGGAGGCGTCCGGCGGGCATTGGCGGCGCGTCCCTCCGGGCCGCGCGCCCCCGCCGGTGCCCGTCAGTCGCCGGAGGCGGCCCCGGGGAGGGAGAGGGCGAACCAGACGGTTTTGCCGGTGCCGGTGCCGGAGGCGTGGTGGCCCCACCGGTCGGCGATCTGCTCGACGAGCCACATGCCTCGGCCGTTCTCGCTGTCCGGGCCGGCCTCGGCGCACAGCGGCAGGCAGCCGCCGGCGTCGCTGACCTGGGCGAGAAGGTGATCGGGGGTGCGGCTGATGACGAGCTCCACGTCCCCGGCGCCCTCGGGTACGTGCACGATGGCGTTGGTGACCAGCTCGGACAGCAGCAGGGTGGCGTCGGCCGTCAGCTCGCCCAGCCCCCATTCGGCCAGCAGGCGCTCGGAGAACCGGCGCGCGGCGGCCACGGAGGGCGGCGCGGCGGGCAGGGAGACCGCTCGCGCGGGTGGCGGTCCCGGCGCCCAGGGCGAGGGCGGGCTGTGCGTGCAGGACGTCATGCCCGGATCCCACTGACCGAGGAGCCGCCGGGGGTGGGTCGTCCATGCGGCGACGGGTTCACAGGCGCTGGTGACGGCGTCGGCCGTGGACGGGGAACTCAGGGTGTCGCGGCTGGATGCAGGCATGTGGCTCGGGTGCGGTCGAGGGGCGCGAAGGGCGCCGGACCAGGTGCTCGTCCGCCGCGCCGGCGGCCCGTGGAGCGATGCGTGGACCGTCCGTCTTCGCGAGGAATTCCCCCAACATTCGCTCGATTTCCGCCAGAGGTCTATACCCTCTGGGTCACGATTGCCCTGCGGAGCGCGATAGCCGCAGGTAGGAACGGGTGGTTTGGGCATAAAGTCGGTGTGAGCGAGGACACGATCCCGCCACCGGCGGGCCCGCCCGCATCCCGCGGACCCGCCGGGCGCCCGGGATCAGGGCGCGCGGCCCGTCAGGGCTTCGGGCATTCCTTCCAGGCGAGGTGGTAGATCGTGTTGATGCTGCCGTCCGTCGAGTCCATGGTCATGAAGCTCGTCGTCTTGCTGGGGTCGGAGGTGCCGGCGTTGACCCGCAGCTCGGTGTTGATGTTGAAGTTCCGCAGCTCGCCGCAGGGCGCCCAGACCAGCGCCGCGATGGGCACGCTGTCGGTGGCCTGCCAGTTGTCGGCGTAGTTGCCTCTGAAGGTGTGGCTGCTCGGGGTGGTGACGGGTGACCCCTGGAAGTAGTACGACGCCTTCTGCACGCCGTACGCGCCGGCCTCGAGCTTGGCGTAGCCGCGGTAGTCGGCGGCGGCGATCGCGTAGGTGAAGCCCTGCGGCACGTGGACGTTCAGGTTCAGCTGGCAGTTCTTGCGGAAGTCGGTGGGCTTGGAGCCGACGCCGACCTGGGCGAGGTACTGGCTGTAGGTGACGGTGAAGGCCGTGTTGTCGGGCGAGACCGCGACGGCGGCGGTCCCGGCCGGACAGCCCGACCCGTTGACGGTGGCGACCTCGATGACGATCTTGTCCGGCGGTGGGTTGGTGATGACGGACGAGGAGCCGTGCGTGGACAGCGGCGTCGCGAGTAACGCCGCGATCGCGCCTGCGGTGAAGAGACCGGCGGGCATGGTGCTCCAATCGGTTGTCTGCGGGCCTGGGGCCCGAGGGGAAGACAAGTGGTCCCGCGCCCGTTGGCACCGGGAATTCCCCCGAGCGGAGGGGGCGGGCGCCGGGATGCAGGAGGTGCCGGGCGAACCGGGAAAGGCGGCGGGCGGCGGGCCCGTCATGACCGTCATACGACCATGCTCATGCCAACCTGCTGGGCCTTTCCCGGGCCCGTTGGGACTGAGAGCGTTCGAATCGTAGGGGGAGGACGGGGGGTTGACCAGACGTCGCGCCACGGCTCCACCGGAGTGAAACCCCCGGATGTGGCCGAAAACCGTCGACGCTCGCGTATCCCCTGGTCATCGATAAGGAACGCGGGCCTCCTGGTTGTGGGGACCGGCCGTTTACGCCAGACTTGGCTTTTAGCTAGGGCTAAAGGTGGCATGCTGCATCGAGGACTTCCGGACCTGACGACAGCACAGCTGGTGGGGGTAGACATGGCCTGGCGAGAGACCGTAGAGGGTGGTCGTGCGGCGGAGCTGGCGGGAGCCAGGCTCGCGCGTCAGGCGACGGCGTCGCTGGCCGGGCTCCTCGCCGAACGCGGCATGACCCGCAAGGACTTGGCGGACTGCATGGGCGTCTCGCCCGGCCGGGTCAGCCAGATCCTCTCCGGCGGCGAGAACCTCACCCTGCGGTCGCTGGCCGCCGTCGCCGCGTCCCTCGACGCCACAGTGGAGATCACCTTCCACGACCCGTCGGACGGCCGCGAGCCGTACGCCACCGGGTCCGCGCTGCCTCAGACCGCGCCCATCACGCCGCTGACGCCGTCACCGTATTGCTGAGACGTCCGGCGTGTCCGGCACGTCCTCCGACCCGGCACGGGCCAGGCACCGCCGCTTGAGCGCGAGCAGCCGCTCGCCGTCGCTGCGCCTGCCATGGGCGTGGGCGAGCTCCAGCAGGTACTTCAGATACTGCTCCGCCTCACCGAAGGACCGGCGCAGCATGCGCAGTTCCTCCCGGTAGGGCCGGCGGCCCTGCTGCTGGCAGACCTTGTCCACCTTGGTCTCCAGGGTGATCCACTTCTGGGCCGCGGCCCGCACCTCCCTGTGCCGCTCGTTGACCTCCCGCTTGAGGGCGGTGCGGGTCCGGCTGCCGTCCCCCGGCACGTCGGCCCGCAGCAGCAGATGGCCCCTGACGTGGTCGGCGAAGGACTGCAGGTCCCAGCAGTCGCCGAAGCCCTCGGCCATCCGCTCGCACCAGTCGGCACGGTCGGCCCGCAGCCGCAGCGCCAGCTGGCGGAGCATCAGGGAGTTGCCCAGCGTCAGCACCGCCATGGCGGCGCGCCCGCTGGTCTGCTCCGCCCTGCCCCGGGAGACCACTCCCCAGCCCGTCGCGAGGCCCACCGCCCACGGCGGCAGGCTCGGGGTGAGGGGCAGCAGCAGGCCGCTGACCAGGGCCGCCGTCCCCGACGTCCACAGCACGACGCAGAGGCCCAGCAACGACGAGCGGACGGTGCCCAGCAGCCGGCCGTCCTCCTTGTAGCGGAAGACCAGGCACACCCAGGTCACCGGCGCGCAGACGGCGGCGGGCACGACCCACTCGGAGATGACGGACGCCTGGTCCAAGGCCACATCGGCTCCCACTCTGGAGGCGGAGACGGCGAGGCCCTTCGTGGTCATCTGCTCGTGCACCGCGGGCAGCGCCGACAGCCTTCACACAACGCTCACCGCGACGACGACCAAATGATGTTCCCATCGCGGCGGTTACGGCGTGCAACGATCCGGCCAAGCTCATGGGAGACCGAACGAATCACGCCACGCACCGGCCGCACCCGGCCGCCGGACAACGGCGGGGGCGGCACCCGAACATGCGGCCCCCGCCCCTGCCGGACGCCTGGAGGCGGCGTCGGCTCACTCGGTCCCGGCGGTGCGGACGGCCTCGCCGAGAGCGGCGAGCAGGCCGGTGAGGGCGGTGCGCAGCTCCTCGCCCACGGGGAGGCCGTCCTCGCCGAGCGCGGTGTGGGCCTGCGCCACGCACAGCTCGTCGCCGACGACCCGGGCGCCGCAGGCCTTGAGCACCTTGGTCAGGTCGGCGTGGGCCCGGCGGCCGCCGAAGTTGCCGGGGCTGGCGCCGATGACCGCCGCCGCCTTGCCCGTGAGCACCGAGCGGCCGTAGGGGCGGGAGGCCCAGTCGAGGGCGTTCTTGAGCTGGCCGGGCAGGGAGCGGTTGTACTCCGGCGTGGCGAACAGCAGGGCGTCGGCGCCGGCGAAGGCGGCGAGCATCGCGGAGACGCCCGCGCCCGGCTCGGCCTCGTCGTCCTCGCTGAAGGGCGGGACCGCGGCCAGCCCGTCCCACAGCTCCAGCTTCACCGCGGCGCCGCCCAGCGCGCCGGCCGCGCGCAGGAGGGCGCTGTTGACGGAGTCGGCGCGCAGGCTGCCGGATATGGCCAGGACGCGGAGGGGTTCGGTGCCGGCGGGCACGTCGATGGTGTTCATGAAAAGGAAGACTCCAAAGTTTCAGCGGTGGTTCAGTCCCGGCGCAACAGGGTGTCGATGACCGAGTCCAGATACGCGGCCTGCTCGGCGGCGGGCGGAAGCGCGCCGGGCACCGCGTGGCCCAGCTGGGTGTGGCCCAGGTAGGCGGTGTAGCCCAGCACGCCGCGGCGGCGGGCCTCGTCGGGCGGGAAGCCGAGCTCGGCGAAGAGCCCGGCGAGGTAGCCGATGCGGCGCTCCGTCACCCGGCGCAGTACGGCGGCGACTTGGGGGTGTGCGGAGGTGGCGAGCAGGGAGAGCTCGAGCGGGTCCCGGGCCGCCGCCGCGGTCGCTTCGGCGAAGAGCCTGCGCAGCCGCCGCAGCGGGTCGGGTTCGGGGGCGAGGGCGTTGATCATGTCCTCGGTGCAGACTTCTTCCCAGCGGCGCAGCGCGGCCTCGACGAGCGCCTCGCGGTTGGTGAAGTGCCAGTAGAAGCTGCCTTTCGTGGTCCCCAGCCGGGCGGCGAGCGGCTCGACGGCGACTGCGGCGAGGCCGCCTTCGCCGATGGCCGTCAGGGCGGCGTCCGCCCAGTCCCGCGCGCTCAGCCGCTGCCGTCCACCGCTCCGCGGCCTGCCCTCTCGCCGTTGCACCATGGCCGTACGCTACCGTACGGTAAACATACGCAAGCGTATGGAGAGTTCGCGTTCGAGGAAAAGGAATGCCGCATGACCACCGATCAGTCCGGCCCTTCCGCGCAGACGCTGTTCACAGCCGCCCTGCGGCTCGCGCGGGCGAACCCCAACGGCTTTCTGACCACCCACGACGGCCTGCGCCCGCACACCCGCCTGGTCGAGCACGTCGGCGTCGACGACGACGGCTCGGTCTGGATCGGCACGAGCCCGCGCTCCCGCAAGGCGGCCCACGTCGCGGAGCGGCCGCAGGTGACCTACGCGATCGAGGACCGTGCCGCCGGCGCCTATGTCGTCCTGTGCGGGCAGGCCCACGTCGAGGACGGCCTGCACGAACGCCTCACCCACTGGAAGGACGCCTTCGCCGCGTTCTTCCCCGAGGGGCCGGACGGGGACGACTACGTCGTGCTGCGGCTGCGCCCGGAGCGCATAGAGCTGATGGACTTCAGCCACCGCATCCACCCCGCCCCCTTCGGCCTGGTGCCCGCGGTCATCGAGCGGCGCGCCGGCCAGTGGGAGCGGACGGAAGCCGACCGCCGGGCCTGACCGGCGCCCCCGGCGCGGTGGTTCAGCGCTTGACGGCCCGCAGGATGACGAACTTCGGGTCGCTGGCGACGACCTCGCAGTTGCCGAAGAGGCGGCGCAGCTTGACGTGGTAGCCCAGGTGGCGGTTGCCGATGACCCACAGTTCGCCGCCGGGGCGCAGCGCCCTGCGGGAGCCGGTGAACATGCGCCAGGCCGTGGTGTCGGTCGTCGCCTGGTGGCTGTGGAACGGCGGGTTGTTCAGGACCAGGTCGACCGACTGCGGGGGCACGGCCGCCAGGCCGTCGCCGACCTGGAACTCCGCCGTGGTCCCCGGTCCGGCGTTCTCCCTGAACGTGGCTTCCGCCGAGGCCACCGCCTGGTAGGACTCGTCGATGAAGAGCACCTCGGCCCGGGGGTTGGCCAGCGCGGCCGCCGTGCCGACGACGCCGTTGCCGCAGCCCAGGTCGACGATGCGCTCGGGCTCGGCGTGCCGGGGAAGCCGTGGCAGGAAGAAGCGGGTGCCGATGTCCAGGCGCTCGGCGCAGAAGGTGCCGGCGTGGTTGGTGACGGTGCGCCCGGAGATCACGCCGATCCCGTCCGGCAGGGCGTAGCGGTGCGGCCACGGGTTGGCGGGCCGCTGGATGCCGGGGTCGGGGGTGCAGAAGATCAGCCGTGCCTTCTTCACCGCCAGGGAGGTGCGGGTCGGCCCCACGAGGCGCTCGAACAGCTTCAGCGTCGAGGTGTGGATCTCGGTGACCCGGCCCGTGCCGACGACGAGGGTGCCCTCGTGGAGGCGGGGCGCGAGCCGGTGCAGCTGGTCCTCCAGCAGCGCCAGGCTCTTGGGCACCCTGATCAGCAGCACGTCGATGCGGTCCGGGGGCGTGTCCCTGGTGGACAGCAGCCGCACGGAGTCGGCGGCGAGGCCGTTGCGCGCCAGGTTCGCCCGGGTCGCCTCCTGGGTGAGGAAGGAGTCGGTGATCTGGACGGGCCGGTGCCGGGCGAGCGCGGTGACGAGGGCGCCCCACCGGTCCCCCACCACGGCCACGGTGCCGGCCGGCTCCGGCAGACCGGTCGGCTCCCCGTCGCTTCCGTGGAGGTGCCGCAGCAGGTATTCGTCGGCGGCGTCCCAGGCGCGCAGGGGGTCGCGGGGGTCCTCGGGGAAGCGGGCGAGATCGAACTCGCCCCATGGCGTCGTGAAGCTGTTCATTATGGCCTCAGGCTATCGGAGGCCCGCCCGCGCCGGAGAATCACCGGCCCCTCGAAAAACCCCGGAGCACAGGCGCAGCGCTGGTTGTGCCGGCCGTGGACAAAGCACCGGCCCGGCAATACTTTCATTGACGTCTCCGCATGGATGGCTCCAGATCGACCGAGTTCGGGGGAATGCGGTGAAGGTCGAGATCATCGAAAGGGACGATCAGTACGTCCTGAACCACTGCACGAAATACCTCGCGCGGGACGGGGACGCCCCGCGCCACGACTTCGGCCAGTACGCGCCCGGGGACCCCCGGGCGGCCATCTGTGAGGCCTGGCGTTTCCCGGTGGTCGACACGCACTGGGACGGGGTCTCGGCGGCGAGCTCGTATCCGTTCAACGACGTGACGTTCGTGCACGACGGCCGGGCAGCGGCGCCCTCCACCGTGACCGTCACCGGCACGTTCGGCCCGCTGCACTCGCCCGTACCGCTGCGGCCCCTGTCGTTCGCGGGTGAGCCGACCGGATTCCGGGCGGTCACCGTGCGGGTCCCCAAGGGGCAGGTGCACACCTACAAGTTCGCGGTCGACGGGACGTATGTTCTGGACGCCGTCAATCCGCAGCGCACCGTCCTCGACAACGGCGAGAGCTGGTCGCGCTTCTTCACCGACGCCTGTGCCGTGCCGCTCGTCCTGAACCGGGCCGAGCGGGAACTGCTGGGCCGGCTCGTCGCACATCTGCTGCCGTTCCGTCTCGAGGAGAACCGCCGTTTCATCCGCGGGGTGTACGAATCCCTCGACCGGTCCCGGCGGAGTGCGGAATTCCCACTCGCCTATCAGCTCGACGACGAGGTCGGCACGGTCAATTACATCGACAAACTCCTCGCCCGCCAGGAGCAGCACCACGCCGACGACTACCGCGTCTGCCTGAGCATCGTCGGCGACCTGCTGCGGGCCCGCTCCGGCGGGCTGGACCCGGCGACGGTGGCGCCGGAGGCGTACGCGGAGCTGTACGGGCAGATGGAGACCGAGAAGGTCGACGGCTGGGACCACTCCCGTTACCGAAGCCCGCGCCATTTCCTGCTGCTCCTGCGCCGGCACGCGATGACCGGCGCGTTCGTCCACCCCCGGCACGGCGGCAACTCGGGTGCCGCGGGCTGGATGTACCTGGAGAACCGCTTCCGGGACGGCCGTGGGGAGACGCTCTTCGACTGGCGGCGCGCGCTGGAATCACCGCTGGGGCACAACACCGACTACCGCGGCTAGGGGGACGCCATGGCGGAGGGAACGGGGCCGCTGGAGCCCGCGGACATCGTCGTCATCGGCAGCGGGGCCGGCGGCGCCCCGGTGGCCCACACGCTCGTACGGGCCGGGCACCGGGTGGTGATGCTGGAGAAGGGCCCGCTGCTGCGCACCCAGGCGCAGAGCCCGCAGGGGCTGAGCGACTTCAAGCGCGACGAGTCCTTCGCCACGGGTGCCGAGAAGCGCATCACGGTGCCGGGCGTCGCCAATACGGGCGAGGCGTACTTCTCCAGCCACGTCGAGCCCGACCTCAACGACGAGCCGCACGTCTACCGCGACAGCGACGGCGCCGATCGCGTCACCATCGAGGGCTACACCGCCCAGGTGGTGGGCGGCGGCACCCAGCTCTACGGGGGTGTCTCGCCCCGCTTCACCCCGGACGACCTGCGGCTGCGCAGCTTCAACGAGGGCCGCGGCGACCTGCGTGACGACCCGGGCCGTGACGTGCTGCGCGAGGCCCGCGACTGGCCCGTCGACTACGCGGCCCTGGAGCCGTACTACACGACGGCGGAGCGGCTGATCGGTGTCAACGGCACGTGGGAGGGCCAGGCGAAGACGCCCTCGGCCGACCACTACCAGCCGCCGCTGGAACCGAACCCGATCAGCGCGTACGCCGCCGCCGGCATGGACGCCCTGGGCATGCGCCGCTACCGCACCCCGCTCGCGGTGATCACCCGCGATCACGCGCCCAGCGGCCGTACCGTGCCGCGGGACGAGGAGAGCATCAAGACGGCGTTCGTCAACCGCTACGGCGACCCGCTGGGGCTGAAGTCGAACACCTGGGTCTCGCTCCTGGCGCCGCTCGGCGCCGACGGCGGCGGTGCCGGCGGCGGCTTCGACCTGCGGGCCAACTGCACGGTCACCCACCTGGAAGCCGAGGGTTCCAAGGTGACCCGGGTCCACTACCGCGACCCGGCGGGCCGCCCCCGCGCGCTGGCCGCGCGGACCGTCGTCGTCGCCTGCTCCGCGATCGAATCGGTGCGGCTGCTGCGGCTGTCCGCGCTGCTGGATTCCGCCTTCGAGCGCCGTATCAACGGCAACGGGCTGCTCGGCGCGTACTTCCTGACCCACTGCTTCGGCGGCGCCCAGTGCGTGGTGCCGGAGCGGGCCGACAAATCCCGCACCCTGGACTCCGACTGGGCCACCGACCACTGCGCACGCGCGGAGTGGATCAGGGAACAGGGGCTGTGGGCGGGCGGCGTCATCTACAACAACACCTCCGACGGCGCCCTGCCGCTGTCCCTGGCCCGCACCTGGCACGCGATGGACATGGACAACATCTGGAAGGGATACCTCTACGACACCTCGCTGGTCGGCAATGGCTTCGAGGACTATCTGGAGACGAGCTTCGGCCGCCGCCTGTCGGTGGCGTTCATGGCCAACCAGGTGCCCCAGCGCGGCAACCGGATCGAGCTCCACCCCACCGTGAAGGACAAGTGGGGCCGTCCGGCCGCCTACATCGTCAAGACCTGGCACCCGCACGACCGGGCGCTCATGGACACCCTCGCCGAGCAGTGCCGGCGCATCCTGGCCGCCGGCGGGCGGACCAGTGACATCAGCGCGGGCTCCGTCGGCCATTCGGTGGTGCGCATCGCCAACCACGTCCTGGGCGGGGCCCGCTTCGGGTCCGATCCCGCGGACTCGGTGCTCGACCCGGACTGCCGGGCCTGGAACTTCGACAACCTCTACGTCACCGACGGCTCGTTCATGCCGACGTCCGGCAGCGCCAACCCCACGCTGACCATCGAGGCGAACGCGTTCCGCGTCGCCGGCACGCTGCTCGGGAGGCTGTGAATGGACACCCGGTTCGACGAGATCTTCACCCACCCCGAGAACGAGATCTTCCGGGTGGTGTTCTACCCCGACCGGATCTACCACGCCCGCTACCTCAGCGCGACCCGCTCCTCCCGCTACCGCTACTACGTCTCCGAGGTGCGCAACAGCGCCGACGGCACCGCCATCAAGGGCGACGTCTTCCTGGGCGGCACCCGGCTGTGCTCGATGCTGCGCATCGAATACGCGGGCATCCGGCTCGTCGAGCAGGCCCGGGAGTTCGGCCGCCGGCTCGGACCGCGCGTGAAAGCCTGGGTCCGGCTCGTCGGGGACGGCCCGGACCGGGCCGGCGAGGCCGTCGTCACTCTGCACTGGGACCCGGTCATCGGCGCGTACGCCGCGGAGATCTGGGAAACGCTGGAGCCGCCCGCCGGCTCGGCCCACGACCACCGTGTGCTGCCCCTGATGGGCCGGGACGCGCCCATCACCCGCGTGCCGCGGTTGTCGCCGCTGCTGGGCGGGGCCCGCAAGGTGCTGCTGGCCTTCCGCGAGGACGGGGTGCTCTACCCCACGGGCCAGAACATCGGCGACGCGCAGTGGGACAACGCCTACCTCCGCTCCCACCAGGAGCCCCGTACACCGGAGCCCAGTTCGGCGCTGAACACGGTCGAGGACAAGAACTACCTGCTGGACTTCCAGCGCGGCTACTTCATCCCCGACGCGGCCGACGTGCTGCCCGTCAACTACCGCAACGCGATGACCGACCCCGGCGACCCGGAGCGCTTCGAGGACAACGTCATCCAGATGCGCTGGCTCTTCCAGCGCGAACTCGGCAGCGAGCTGGTCTTCTTCCACGAGGTGACCGTCCCGCCCGGCACGGTCGAGGGCACGCACCGCCACATCGGCTCCGAGGAGCTCTACTACATCGTCTCCGGCACCGGCATCGCCTACATGAGCGACGGCGACGACCCGGCCACCGACTCCTACCCCCTGGTCGACCGGCAGGTCTTCGGCGTGGGCCCGGTCAAGTGCCGGGAGTTGCCCGTCAAACCGGGCAGCGTCATCCTCACCAAAAGCGGCGGCGTGCACGGCATCCGCAATCCGTCCGGCGAGCCGCTGAAATTCGTCGCCTTCCTCTACCACACCACGTGAGGCGGTCCGATGCCCAAGATCGTGCACAGTGACTCGGTCTTCCGCGTCGATCCCGGGAAGCCGCCGGACTACACCGCGGACAACCCGCTGCTGCGGCTGCTGGGCCTGGTGGAGCGCTCCCGGCTCGCCGCCGAGCGCGAGCACTACGAGTCCCTGTCGCTGCAGTACCTCTTCCCGCACCGCTGGCTCGAGCTGTACGGGCCGAGCGGCGGCGACGCCGACCAGCTCGACCCCGAACTCCAGGACGTCAAGACCGACTTCCAGAAGCAGAACGTCCGCGACTTCCGCCTCGCCGACACCCGGGCCGTCCGCGGCTGGGCGGCCGCCGGCGACCGGCGCGTGCCGTTCCTGCAGCTGAGCTACCGCGGCGGCCCCGACTCCGCGCTGTGGCGGGCGGCCGGGCAGCTCGGCGACACCATCGGCTGCGTCGTCTCGGTCCGGGGCGGGCCCCCGGTGACGCTGCGGGCCCCCTACGACGAGGAGAGCGACTTCTACACCGTCGAGCTGTGGGGCCACGACGGCGGCGGCCTGCGCGAGCTGCTCGGCGACCGGGGCCGTGCCGCCCTGGACTCCGGGCTGCTGCAGCCCCGCCCCGACCTCGTCCCCGGCGGCGCCGACGACTTCGCCCGCGACCGCCTCACGGAACGGGACCTGCGCGAGGTCTCCCCCGGCCACACCCTGCACCCCGTCCTGCCCCTCCACCTCGACGTGCGCTGGACCGCCGGCGGCGACGGTTCGGGCGCGGCCGACCCGGACCGGGGCGTGACCCGGCTCGGCTTCGAGATGCGCGTCCGCGGCTGGGACGCCTACCTGAGCGTCGGTACGAGCCCCAACCCGCACGGCGGCGTGGGCTTCCTCGAATACCGCACCCTGTTCAGCGACTACGGCCGCTGGGCGGGCAGCGGCGACCTCCCCCGCGTCCTGGAGCCGTACAACCTGGACGCCCACGGCTCCAAGGGCCACCGCAGTGGCGACACCGAGCCGTTCCTGGCGGTCACCTACATGGACCTGCACGTCCTCGACCCCGCCTGCGGCATCGGCCTGCACCGGCACCGCGACAACCAGGAAGTCTTCCTGATGCTGGAGGGCGACGCGCTGATGGTCATCGGCGACTGGGCCGACTCCGGAACCCGCACGCGCTCCTTCGAGATCCGCCGGCTCCCCGCGGGCCACCTCGCACTGCTCAAGGGCGGCAACCTGCACGGCCTGATGAACCCGGCCGACCAGCGCGCCTCCCTGTTCATGTTCGGCGGCTACGACTGACAGGGAAGGGCCCGAGATGACCGACACCCGGCCAGGAGACCCCTACCGCCTCGGCGCGACCTGGGACGGCCACGGCACCAACTTCGCCGTGTACTCCTCGGCCGGGGCCTACGGCGGCCACGTCACGCTCTGCCTGCTCGACGAGGACGGCCACGAGAGCCGGCTCGCGATGTCCGCCGACTGCGACATCTGGCACCTCTACGTGCCGGGCGTGGGCCCGGGGCGGCGCTACGGCTTCCGGGCCACCGGCCCCCACGACCCCGGGCGCGGCCTGCTGTTCTCCCCCGGCACCCTGCTCCTCGACCCCTACGCCAGGATCATGCGGCCGCTGGGCCCCCGCACGGCCGCCTGCCTGGTCGCCGACACGGCCTTCGACTGGGGCGACGACCGCGGCCCGGGCACGCACTGGTCACGGACCGTGCTGTACGAGACCCACGTCAAAGGGATCAGCGCCACCCACCCCGGCGTACCGCCCGCGCTGCGCGGCACCTACGCCGGGCTCGCCCACCCCGCCGTCCTCGGCCACCTCACGGACCTCGGCGTCACCGCCGTCGAACTGCTGCCGGTGCACCAGCACCTCTCCGAACCCTCCCTGCTCGCCCGGGGCCTGACCAACTACTGGGGCTATTCGACGATCGGCTTCTTCGCCCCGCACGCCGCCTACAGCGCGTCGGGCGACCGCGGCGGACAGATCACCGAGTTCAAGCGGATGGTCGCGGCCCTGCACGCCGCGGGCATCGAGGTCATCCTCGACGTCGTCTACAACCACACGGCGGAGGGCGGCCCGGCGGACCCCGCCCTGAGCTTCCGCGGCCTCGCCAACGAGACCTACTACCGGCTCGACCCGGCCGACCGCTCCCGCTACATCGACACCACCGGCACCCGCAACACCCTCGACGTCGGCCGCCCCGAAGTACTGCGCCTGATCCTCGACTCGCTGCGCTACTGGGTGACGGAGATGCACGTCGACGGCTTCCGCTTCGACCTGGCCGCCACCCTCGCCCGCCAGTACGGGTACGTGGACCGGCTCGCCGCGTTCTTCCACCTCCTGCACCAGGACCCCGTCCTGAACCGGACCAAGCTCATCGCCGAACCCTGGGACGTCGGCGCCCCCGACAGCTACCAGGTGGGCCGGTTCCCGGCCGGCTGGGCCGAGTGGAACGACCGCTGCCGCGACACCCTGCGCGACTTCTGGCGGGGCCGGCCCGCCGTGGCCGACCTGGCGCGCAGGCTCACCGGCTCCGCCGACCTCTACGCCGTCGGACGCCGCGGCCCCGACGCCTCCGTCAACTTCGTCACCTGCCACGACGGCAAGACCCTCACCGACCTGGTGACGTACGAGCGCAAGTACAACCACGCCAACGGCGAGGACAACCGCGACGGCACCAACGACGACCGCGCCGCCAACCACGGCGTGGAAGGCCCCACCGACGACCCCGCCGTCACCGCGCTGCGCGAGCGCCAGCGCCGCAACCTCCTCGCCACCCTCCTGCTGTCGCAGGGCGTGACGATGCTCTGCGGCGGCGACGAGATCGGACGCACCCAGGGCGGCAACAACAACGCCTACTGCCAGGACAACGCCACCAGCTGGTACGACTGGAAGAGCGCACGGCCGGAGCTCACCGCCTTCGTACGCCGCGTCGTGGCCCTGCAGCGCGACCACCCGGCGCTGCGCCGCCGCACGTTCCTGACCGGGGCGGGAGAGCCGCCCGGGTTGCCGGACATCGCCTGGTTCGACCACGAGGGCCGCCCGATGACGACCGGGCGCTGGGAGGACCCCTCGACCCGCTTCCTCGGCTTCCTCCTGGCCGGGGACCGGGTCGACCCCCTGACGCCCGAGGGCGCGCCGCAGCGTGACGACGACATCCTCGTCCTGCTCAACGCGGGCGACGACCCGGCGGAGTTCACCGTGCCGGGCCGGCCCGGGGCGGTCTACCGCGTCGTCGTGGACACGACGGCCCCCGACGGCGCCCCGGCGGCGGGCGCCGGGGCGAAGACCGGCGACCGCTGCGTGGTGCCGGCGCGCACGGTGCTCGTGGCGACCGCCCCGCTGCCGGCAGCGGAAGGCGTCACGGAGGGATTCACAGCACTCTTTCCCGCAGATGGCGGGTGATCTCCCCGCTCAGCCTCTCCAGGCACGCGTCGGGGTAGAAGTGGCCACCGGGGAACTCGCTGACCCCGAGGAACTCACGCGTCGCGTCGCTCCAGGTCGCTGCGGACCGGGCGTCGACCGCCTTGTCGTCCGTGCCGACCAGGGCCGCGACGGGGGTCGACAGCCTGGCGAGGCGCGTGGGCCGGTAGTCCTCGAGAAGGCGGTAGTCCGCGCGGATGGCGGGCATCACCAGCCCCAGCAGTTCCTCGTCCGCCAGGATCTCCGGGGCCATGCCGCCCAGTTCGGTGAGATGGGCGATCAGCGCCGCGTCCCCCTGCCGGCTCAGGTCCGAGAGCTTCGCGGCGTGCGGTGCCATCCGGGCGGAAGCGAAGAGGATCGCGGGCGGCGACCCCATGAGCCCCTCCATCACGCGGGCCGTCTCGTAGGCGACCGCCGACCCGAGGCTGTGCCCGAAGAAGGCCATCGGCCGGTCTGCCAGCGGCTGCAGCGCCGCGGCGACCGACTCGGCCATGGTGCGCATGTCCGTCACCGGCGGGTCCCCCAGCCGGTCCTGCCGGCCGGGGTACTGCACGGCCACGACGTCGACCTCGGACGGGATGTGCCGCGGCCACGCCTGGTAATAGCCGGCCGCTCCCCCGGCGTGGGGGAAGCAAACCAGCCGGGCCCGGGAACCGGGCCGGTTGCTGAGGAACCTCAGCCAGCGGTTCCGGGCGGGGCCGGACCCGGCAGTCGGGTGATTCGACACGGAGAACACCTTCACTCGTCGCCTTACCGCAGGTACTGATTGACGGTCGTGCAGATCTCGGCCAGGGGGACGGGACGCATCATGTCGATGTGCACGCAGTCGATCTCGTGCCGGCTGACGCTCCCGTCGACGTACGGCGCCCAGTCCCCCGCGGTCACCACGGTCTCCTCGCCCTCCCGGGCGGCGACGAAGGCGAGCACGTCGCCGCGGAACACGGCGGGCTTGTACCCCCTGGACAGGGTCGCGCTGTCGAGCATGAACCGCAGGACGGAGACGGCGGTGCGGACGTCCATGTGGCGGAACCACTCGTCATGCTCGACGAGGATCTCCGCGGCCTCCGGCAGGTCCATGGCCGCGGCATCGTCGAAGACGTGCCCGCGGGAGCGCAGCAGCCCGACCACGGCCGCCCGCTCGTCCACCGAGGCGGGGGCGGACGTCTGCTCGCTGGGGCTGGCGTCGAGCAACGCCAGCAGGGACACCTCCGCGCCCTGCTCCTGCAGGCGCGTGGCCACGGCGTGCGCCACGAGGCCGCCGAACGACCAGCCCAGCAGGCGGTACGGCCCCTCCTTCTGGACGGACCGGATGTGCCGGACGTAGTCGTCCGCCATCTCCGCGAGGTCCCGCGGCGGCTCCCCCTCCCCGCACACCTGCCCGGCCTGCAGCCCGTAGATCGGCACCTCCTGCGGAATGTGCCGGAGCAGGCCCGCGTAGGGCCAGCTCAGGCCCGTGCCGGGGTGAACGCAGAACAGCGGCTCCGCGGTTCCGCTCTCCCGCAGCGGCAACAGCGGCTTCAGCGAGTCCTGTGCCTTCTCGCCCGTCAGGTGTTCGGCGAGGCCCGCCACCGTCGGCGCTTCGAACAGCACCCGGATGCCCAGCTCGACGCTCAGCACGGAACGGATGCGGCTGATGAGGCGGGTGGCGAGGAGGGAGTGCCCGCCGAGCTCGAAGAAGCTGACGTCGACGCCCACGGTTTCCAGGCCGAGGACCTCGGCGAAGAGACCGCAGAGGACCTCTTCCTGCGGGGTACGGGGCTTGCGGCCGGTGGTGAGGGTTGCGTAGTCGGGTGCGGGCAGGGCCTTGCGGTCGAGTTTTCCGTTGGGGGTGAGGGGGAGGGCGTCGAGGGTGAGGATGGTGCTGGGGACCATGTAGTCGGGCAGGTGCCCGGCTATGGCTGCGCGGAGGGTGTCCGGGGAGAGGGTCGCGTTGTCGGTGAGTGTGTCGGTGGGGACGACGTAGGCGACGAGTCGTTTGTCGCCGGGGCGGTCCTCGCGGACGACGGCGGCGGCGTGGGCGATATTGGGCTGTGCGGCGAGTGCGGCCTCGATCTCGCCGAGTTCGATGCGGAAGCCGCGGATCTTGACCTGGTCGTCGGCACGACCGAGGTATTCGAGGGTGCCGTCGGTGCGGTGGCGCACGACGTCGCCGGTGCGGTACATGCGGGCACCGGTGCCGGTGGTGTCGAAGGGGTCGGCCACGAATCGTTCCGCTGTGAGGGCGGGGCGGTTGAGGTAACCGCGGGCCAGTCCCGCGCCGGCGATATAGAGCTCGCCGGGGGTGCCGGGCGGTACGGGCTCCAGGCGGTCGTCCAGGACGTACGTCCGTGTGTTGGCGATGGCACGCCCCAGCGGGACCGGTCCCGCCACGTCCCCCACCTCGTGGGTCGCCGACCAGATCGTGGTCTCCGTCGGCCCGTACATGTTGACGAGCCGGGCATCCGGCAGCTCGGACCGCAGAAGTCCGGCCAGCGACGACGGCAGCGCCTCACCGCCCACGGCGAGGGTCCGCAGTGAGCCCAGACCTGCCAGATTCCGCTCGTCCTGCGCGATCATCTGCATCAGCGACGGCGTCGACTGCATCAACGTCGGCGCATACCGCTCGACAACGCCCGCCAGCGACAGGTCCTCCTCCCCTCCGACCCGTTGCACATGCAGATCGCGGGCCGCCGCCAGGCTCGACAGGTGCTCCAGGACCATGTCGTCCGGAAGGCCGAAGTCGATCAGGCACGCCACTTCGTCGACACCGGCCGCACTCAGCCCCTCGAGGAACGGCTGCACCGACTCGACGGTTCCGAAGAGCGCACTGCTCTCGAAGTACCGGTCGAAGGCGAAGGACAGCAGCGTGTCCCGGTCGGCATCGGTGATGCTCGACGGGTCGAACGGCAGGTTCAGGCTCTTGGCGAGGTTCATCAGCAGCCCGACCGATGACCTCAGGTAGGCCGTGAACGGCTCACGCACCTGTTCCCGGACCGCCTCGCGGTCCTCACCGATAAACGTGTGCACCATCAGCGTCACCACACCCGCATCGGGGTCGTGGCCGTGGTCCGCGCGCGCCTGCCGGTACAGCCGGACGTTGGCGGCGACCTGCTCGACCGACTGGCCCAGCAGGTGCGTCAGGACGTTGGCGCCCATCGCGCCCGCACGGGCGAACGCCTCGCCGCCGCCGGTCGTCGTGATCCACGTCGGCAGCTCCCGCTGGACGGGCGCCGGGAAGACCTTGACCTCGATCTCGGCACCCGATCCGGCCCGGACCTTCCGCGATCCCCCTCGCCACAGGTCCTGGACGACCTGCATCGCCTCGAAGGTGTACTGCTTGCGCTGCTCGTACCGGTCCGGGTAGAAGGCGAAGTCGTCGGCGTGCCAGCCCGAGGCGAACGCCACGCCGACCCGGCCACCAGACAGGTTGTCCACCAGCGACCATTCCTCCGCCACCCGGATGGGGTCGTGCAGGGGCAGGACGACGCTGCCCGCCCGGATCTTGACCCGCTCGGTCGCCGTGGCCAGCGCCGCGCTCATCACGGAGGGGTTGGGGTAGAGCCCGCCGAACTCGTGGAAGTGCCGTTCGGGGGTCCACACCGCCTCGAACCCGTGACGGTCGGCGAAGCGGGCCCCTTCGAGCACCAGCCGGTACTTGTCACCGGCGGTGGCCGTCTCGGCGCTCGCGAAGTAGAACAGGCTCACGTCGCACGGCTTGACCGCCCGCTCGGACGCCAGGGCCCCGGCGCCTTCCTTGACCAGGGCACGGTCCTGCATCAGCACGACGCGGGCTCCGCGGACGAGCGTCCAGAGCAGCTCCAGGACGGAGATGTCGAAAGCGACGCTGGTGACGGCCAGGAGCGTGTCGTCCGGACCGCAGCCCACCCGCTCGTCGACACCGGCGAAGAAGTTGACGATGCCGCTGTGGGGGACGACCACGCCCTTGGGGCGGCCGGTGGAGCCGGAGGTGTAGATGATGTAGGCGGGGTGGTCGGGGCGCAGGGTCGTCCGGGCCGGGTTGTCGTCGGCGTCGCCCGTCTCGTCAGTACCGAGGACGATCACGGGAGTCGTGGTGGATCCGACGATGGGGCGCGTCTGTGTGTCGGTGATGACGCAGGTGGGGTTTGCGTCGGCGAGCATGTAGGCGATGCGGTCGGCGGGGTAGTCGGGGTCGACGGGCAGGTAGGCCGCGCCGGCCTTGAGGACCGCCAGGAGCGAGACGATCAGCTCGGTCGAGCGGGGCAGGGCGATCGCGACGATCTGCTCGGGGCCCGTGCCCTGGCTGATGAGGCGATGGGCCAGCCGGTTGGCGCGGGCGTTGAGTTCCGCGTACGTGAGGCCGGTGCCCTCGAAGACCACGGCGGTGGCATCGGGCGTACGGGCCGCCTGCTGCTCGAACAGCTCGGGGATCGTGGTCTGCGGTACGTCGCGGCCGGTGTCGTTCCAGTCGGTCAGAAGCTGGTGCCGCTCGTGGTCGGAGAGGATCTCCACCTGCCCGATGGGCAGGCCGGGGTCGGCGACGACGGCTTCGAGCAGCCGGACCAGGCGACGCGACAGCACCTCCACGGTCGGGCGGTCGAACAGGTCCGTGGCGTAATCGACGGTGCCATCCATGCCTGCGGGGCCGCCATCGGCAGTGAAACGTTCCGTCAGGGTGAAGCCGACGTCGAACTTCGCGGCCGGCGGCCCCAGCGGTTCCATGCCGACACTGATCCCGGGGAGCTCGAGCCCGGCCTGCGTCTGGTTCTGCAGGGTCAGCATGACCTGGAAGAGGGGGTGGCGGGCCAGGGAACGGACGGGGTTGAGGAGCTCCACGAGCCGTTCGAAGGGCAGGTCCTGGTGCGCGTAGGCGGCGAGGTCGGTCTCGCGGACGCGCTTCAGGAGTTCCGTGAAGGTGGGGTCGCCGGTGGTGTCGGTGCGCAGGACGAGGGTGTTGACGAAGAAGCCGACAAGATCGTCGAGGGCGTCGTCGGTCCGCCCGGCGATGGGCGAGCCGATGGGGACGTCCTCGCCGGCGCCGAGGCGGGTGAGCAGGGCCGCGAGGGCGGCCTGCATCACCATGAACACACTCGTGCCCTGCACACGGGCCAGTTCGACGATCCGTGCGTGCAACTGCGCGTCCAGCGTCAGTGGCACCGAACCACCCTGGTGCGAGGCGATGGCGGGACGCGCCCGGTCGAAGGGCAGCGCCAGCTCCTCGGGAACACCGGCGAGCGCTTCCTGCCAGAAGGCCACCTGACCGGTGATGACGCTCTCGGGGTCGTCCTCGTCGCCGAGGAGCTGACGCTGCCAGAGGGTGTAGTCCGCGTACTGCACCGGCAGCGGAGCCCATGACGGGGCGCGGCCCCCGCTGCGCGCGGTGTAGGCGGTGGACAGGTCCTTGGCCAGCGGCGCCATTGACCAGCCGTCGCCGGCGATGTGGTGCATGACGAGCAGCAGTACGTGCTCGTCCGGAGCGCTGGTGAACAACCATGCCCGCAGCGGCAGATCGACGGCCAGATCGAACCGGCAACCGGCGCTCTTCTCCATGACCGCCGCCAGCGCCTCCTCGCCGGGGGCGTCGACCGTGACGAGCGTCAGCGACTCGACTGCCTCGTCCGGGCTCAGGATGTGCTGGTGGGGTTGTCCGTCGGTGTCTTCGGGGAAGACGGTGCGCAGGCTTTCGTGGCGGGTGATGACGTCGTGGAGGGCTGTGCGCAGTGCCTGCTCGTCGAGGGTGCCGGTGAGGCGGACGGCGAGGGGCATGTTGTAGGTGGCGTTGGGCCCTTCGAGGCGGCTGATGAACCACAGCCGGCGCTGCGCGAACGACAACGGCAACCGCTCAGGCCGTACAGTCGGGGCGAGTTCGGGGCGTATGGGTGTGCTGTCGGAGAGCTGGTCGGCCAGGCCCGCGACGGTGGGGGTTTCGAAGAGGGCGCGGATGCCGAGTTCGGTACCGAGGGTGGAGCGCACGCGGCTGATGAGGCGGGTGGCGAGGAGGGAGTGGCCTCCGAGGTCGAAGAAGCTGTCGTCGATGCCGACGCTGTCCAGGCCGAGGACTTCGGCGAAGAGGCCGCAGAGGGTTTCTTCGCGGGGGTTGCGTGGTGCGCGGGCGGTGCTGAGGCGGGCGTAGTCGGGTGCGGGCAGGGCCCTGCGGTCCAGTTTCCCGTTCGTGGTCAGCGGCAACGCGTCCAGCACGATCACCGCAGCCGGAACCATGTAGTCCGGGAGCCGGTCGGTCACCGCCGCGTTCAGCGTCTGCGGTTCCAGGGTGGTGCCGCTGTCCGGGACGACGTAGGCGACCAGGCGTTTGTCGCCCGGCTGGTCTTCGCGGACGATGACGGCGGCGTGAGCGACGTGCGGCTGTGCGGCGAGGAGGGATTCGATTTCGCCGAGTTCGATGCGGAACCCACGGATCTTCACCTGATCATCCGCACGCCCCAGAAACTCCAGCTCCCCCGAAACCGACCACCGCACCACATCCCCGGTCCGGTACAT
>NZ_JBEYZU010000013.1:0-179860 GCF_040646235.1 Streptomyces sp. NPDC046261 | reverse complement strand
GGGCTGACGCGGTGACGGCACCGCCGGTCACCTTTGCCCTCTTTATCCTCAAGCGCCGGACGGGCTGAAAATCAGCCCGTCCGGCGATTGAGGACCGGGGTCCGGGGCAGAGCCCCGGTTACGGCGCTCAGCCCACCGACGAGTACGCCACGACCCCACGCAGCAGACCGTCCACCGCGCGGCGCGCGTTCCGCGCGACAGGACTACCGGCCGGCGCCGCCGCCGCGATCTGACCGAGCACGTCGATCAGCTGCTTCGACCAGCGCACGAAGTCGCCCGCCGGCATGTCGATCTCCCGCAGCACCTCGTCGAGGCCGTGCCCCGACGCCCACCGGTAGGCGGGCCAGGCGAAGCCGAGGTCGGGCTCGCGCTGGCCGACGCCCTCGGCCTGGTTGATCTTGTGTTCCTCCTCCAGGGCGTCCAGCCGGCCCCAGATGCGGACCATCTCGGCGAGCGCCTCCTTGGCCGCGCCCGTGGGCAGCTTCGGCGCCACCGCGTCGTCGGCGGCCCGGGCCTCGTACACCAGCGCCGACGCGCACGCGGCCAGCTCCGCCGGCTTGAGGCCGTCCCAGACGCCCTCGCGCAGGCATTCGGAGGCCAGCAGGTCCAGCTCGCCGTAGAGACGGGCCAGCCGGCGGCCGTTGTCGGTGACCTCGTCCGCCCGCAGGTAGTCGAGCTCGGTCAGCAGCGCGCAGATGCGGTCGAAGGTGCGCGCGATGGTGTTCGTACGGCCCTCGATGCGCCGCTCCAGCTGACGCGTGTCGCGCTGCAGCCGGTGGTAGCGCTCCGCCCAGCGGGCGTGGTCCTCGCGCTCGTCGCAGCCGTGGCAGGGGTGCGCGCGCAGTGCGGCCCGCAGCCGGGCGATCTCGGTGTCGTCGGCCGCAGCGGCCCGCGACTTGCGGTGCCGGTCGGGCTCGATGTGGCCGGCCTTGGTGCGCAGCGCGGAGGCGAGGTCGCGGCGCGACTGGGGGCTGCGCGGGTTGAAGGACTTGGGGATGCGCATCCGCTCCAGCGGTTCCACCGGGACGGGGAAGTCGATGGCGGCGAGCCGCTTGACCTGCCGCTCGGCGGTGAGGACCAGCGGGCGCGGCCCGTCGTAGTGGTCGAAGCCGCGGTGGCGGTCGGTGCGGCCGGCGGGCAGGCCGGGGTCCAGCACCAGCGCCAGGCCGGCGAACTTGCCGGTCGGCACGTGGATGACGTCGCCGGGCTTGAGCCGCTCCAGGGCGGCCGCGGCGGCGGCCCGCCGCTGCACGGCGCCCTGCTTGGCCAGCTCGGTCTCCCGGTCCTTCAGCTCACGGCGCAGCCGGGCGTACTCGTCGAAGTCGCCCAGGTGGCACTCGATGGCCTCGCGGTAGCCGGCCAGGCCCTCCTCGTTCTTCTGTACCTGGCGCGAGATGCCGACGACCGACTTGTCCGCCTGGAACTGGGCGAACGAGGTCTCCAGCAGCTCCCTCGAGCGGTGCCGCCCGAACTGGGAGACCAGATTGACCGCCATGTTGTACGACGGCTTGAAGCTGGAGCGCAGCGGGTACGTGCGGGTGCCGGCCAGGCCGGCCAGGGCGCCGGGGTCCATGGCGCGCTGCCAGAGCACGACGGCGTGGCCCTCGACGTCGATGCCGCGCCGCCCGGCGCGGCCGGTGAGCTGGGTGTACTCGCCGGGGGTGATGTCGGCGTGCTGTTCGCCGTTCCACTTCACCAGCTTCTCGAGCACCACGGAGCGGGCGGGCATGTTGATGCCCAGGGCGAGGGTCTCGGTGGCGAAGACGGCCTTGACCAGGCCCTTGACGAAGAGCTCCTCCACGACCTCCTTGAAGGTCGGCAGCATCCCGGCGTGGTGCGCGGCGATGCCCCGCTCCAGGCCCTCCAGCCACTCGAAGTAGCCCAGGACGTGCAGGTCCTCGTCGGGGATGGGGGCGGTGCGCTCCTCGACGATCTCCCGGACCTTGGCGCGGGCCTCGTCGTCGTTGAGCCGCAGGCCGGCGTAGAGGCACTGCTGGACGGCGGCCTCGCAGCCGGCCCGGCTGAAGATGAAGGTGATGGCGGGCAGCAGGCCCTCGGCGTCCAGGCGCTCGATGACCTCGACGCGGCTGGGCGTCCAGATCCGGCTGCGCTGGCGGCGCTCGCGCTCGCGGTCCGCCTCGCGCACCATCTTGCCGCGGCGGCGCTCGCGCGGGTTGTAGGTGCGGCTGTTCTCCATGCGGGCCATGCGCAGCAGGTCGGGGTTGACCTCGCGCCGGGCGGCGCCGCGGCCGCCGTGGTCGCTGCGCTCCTCGAAGAGGTCGTACATCCGCCGGCCGGCCAGCACGTGCTGCCACAGCGGGACGGGCCGCTCCTCGGAGACGATCACCTCGGTGTCGCCGCGCACGGTGTCCAGCCAGTCGCCGAACTCCTCGGCGTTGGAGACGGTGGCCGACAGGGAGACCAGGGTCACCGAGTCCGGGAGGTGGATGATGACCTCCTCCCAGACGGCGCCGCGGAAGCGGTCGGAGAGGTAGTGCACCTCGTCCATGACCACGTAGCCGAGGCCTATGAGGGCCTGGGAGCCGGCGTAGAGCATGTTGCGCAGGACCTCGGTGGTCATCACGAGCACCGGGGCGTCGGGGTTGACGCTGTTGTCGCCGGTCAGCAGGCCGACCTTGGCGGCGCCGTAGCGCCTGACGAGATCGCTGTACTTCTGGTTCGACAGCGCCTTGATGGGCGTGGTGTAGAAGCACTTGCGGCCCTGGGTGAGGGCCAGGTGGACGGCGAACTCGCCCACGATGGTCTTTCCGGAGCCGGTCGGCGCCGCGACCAGGACCCCCTTGCCGGCTTCCAGGGCCCGGCAGGCCTCTATCTGGAAGGGGTCGAGCTCGAAGTCGTACATCTCGCGGAAGGGGGCGAGCGCGGTGGCCTGCTCCGCGGCGCGGTGCCGTGCCAGGGCATAGCGCTCAGCAGGGGACATGTCCTCGGTCATCTTGTCTACGAGCCTACCGGGGACCTCCGACAGCCACCCGATCTTTATCGAGCTCCCAGGAGCCGTACGGCCGCGGGCACGGTCTCGGCCGTGAGCGGCAGCGGGCCGAGCCGCTCGCCGTCCGCGTAGCCGGTGACGATCCCGGCCTCCGCCGCCGCCCGGGGGTCCACCTCCAGCGTCACCTTCGCCGCACGGTAGGTGGTCACGCGCGGGTGGCCGAGGTGGGTGCCCCGGTAGACCTTCGGGAAGACCCTGAGCAGCGTCGAGCGGCGGCAGGGGCCGACGACGGTGACGTCGAAGAGCCCGTCGTCGAGCCGGGCCTGGCCGCAGATGCGCATGCCGCCGCCGTAGGAGCCGCCGTTGCCGACCGCCACCAGCGTCGCCTCGACGCACCTTACGGGCCCGTCGTCGAGCCGCAGGCGGTACGGGACGGTGTGCAGCGCGGCCAGCTCGGCGAGCATGGCCAGGTCGTAGCGCAGCCGCCCGGTGGGGAAGCGCATCCGGTTGCCCCGGTCGTTGACCCGTGAGTCGAAGCCGGAGGCGAGGACGGTGCCGAACCAGGTGTGGCCCACCCTGCCGAGGTCCACGGCCCGGCCGCCGTCGCCCTTGAGGGCCCCGGCGACGACCCGGGCGGCCGCGACGGGGTCGCGGACGGGCAGGGCGGCGGCGCGGGCGAAGTCGTTGCCGGTGCCGACGGCCACCACGCCGAGCGGGGTCCGCGTCCCGGCCACGGCCTGCAGCGCCAGCGAGGTCATGCCGTCCCCGCCGACGGCGATCAGCGCGCCGGTGCCGCCGGCCACGGCCTCGCGCGCCCGGCGCAGGGCGTCGGCGGCGTCCGTGCCCACGACCGTACGGACGGAGAACCCGGCATCGCGCAGGACCCGGGCGGCGGGCTGGGCGGCGTGGGCGCCGCGTCCCCGGCCGGCCGAGGGGTTGACGAATAACGTGATGTCGCTAGTCACGCGGGGACACTACCGGGTGCGGCAAGTCGCCATGAACACGACGGGGGCGGCCGCCGTTTCCGGCGACCGCCCCGCATCGGTGACGAACGTCAGGGAATCACGTCACGTCGTCGTAGCCGGCGCGGTGGCCCTGCTCCGGCAGGGCCGGCATGGGCTCGCTGTCGCCGACGGGGTGCGGGGTGAGGTCCAGCGGGGCCGCCTCGTCGTCGGAGAGCAGCCGGTCGGGGTTCGCCTCCCGCTTGCGCTTGTCGTTCAGGAGCGCGACGCCGACGGCGATGAAGTACAGCAGGATGATCGGGCCGGCCAGCAGGAACATCGAGAAGGGGTCCACGGTCGGCGTGGCCACGGCCGCGAAGACCGTGACGCCCATGATCATGCCGCGCCACCAGCCCAGCATGCGCCGGCCGGTGAGCACCCCGCCGAAGTTGAGCATCATCAGCAGCAGCGGCAGCTCGAAGGAGAGCCCGAAGACGACCACCAGCCGGGTGACGAGGTCGATGAGCTCGTCGAGCGGCAGCAGGTTGTTGACGCCGTCCGGCGTGAAGTCGATGAGGACCTTGGCGGCCGACGGGAGGATCTTGTACGCGAACCAGCCGCCCGCGGCGAACAGCGGCACGCCCGCGGCGACGAAGCCGAGCGCGTACTTCTTCTCGTTCCTGTGCAGCCCGGGCGCGAGGAACGCCCACAGCTGGTAGAGCCACACGGGGGTGGCCAGCACGACGCCGGAGACCAGCGAGACCTTCACCATCAGGGTGAACGGGCCGACGAGGCCCGACATGGTGATGCTGCCGCAGTTCGCCCGGCTGTCCTTGTTCGCGAGTTCCGCGAAGGAGACCTTGCAGCCGATCGCGTCCTGGATCGGGTGCTTGAAGACCTCGATGATGTCCCTGTAGTAGAAGGCCGCGACGACGGCGACGACCACGATGGCGAGCACGGACTTCGCCAACCGGTTGCGCAGCTCGCGAAGGTGCTCGGCGAGCGGCATCCGCCCCTCGGGGTCCTTCTCCTTCTTCCGGGCAGACTTGAGCAACCCACGTCCCTATCTCGTGCGGCAGGCGGACGCCGTCGGCGACCGCCTCAGTCTGTCCTGGGTCAGCGCTGCTGGGTCGTACGGTCGCTCGGCTCGCCGACCGGACGGGAGGTCACATCGCCGGGCGCGGCCTTGATCGTACGGGGGGCCTGCTCGGCGGGCGGGTCGGCGGGGGCCGAGGCGTTGTCCTGGCCCTCGGTCTTCATCGCCTTGGCCTCGCTCTTGAGGATGCGGGCGGACTTGCCGAGGGCGCGCGCCATGTCCGGAAGCTTCTTCGCACCGAACAGCAGGACGATGACGACAAGAATGAGGATGATCTCGGTGGGGCCGAGCCGTCCGAACATGTGGTTTACCTTCTCACCGAAGCGGGATGGGTGTGGGGCAGCTGACCGGCTGATCGGACATATGTCCATCAGCCGTACGGCAGCGATCGTAACGCGCAGGGGTAAACGCTGGGCAATCCCTGTGCATACTCCCAGTCGCGACCCTCCGCCTCGTCAACAGGGCCACCCCGACCAGCGTACCGTCCACCCCACAAGGCCAGCAGGGCACCGGAGCCCGGACGACGGACGGTGCGGGCCCGCCGCTTCAGCCCCGGCGCGGGGCGTGCGCGGCGAGCGGCGTGGCCGCCCGCTCCAGGTCCTCGGCGGCCGCGGTGACGCGCCGCGAGGCCTCGGCCACCTGCCGGGCCAGCCGCCGGGTCTCGACGAAGACGCGCGCGGCGAGCACGGCGAGCACGGCGAGGCCGCAGAAGCCGAGGGCGATGGCGAGCATGGGCCAGAACATGGGGCGAGCCTATCGGGGACGGGGCGGGCGGTGGTCAGGCGGTGATGTGCAGCCGCAGGGTGCGCACCCCGCCGCCCGTCAGCAGCTCCACGATCCGCTCCCCCGCCGGCTTACGGACCGCGGAGCCACAGTCGGGGCAGGTGAAGGAGTAGAAGGTGGTGCGATCGCTGGCGCCGATCGCCAGCCGCAGCGCTCCCGCGGCCAGCTCGAAGCAGCCGCGGCAGTCCGGGCACGCGGCCTTGAAGACCGCGCCGGCGGTCGTCCTCGCGCCCATCACGTCCCCTGCCCATTCCACTGTCCGGTTCCCCTTCACTCTCCGTATGCCGCGAGGGCCTCGCGGGCGGCGTCCCGTGCGCTGTCGGCCACCTGGGCCGGAGCGGCGATCCGCCCGTCCCGGCCGAGCCGCAGCGCCAGCCGGCGCAGCGAGGCCGGGTCCGGGGTGCGCAGTGTGATCCGCAGGCCGCCGTCGGGCAGCTCCTCGGCCCGGTCGTGCGGGTAGTACTCGGCGACCCAGCGGCCACCGGGGCCCACCTCGATGACGACCTCGGGGTCCTCGGCGGCCGGCTGCACCAGCCCCTCGGACAGGTCGCGCAGCTCGACGGGGGGCGGGTCGGAGGGCTCGTCCAGGATGCGGATCTCGGCCACCCGGTCCAGGCGGAAGGTGCGCCGCGCCTCGGACAGCCGGCACCACGCCTCCATATAGGTGTGGCCCACGGCGAAGAGCCGGATCGGGTCGACCTCACGCTCGGTCAGCTCGTCGCGTGCGGGCGAGTAGTAGCGCAGCCAGACGCGGCGGCGCTCGGAGATGGCCCGGTCGACGTCGGCGAAGACCCCGCCCTCGGACTCGAAGGTCACCGAGAGCCGGGAGCTGGCGCCCGCCGCCTCGCCGGCCGCGGCCTCGATCTTGGCGGTGGCGCGCACCAGCGCCTGCCGGTCGCTCTCGCGCAGCCCGGGCAGGGTCGCCACGGCACGGGCGGCCACCAGCAGGGCGGTGGCCTCGTCGGCGGCGAGCCGCAGCGGCTCGCCGGTGCTGGTGCCGGAGGCGTCGGGGTTGTGCCACCAGATGCGGTCGCCGTCGGTGTCGATGTCCAGCAGGTCACCGCCCCGGAAGCTGGTGCCGCACATGGGCAGCACATCGAGGTCGCCGATCAGCTCGTCCTCGGTGATGCCGAAGGCGCGGGCCACGTCGGTGACCCGGGCGCCGGGGCGTTCGCGCAGATAGGTGACCAGCGACAGCATCCGCCGGGTCTGGTCAATGGCGTTGGTGGCCATCAGTGCTCGGTTCCGTTCCTCTCAGCCCTTGGCCACGGCGCGCAGCCGGTCGATCACTTCGGCCCGCAGCTCGGCGGGCTCCAGCACGATCACGTCGGGCCCGAACTCCACGAGCCAGGCGTCCAGCCCGTGCCCGTACGGGATCTCCAGCTCCTCCCAGCCGTCGCCGGCCTCGCGCGTGCTCAGGGCGCGGGCCCGCAGCGGATAGCCGTGGCCGGCCCGCACCTTGATCCGGGCCGTGCTCGTGGCCGTCTCGCCCGCCCAGCTCTCGACGGTGGTGCGCACCGTGACGTGGTCGGGCACGGGCGCGGTGAACGGCAGGGCCCGGGAGCGGACCTTGCCGGTGATCCGGGAGAGCCGGAAGACCCGCTCGGCCTGCCGGTCGCGGTCCCAGCCCGCCAGGTACCAGTGGCCGCGCCAGCACTCCAGCGCCCATGGCTCGACGCGGCGCTGCTCGGAGGTGGCGGAGTTGCCCTTGCGGTAGTCGAAGACGACGGGCCGGCGGTCGCGGGCGGCGAGCATCAGCGGCTCGAAGGCGGCCTCGTGGACCGGGATGCGGGTCTCGAGGGCGCTCTGCGTGCCGTACGGGTCCTCCGCCAGCGGCATCCCGGCGGCGCGCAGCTTCTGCAGGGCGCCGCTGGCGGCCGAGGCGAGGCGGGCCTGCTGCCAGACCTTGGCGGCCAGGCCCAGGGCGGCGGACTCCTCGACGTCGAGGGTGATCGCGGGCAGGCGGTTGCTGTCGCGGCGGGCGAGGTAGCCGGTCTCGCCGTCGAGGCCCTCGACGGTCTCGATGATCAGGCCGAGCTCGCGCAGGTCGTCCTTGTCGCGCTCGAACATCCGGTTGAAGGCGTCCTCGCCCCCGGAGTCGCCGGCCGTGCTTCCCGCTCCGGCTTCAATGTAAGCCTCGATCGAGGCCCGCAACTCCCCTTTGCTGAGCGGGCGGCGTGTGCCCAGCAGGCACAGTGCCAGGTTCATCAACCGCTCGGCCTTGGCGATCGCCATCGACGCCCTCTCTACTTGTGCTCTCAACCGTTGACCGTACCGCTCGGGGCTCCCCCGGCAAAAGCCGAGGGCCCGCGCCAGGCAGGCACGGGCCCTCGGCCTTCGTTCGGGGTGTCTCAGAGGCCCATCAGGTCGCAAACGAAGATCAGCGTCTCGCCCGGGGCGATCTTGCCGGCGGCGCCACGGTCGCCGTAGCCGAGGTGGGCGGGGATGACCAGCTTGCGGCGGCCACCGACCTTCATGCCCTGGATGCCCCGGTCCCAGCCCTCGATGACCTGGCCGGCGCCGAGCTTGAACTCCAGCGGACCGCCGCGGTTCCAGCTCGCGTCGAACTCCTCGCCGGTGGAGAAGGAGACACCGACGTAGTGGACCTTGACGAAGTCCCCGGCCTTGGCCACGGGGCCGTCGCCCTCCCAGATCTCGGTGATCTCGAGGTCGGCCGGAACCGGACCCTCCGGGAAGTCGATCTCGGGCTTTTCGATGTTCACGAACGTGCTCCTACGAATCAATCCTGCAGACAACCGTGCAATTCTGGCAGACCTGATCAGGCCGTCAGACCTTGCCCACGATGTCCACGACGAAGACCAGGGTGTTCTTGTCGAGGCCGCTCTGCGCCTGGCCCTCGTAGCCCAGCTTCGGCGGGATCACCAGCTCGACCCGGTCCCCGACGTGCTTGCCGACCAGGCCCTTGTCCCAGCCCTGGACGACCGAGCCGGTGCCGATCTGGAACGCCGTGGCGCCGGCGTGGTCCCAGGAGGCGTCGAACTTCTTGCCGTCCTCCCACTTCACACCGGTGTACTGCGCGATCAGGCCGTCACCGGCCTTGATCTCCGGGCCGGTGCCCTTGATCAGCACCTGCTCCTTGAGATCGCCCGGCGCCTTCTCGTCCTTGGGAATGGTGATGTCGGCGGCCTTCTGGGCATTGGGCTTGACCTCGGGCATACCGGCCTCCGGCTTGGCCTGCTCGCCCTTGACCTCGCTCTTCGCGTCGACCTTCTGGGCGCCGACGACGTCGATGACCCACACCAGGCCGTCCTCGGGCTTGACGCCCGCCTGCGGGTTGAGCTGGTCGCCGATCAGCGCCTTGGCCGTGCCCTCGACCTCGATGCGGGAGCCCGCCTTGTGGCCGGCCACCGCGTCCAGCACCTTGGCGGGCATCTCCTGGCTGGGCTGGCCGAGCTGCTGCACCATCTGGCGGCGCGGGCCCTTGCCGGCCGCCTTGTCCTGGCTCGCCCAGGTGCCGCCGAGCGGCTTGTTGTCCTTCATCGTCTGCCCGGCGAAGTCCAGTCGGACGAAGGAGCCCTTCTCCGCCTTCTCGCCGGTGCCCTCGGTCAGGGTCTTCACGACGAGCTTGTCCGAGGGCTTGGCGTCCTTCGGCACGGTGATCTCGGGCTTCTCCCCGAACTTGCCCTCCACCTTCACCTTGGCGTCGGAGGAGCCGCCGTCCTCGGACCCGCACGCCGCGGCGGTGAGCAGCAGGACGGGCACGGCCAACGCCGCGGCGAGGCGACGCGCGTTCTTCGTGTGGTTCATGAAGTCCAACTCGGCTATAGAGGTCGCTGGGCAGTGCCCGTCACTCTACGGCCTGCGCCCCGCCGATCAACCCCGACCGACACGGACGGGCGCCGGGCGCGGTGGACCCGGCGCACATCCGTGCCTTTTACGCTGTGCCTCTTTACGCTGTGCCCCCTTACGACGGGTCACATTCCGGCGATGAGCTTCTCCACCCGGTCGTCGACCGACCGGAACGGGTCCTTGCACAACACCGTGCGCTGCGCCTGGTCGTTGAGCTTGAGGTGCACCCAGTCGACCGTGAAGTCCCTGCGCTGTTCCTGGGCCCGGCGGATGAAGTCGCCGCGCAGCCGGGCGCGCGTGGTCTGCGGGGGCACCGACTTGCCCTCGAAGATCTTGAGGTCGTTGCAGACCCGGGCCGCCTGGCCGCGCTTCTCCAGCAGGTAGTACAGGCCGCGGCGGCGGTGGATGTCGTGGTAGGCGAGGTCTATCTGCGCGACCCTCGGGTGCGACATGGTGATGTTGTTCTTGGCCCGGTACCGCTCGATGAGCTGGTACTTCATCACCCAGTCGATTTCGGTGGAGATCCGGTCCAGGTCCTCGTCCCGGATGGCCTCCAGGGAGCGGCCCCACAGCTCCAGCACGCGCTCGACCGTGCCCGTGCGGATACCGCGGCGCTCGCAGAAGTCCACGGCCTTCTCGTAGTACTCGGTCTGGACCTCCAGCGCGGAGGCCTCGCGGCCGCTGGCCAGGCGCACCTTGCGCCGGCCGGTGATGTCGTGGCTGACCTCGCGGATGGCCCGGATGGGGTTCTCCAGCGTCAGGTCGCGCATGACGGTGCCGGCCTCGATCATGCGCAGGACGAGGTCGGTGGCGCCCACCTTGAGCAGCATCGTCGTCTCGGACATGTTGGAGTCCCCGACGATGACGTGCAGCCGGCGGTAGCGCTCGGCGTCGGCGTGCGGCTCGTCCCGCGTGTTGATGATCGGGCGGGAGCGGGTGGTGGCGGAGCTGACGCCCTCCCAGATGTGCTCGGCGCGCTGGCTGACGCAGTACACCGCGCCGCGCGGGGTCTGGAGGACCTTCCCCGCCCCGCAGAGCAGCTGCCGGGTGACGAGGAAGGGGATGAGGATGTCCGCGAGACGGGAGAACTCCCCGTGTCTGGCCACGAGGTAGTTCTCGTGGCAGCCGTAGGAGTTCCCTGCCGAGTCCGTGTTGTTCTTGAAGAGATAGACGTCGCCCGCGATTCCCTCCTCGTGCAGGCGGCGTTCGGCATCGACGAGCAGGCCCTCGAGAATGCGCTCGCCCGCCTTGTCGTGGGTGACCAGCTCGGTCACGCTGTCGCACTCGGGTGTTGCGTATTCCGGGTGCGAGCCCACATCGAGGTAGAGGCGGGCGCCGTTGCGCAGGAAGACGTTGCTGCTGCGGCCCCAGGAAACGACACGGCGGAAGAGGTAGCGCGCCACTTCGTCAGGCGACAGTCGGCGCTGTCCCCTGAACGTGCACGTGACGCCGTACTCGTTCTCCAGCCCGAAAATGCGGCGGTCCATGCCTGAACATTACGCCTGATGCCCTGCGCTGAAACCGGGTTCGACAGCACCGTTCCGATCATTTTCCGACCGGGCCACGACCGTCGACACGGTGGCCGGGGCCTGCAGGGAGCCCCGTGCGATCAGCAGGACCAGCAGGGCGGCGGCGCCGCTGCCCACCGCGACCACGAACCCGGCGGTCGAGCCACCGTATTCGACCGCGGGGCCCACGAAGGCGGTGCCGATGGCCGCGCCCACGCCGAAGGAGGTCACCAGCCAGGAGAAGGCCTCGGTGACGGTGCCGCGCGGGGCGTGCCGGTCGACCACGACGAAGGCGCAGGCCAGCGAGGGGGCGAGGAAGAGGCCCGCCACACCGGCGAGGACCGTCATGGCGACGACGCCGGGGACCAGCAGCAGCGGCACGTACAGCACGGCGAGCCCGGTGACGAGCACCCGCAGGCGCTGCTCGGGGCTGCCGGGCCACTGCCGGGCGCCGTAGACCGAGCCGCCGATCAGGGCGCCGACGCCGAGCGCCGAGAGCAGGTAGCTGGCGACGTTGCCGCCGCCGTGACCGTCGCCGTAGGAGACCGCGGCGACGGCTATGGAGCCGAGGGCCGAGCCGATGAAGAAGAACGTGCCGAGCAGCACCAGCAGCCCGCGCGAGCGCAGCGCGCCGAGCCAGTGCGCCTCGCGGGGCGCGCTGCGCCACTTCCGGGAGGGCGGCGAGGTGACGACGGCGAGCGCGCCGACGACGCCCATCAGGTGCAGCGCGTTCAGCGCGGCGGCCTCGGACCACAGGGCGACGATGCGCGTGACGATCAGCGGACCGACGACGTAGATCAGTTCCTGCGCGATCGCGTCGAGGGAGTAGGCGGCGTGGAGGTCGTCCTCGTTCTTCAGGACCGACGGCCACAGCGCCCGCAGGCCGCCCTCCAGGGGCGGCGCGAACAGACCGGCCACGATCATGGCAAGGTAGGACAGGGGCAGCGGGTCCAGGCCGACCATGGTGAAGAGCCCCATGCCCAGCGCGGTCAGCAGGGCCGACGGCAGGATGACGCGGGGCTGGCCGTAGAGGTCGACGGCCCGGCCGAGCAGCGGCTGGCCGACGGCGTTGGCCACGCCGTAGACGGCGGAGAGGGCTCCGGCGAGGGTGAAGCTGCCGCCTTCGGCGCGGACGAAGAGGACGATCGCCAGCGCGGCGGTGGCATTCGGCAGCCGGCCCACCAGGGTGCCGGTGAGCAGTCGCGCCGCGTGCCGCGTCTTGAGCATCTCGACGTAACCGCCGCCCGCCGCCGCCATTGTCCGCCTCTCGTCTTCCGGCCGGGCCGCCCCGGCCGGCCACCTTTGACCGAGCCATCCCGGTTTTACGTATAACTAGCGTCGTTATACGTACCATGGCCGCAGCCCGCGGGTCCAGCCGCGGCCACGGCAGACCACGGCCGGCAACGGAGAGGGGCGTCACAGCGGTGACGGAAGTCGAACGCGGGGTCGGGCACGGCGACGGAACGAGCGGGCCGCGCTGGCCCACCGTCCGGGGGCGGCACGCGGCCGCGGCACGCGCCACCAGCCGGGACGTGGCCCGGGCGGCGGGGGTCTCGCAGGCGACCGTCTCCCTGGTGATGGGCGAGAAGTGGCGGGGCCGGGTCTCCGAGCCGACCGCCGAGGCCGTGCGCTCGGCCGCCCGGGAGCTGGGCTACCGCCCCAACCTGGCGGCCCGGAACCTGCGCCTGGGCCGCACCCGGACCGCGCTGCTGGTCGTACCGGCCCTGACCAACGACTTCTTCGCCCGCGTCTACACGGGCGCGGCCCGGGCCGCCGCCGAGCACGGCGTGGGCGTGGTGTTGTACCCCTCACCGGAGGGCATCGGGCCGGCGCCCGACCCCTTCGCCTCCGCCCGCGACACCCTCGACGGCGTCATCGCCTCCTCCATGGCGGCCGACGCCCTGACCGACATCCGCGAGGGGGGCCTGCCCCTGGTGATGCTCGACAGCGACCCCGAGCGGCCCGAGGCGGCGGCGACGGTCAACCTCGACATCGCCGACGGCATGCGGCAGGTGGCACGGCACCTGCTCGCCCTCGGCCACCGGCACGTCGCGCACATCGCGGCCGACATCGACTCCTGGACCTTCCGGGTCCGCGCGCACGCCCTGGCCGAGACCCTGGGCCAGGGGGAGGGCACCGTGCTGCGCACCGAGCCCGCCGCGCTGGACGTGAGCGCCGGCCACCGGGCCGCCGAGCGCGCCCTGACCGGGCCCGGGCCCCGCCCGACCGCCCTGATCTGCGACGGGGACGTCCTGGCGGCCGGCGCCTGCAAGGCCGCCCGGCGGCTGGGGCTGCGCGTGCCCGACGACGTCTCGGTGACCGGCTTCGACGACCTGCCCCTGGCGACGGCCCTGGAACCGGAGCTGACCACGGTCCGGCTGCCCGCCGAGGCGGTGGGAGAGGCGGGCCTGCGGGCCCTGGTGTCGTTCCTGGAGGGGCGGCCGAGCGCCACGGAGGTCCTGCCGGTGGAGCTGATCCCGCGCGCGTCGTCGGCGGCGGTCGCCGCTCCGTGACCGCGGCTTTGCCCGGACGGGCCGGACAGCCGGCCCGTCCGGGACCGGGGCCTACTCCTCCGCGGCCGCTTCCCCGGCCGCACCGGCCTCGGGGGACGCCCCCGAGCCCTCCTCCAGCAGCCGGGACAGCTGGCGCCCCAGCAGCCGCTTGAACTTGCGCTGCTGCGGCCGCTTGCGGTCCAGGACCGCGACCTCCAGCTGCTCGGCGGTCAGCGTGCGCTCGCTGCCGTTGGTGTCCCGGGCCAGCGACTCGACGGCCAGCTTGAGCGCCTCCGAGAGGGTCATCCCGTCCCGGTGCCGCTGGTCGAGATAGCTGCTGATCTGATCGGCGTTGCCACCGATGGCGACCGAACCGTGCTCGTCCACGATCGAGCCGTCGTGCGGCAGCCGGTAGATCTGGTCGTCCTCGGGGCCCGGCCCGACCTCGGCGACGATCAGCTCGACCTCGTACGGCTTCTCGGCCGCGCTGGAGAAGATCCCGCCGAGCGTCTGGGCGTAGACGTTGGCCAGGCCGCGGGCCGTGACGTCGTCCCGGTCGTAGGTGTAGCCGCGCAGGTCGGCGTAGCGCACGCCGCCGATGCGCAGGTTCTCGAACTCGTTGTACTTCCCGACCGCCGCGAAGGCGATCCGGTCGTAGATCTCACTGACCTTGTGCAGCGCGCGGGACGGGTTCTCGGCGACGAAGACAACGCCATCGTTGTACTGGAGCACCACGACACTACGGCCGCGGGCGATGCCCTTGCGGGCGTACTCGGCGCGGTCGGCCATGGCCTGCTGGGGTGAGACATAGAACGGCGTCGACACCGCTGTCCGTCCCTTCTTGTCTTGTGTGGGGTTCCGTCGGTACCGGGAGGATCAGAGGAGTGCGGCCCGCGGGCCGTCGGGCTCCTCGAGCCGCCGCTCGTGGATGGCGCGCACGACCTCGGAGCACTGCGCCTCGGTGAGCTTGCGGAATCCGTCCTCGGTGATGACGGTGACGATCGGATAGATGCGACGCGCGAGGTCGGGCCCGCCGGTCGCGGAGTCGTCGTCGGCGGCGTCGTACAGCGCCTGGACGACCAGCGTGGTGGCCTGCCCCTCGGTCAGGTCCTCCCGGAAGAGCTTCTTGAGCGCACCGCGCGCGAACAGCGAGCCGGAGCCGGTGGCCGAGAAGCCGTGCTCCTCGGAGCGGCCGCCGGTGACGTCGTAGGAGAAGATGCGGCCCTTTTGCCGGTCGACGTCCCAGCCCGCGAAGAGCGGCACCACGGCCAGGCCCTGCATGGCCATGCCCAGGTTGCTGCGGATCATCGTCGACAGCCGGTTCGCCTTGCCCTCCAGCGAGAGCTGGACGCCCTCCACCTTCTCGAAGTGCTCGAGCTCGAGCTGGAAGAGCTTGACCATCTCCACGGCCAGCCCGGCCGTGCCCGCGATGCCCACGGCCGAGTACTCGTCGGCGGGGAAGACCTTCTCGATGTCCCGCTGCGCGATGATGTTGCCCATCGTGGCCCGGCGGTCACCGGCGAGCACCACGCCGCCGGGGAACGTCGCGGCCACGATGGTCGTCCCGTGCGGGGCCTCGAGGACGCCCTGCCCGGGCAGCTGCCGGTTGCCCGGCAGCAGCTCCGGCCGGTGCGCGCCGAGGAAGTCCACGAACGACGACGAACCAGGCGTCAGGAAGGCAGCCGGCAGACGCCCTGTACCAGGAAAGTTGGCTTCCACGCGATTCCTTCGAAGAGATCTTGAAATACTGTCCGGACCCTACCGCCGGGCCGGCGGGACGTCCGTCCCGCACCCCTGTCCGGGACACGGGACGGCGAGCTCGCCCTACTGCCCGCCCTTCTGGACGAAGGACCTCACGAAGTCCTCGGCGTTCTCTTCGAGCACATCATCGATTTCGTCCAGCACGGAGTCCACGTCGTCCGACAGCTTCTCCTGGCGCTCCTTGAGGTCCTCGGATGCCTGCGCCTCCTGCGCCTGCTCCTCGACCTCCTCTGTCGCACGCGTGGCCTTCTGCTGCCCGCCGCCGGTGTCCTTGGTCGCCATACCCCTCACCCCGCTCGGTTTCGACGTACACGTACACGAGACGTACAAGATCAGACCCTACAAGCAGGGTCCGGTACAGGCCCTGCACTTGCTACAACGTCCCGGAACCACCGTGATGATTCCCGGTTCACGCCCTTCTCAGACCCTCCCCCGTCACCCGCCCGAGAGGACGCGCACCAGGTCCTCCGCCGTGCGACAGCGGTCCAGGAGCTCCTTGACGTGATTGCGGGTGCCGCGCAGTGGCTCCAGGGTGGGGACCCGTTGCAGGGAGTCACGGCCGGGCAGGTCGAAGATGACCGAGTCCCAGGAGGCGGCGGCCACGTCGTCGGCGTACTGCTCCAGGCAGCGGCCGCGGAAGTAGGCCCGGGTGTCCTCGGGCGGCGCCGTACGGGCGCGGAGCACGTCGGCCTCGTCCAGCAGGCGCTTGATCCTGCCGCGGGCCGCGAGGCGGTTGTACAGGCCCTTGTCGGGACGTACGTCCGCGTACTGCAGGTCCACCAGGTGCAGCCGGGCGGCGTCCCAGTCCAGGCCGTCGCGGCGGCGGTAGCCCTCCAGCAGCTCGAGCTTGGCCACCCAGTCCAGCTCGCCGGCCAGGCTCATGGGGTCGTGCTCGAGCCGGTTCAGCACGTCCTCCCAGCGGGTCAGCACGTCCTTGGTCTGCTCGTCGGCGTCCGCCCCGAAGCGGTCCTCGACGTACTTGCGCGCCAGCTCGAAGTACTCCATCTGCAACTGGACGGCCGTGAGTGTGCGGCCGCTGCGCAGCGTGATCAGGCGGCGCAGCGAGGGGTCGTGGCTGACCTGGTGGAGGGTGCGCACGGGCTGTTCGACGGCGAGGTCGGCGGCGATGAAGCCGTCCTCGATCATCGACAGGACCAGGGCGGTGGTGCCGAGCTTGAGGTAGGTGGAGATCTCGGAGAGGTTGGCGTCGCCGATGATCACGTGCAGCCGGCGGTACTTCTCGGCGTCGGCGTGGGGCTCGTCGCGGGTGTTGATGATGGGGCGCTTGAGGGTGGTCTCGAGGCCCACCTCGACCTCGAAGTAGTCGGCCCGCTGGCTGATCTGGAAGCCGTGCTCATGGCCGTCCTGGCCGATGCCGACCCGGCCGGCCCCGGTGACGACCTGGCGGGAGACGAAGAAGGGCGTCAGGTGGCGCACGATGTCCGAGAAGGGGGTCTCCCGCTTCATCAGGTAGTTCTCGTGCGTGCCGTAGGAGGCGCCCTTGTTGTCGGTGTTGTTCTTGTAGAGGTGGATGGGCTGGGCTCCGGGCAGCTGGGCGGCGCGCTCGGCGGCCTCGGCCATGATGCGCTCGCCGGCCTTGTCCCACAGGACGGCGTCGCGGGGATTGGTGATCTCGGGCGAGCTGTATTCGGGGTGGGCGTGGTCGACGTACAGGCGTGCGCCATTGGTGAGGATGACATTGGCCAGGCCGATGTCCTCGTCCGTGAGCTGGCTGGAGTCCGCCGCCTCGCGGGCGAGGTCGAAGCCGCGGGCGTCCCGCAGCGGGTTCTCCTCCTCGAAGTCCCAGCGGGCACGGCGTGCCCGGTGCATCGCGGCCGCGTAGGCGTTGACGATCTGGGACGAGGTGAGCATGGCATTGGCGTTCGGGTGACCGGGGACGGAGATCCCGTACTCCGTCTCGATGCCCATTACTCGCCGTACGGTCATGCGGCCCTCCTTGCCCGGCGGCGCCCCCTGGTGGGGTCGGCGCTCAAGTACCGCTGCGCTTCCGGTCCGTATCCGGTCTCCGATCCCCCACTGCGCTGCGCGGCGGTACCGAAGAGCCTAGAACGGCTTTGCGGCGCTGGGGAGATCATTACAGTCATTGCTCCGGTTCGTGCGGTGCGTGGAACAGGTCGTCGTACGCGTCCCACAGGTGGGGCAAAACGCGTCCGGCTGCGGACGCCCTGGGTCTCCCCCCGCCGGGAGGCGGGGGGATGAGAACAACAGGGACATCCGCAGCCGGACGGCGGTGTTACAGGTACTGGCCGGTATTGGCCACGGTGTCGATGGAGCGGCCGGTGTCCGCGCCCTGCTTTCCGGTGACCAGGGTGCGGATGAAGACGATCCGCTCGCCCTTCTTTCCGGAGATGCGGGCCCAGTCGTCCGGGTTGGTGGTGTTGGGCAGGTCCTCGTTCTCCTTGAACTCGTCCACGCAGGCGGCGAGCAGGTGGGAGACGCGCAGGCCCTTCTGGTTGTGGTCGAGGAAGGCCTTGATGGCCATCTTCTTGGCCCGGTCCACGATGTTCTGGATCATCGCGCCGGAGTTGAAGTCCTTGAAGTAGAGGACTTCCTTGTCGCCGTTGGCGTAGGTGACCTCGAGGAAGCGGTTTTCCTCGGACTCCGCGTACATCTGCTCGACGACGGACTGGATCATGCCGTCGACGGCGGCCCGGGCCGACCCGCCGTGCTCGGCGAGGTCGTCCGCGTGCAGCGGGAGGGTCTCGGTCAGGTACTTGGAGAAGATGTCCTTGGCGGCTTCCGCGTCCGGACGCTCGATCTTGATCTTCACATCGAGCCGGCCGGGGCGCAGGATCGCCGGGTCGATCATGTCCTCGCGGTTGGAGGCGCCGATGACGATGACGTTCTCCAGGCCCTCCACGCCGTCGATCTCGGAGAGCAGCTGCGGGACGATGGTGTTCTCCACGTCCGAGCTGACACCGGAGCCGCGGGTGCGGAAGAGGGAGTCCATCTCGTCGAAGAAGACGATCACCGGCGTGCCCTCGCTGGCCTTCTCCCGGGCGCGCTGGAAGATCAGCCGGATGTGCCGCTCGGTCTCGCCGACGTATTTGTTGAGCAGCTCGGGGCCCTTGATGTTGAGGAAGAAGCTCTTCCCCGCGGGCTTCCCGGTGACCTCGGCGACCTTCTTGGCAAGGGAGTTGGCCACGGCCTTGGCGATGAGCGTCTTACCGCATCCGGGCGGGCCGTACAGCAGCACGCCCTTGGGCGGCCGCAGTTCGTGCTCCTTGAAGAGGTCGGGGTAGAGGTAGGGCAGCTCGACCGCGTCGCGGATCAGCTCGATCTGGTTTCCCAGACCGCCGATCTTCGTGTAGTCGATGTCCGGGACCTCTTCGAGGACGAGTTCCTCGACCTCGCTCTTCGGGATGACTTCGTAGACATAGCCGGAACGGGATTCGAGCAGCAGGGCGTCGCCGGGGCGGATGGTGGTGTCCAGCAGCGGCTCGGCGAGCCTCACCACCCGCTCCTCGTCGGTGTGCCCGATGACCAGGGCGCGCTCGCCGTCCTCGAGGATCTCCTTGAGGGTGACGATGTCGCCGTGGCGCTCGTACGCCATGGCGTCGACCACGTTGAGCGCCTCGTTGAGCATGACCTCCTGGCCGGGCCTGAGCTCCTCGATCTCGACGCTCGGGCTGACGTTCACCCGGAGCTTGCGGCCCCCGGTGAAGATGTCGGCCGTGCCGTCCTCGTTGGCCTGCAGGAAGACACCGAAGCCGGCCGGCGGCTGGGCGAGCCGGTCCACCTCTTCCTTGAGGGCCACGATCTGGTCGCGGGCCTCACGGAGGGTGTTCGCGAGCCGTTCGTTCTGTGCGGAGACGCCGGCCAGGTTCGTCTGGAGCTCGACGATCCGCTCTTCGAGAATCCTCGTGTGACGCGGAGAGTCGGCGAGCTTGCGTCGCAGGACGGCGATCTCCTGCTCGAGATAGGCAACCTGGCCCGCGGGGTCGTCAGACCCTCGTCCCGGCCGGATGCCGCGGTTCATGTCGTCGTCGTGGGCTGCCACGGTCCTCACCTCCTCCAAGGGGAGCTGGACGCTTCCTGACCCTACCTGGGCCGGTGCAGGTTGAAACCCCTAGATCACAAACCCGGTCGGAGTGTGTCCGATCTTCACCCTTGCGCACGTCCTCACGTGAGGGGGATACCCACCCACCAACATCGGAAAGCGGGCGGTTGTATCGTCGACTCGGTCAACACCCGTCAGTGCTGGCTCCAATTGATTCACATACGTAGGGAACGGCAGGCGAGATGACCGTGCACGACGACGGACTCGGCGAACTGGAAGTCTGGATCGACCAGGACCTGTGCACCGGGGACGGCATCTGCGCGCAGTACGCGCCCGAGGTCTTCGAGCTGGACATCGACGGTCTGGCCTATGTGAAGAGCCCCGACGACGAGCTGCTCCAGGACAAGGGTGCCACCGCCCCCGTCCCGCTGCCGCTGCTCACCGAGGTCCGGGACTCGGCGAAGGAATGCCCGGGCGACTGCATCCATGTACGACGCGTTTCGGACAAGGTCGAAGTTTACGGGCCGGACGCGGAGTAACGCCGCGTAACGGATCACACACTGCCCGCCGCCGGCTGCGGGGTCAGGATGAACTTCCCGTCCCTCCAGTGCCACTTGACCACACGGCGCCGGTCCGGGCAGCAGCGCGGCACGCGCGCGGAGGAGTAGCCGAGCAGAGTGGCCGAAATCGCCCCTCCGGCCGCCTCCAGGCCGGTGACGCTCATGCCCTGCCCGGCGTCCACGAGGGTCGCCACGACGCGCGGCGCGGCCCCCGGGGCGGCCGGCCGCGCGAGGACGTGGACCCCGCTGGGCCGGGTGCCGCCTCCCGACGGGCAGCGCACGACCGCGACCGTCTCGGCCCGCCCGTCGCCGTCGAGGTCCGCGGAGACGTGCCGGACGACCTCGGCCCCGGCGGGGCCGCAGTCGACGGGATAGCGGGCGGCGAGCGCGTCGGGGGCGCCCCCGGGGGCGGGCGGGGTGGCCGTGGCGTCACCGGGGCCGGCGAGGGCCGCGCCGGCGAGCACGGCGGCCAGCGCCGCGGCGGTGGCGAGCCAGTGGAGGGGGCGGGGACGGGAGTGCGGGTGGGACTCGGGTCCTGCTGGCTGCACGCGCACGACTCCTGTGAGAGCTGCGGGGACGAGGATCTTCCGCATCGTGCCATACGCCCGCCCGCCGCGGAACAGGGGCCCGTGGCGCCCACGGCACCCCCAACGAAGAGGCGCCGCCGCCGAGTTCCGCGAAGAGCGGTCCCGGCGGCGACGCCTGTGCATCAGTTAAAGGGGTCAGCCCTTGTTGGGGCCCTCGTAGTCCTCGCCGTACGCGCCCTTGGCGGGGCGGCGGCGACGCATCGGGGGCTCCACGCCGTCGGCGAGACGGCGGGCGGTGACCAGGAAGCCGGTGTGGCCGATCATCCGGTGGTCCGGGCGGACCGCGAGGCCCTCCACGTGCCAGTTGCGGATCATCGACTCCCACGGCTGCGGCTCGGCGAAGCAGCCGATCTCACGGATGGACTCCACGGTCCGCGCGAGCTGGGTGGTGGTCGCCACGTAGCAGCACAGGATGCCGCCGGGCACCAGGGCCTTGGAGACGGCCTCCAGGCACTCCCAGGGGGCGAGCATGTCGAGGATGACCCGGTCGACGTCGGTGTCGGAGAGGTTGTCCTGCAGGTCGCCGACGGTGAGCTGCCAGGCGGGGTGCGGCCCGCCGAAGTAGCGCTCCACGTTCTGCTGGGCGATCTCGGCGAAGTCCGCGCGGCGCTCGTAGGAGTGCAGCATGCCCTGGTCGCCGATGGCGCGCAGCAGGAAGGCGCTGAGCGAGCCGGAGCCCACTCCGGCCTCGACGACGCGGGCGCCGGCGAAGATGTCGGCGAAGGCCAGGATCTGCCCCGCGTCCTTGGGGTAGACCACGGCGGCACCGCGGGGCATGGACAGGACGTAGTCGGGGAGCAGGGGGCGCAGCGCGAGGTAGGCGACGTTTCCCGTGGTACGGACAACACTGCCCTCGGGAGCACCGATCAGCTCGTCGTGGGGGAAGGAACCCTTGTGGGTGTGGAAGTTCTTCCCGGCCTCGAGCGTGAAGGTGTAGTGGCGTCCCTTGGGGTCGGTGAGCTGGACCTGGTCCCCGACCTGGAAGGGCCCGCGACGGCGGGCGGCACCGGTCGGTTCGGACATGTGACCAGCCTACCGGGCGTGGGAGGGGCCCAGCACCACGAGGCTCAGGGGGCGGGCCTGGCCATGGCGGCCACGAAGGCGCGCTCGACGTCGGAGGTGGACAGCACGCCGTAGACCTCGCCGCCGGCCTCGACGACCAGGTACTCCGTGGCGGGAGTGGCGCGCAGGGTCTCCAGGAGCTCCTCGCCGCACAGGTCGGCGGACAGCCGCATGCCCTCCTTGAGGTCCTGGGCGAGGGTGCCGACCTCCACCCAGGGGCGGCGGTGCTCGGGGATGCCGACGATGGCGGCCTCGCGGACCAGGGCGGTGGGGTTGCCCTGCCCGTCGACGACGACCAGGGCACGGGCGCCGGCCTCGTTGGCGCGGCGCAGGGCCTCGGAGAGCGGGGTGGCGGCCTGGACGGGCACGGCACGGCGGGTGAGCGCGCGGGCGCGCAGGGCGGGCAGGTGTTCGCGCAGCCGGGCCATGCGCAGGCTGTTGCCGGCGCCGGTCCAGATGATGGCGGCGAGGATCGCGGCGAGCAGGGCGTCGGTGAGCATGTCGACGCCGCCGGGGTCGTCGGACTCGCCGCCGATGCCGCGGGTGAGCATCGGCAGGCCGACGAGGACGGCGACGGCGAGGGCCCGGCCGACCCAGGCGGCGGCGACGGTGCCGGTCATGGGCTTGCCGCTGATCTTCCAGACGACGGCGCGGAGCATGCGGCCGCCGTCCAGGGGCAGGCCGGGCAGCAGGTTGAAGACGGCGACGAGCAGGTTGGAGATCATCAGCCCGGCGAGCAGCACGCCGGGCACCGAGTCGGGCTGGACCGCGAGCAGGCCGAGGTAGAAGACGCCCGCCAGGAGCAGGGAGAGCAGGGGGCCGACGAAGGCGAGGACGAACTCGCGGCCCGGGGTCTCGCTCTCCTTCTCGATCTCGGAGACGCCGCCGAAGAACTGCAGCTGGATGCGGCGCACGGGGAGCTTGAAGCGCAGGGCCGCCACGGTGTGGGCGAGCTCGTGGACGAGGACGGAGGCGTAGAAGGCGACGGCGAAGAAGAGGGCGACCAGATAGCGGGCGCGGCCGAGCTCGGGCAGGACGCGGTCGAGCTGGCCGCCGAAGACCCAGGTGATCAGGGCGGCGACCAGGAACCAGCTGGGGGCGACGTAGACGGGCACGCCGAAGGGGCGGCCCATGAGGATGCCGCCGCCGGCCTCGCGCGGGCGCTGCGGCTTGCGGTCCCCGGGCCCGGCCGGTCGGCCCGCGCCCCCGCCGCCGGATTGGCCCTGCCCGCTGTTGTCCACGGTGTCCCCTCGTCGGATCCGGCCCCCCGCACCCGCCTGGTGCGCTGTCACGATCATGCAGTGCGAGGTGGTCTACCGTCGATGGTATGCGCCCGACTGTCAGTGACGGGCCGTAGGGTCTCTGTCATGGATACCGCCACCGACCATTCCGCCGGGCAGGCCGACGAGCCGGCCGGGGACCGCTCCGCCGCCCCGTCGGGGGCCGTGCGCCCGGCCTCGCTGTCGCCGTCGCGCGCGGCCGATTTCATGCGGTGCCCGTTGCTCTACCGCTTCCGGGTGATCGACAGGCTGCCGGAGAAGCCGAGCCCGGCCGCCACCCGGGGCACGGTGGTGCACGCGGTGCTGGAGCGGCTCTTCGACGCCCCGGCGGCCGAGCGGACGGCGCCGAGGGCCCGCTCCCTGGTGCCGGGCGAGTGGGAGAAGCTGCTGGCGGCGCGGCCGGAGCTGGCGCAGCTCTTCCACCGGGAGGACGGCTCGCACGATCCGGACCGGCTGGCGAGGTGGCTGGGGGACGCGGAGCGGCTGGTCGAGCGCTGGTTCGAGCTGGAGGACCCCACGCGGCTGGAGCCGGCCGAGCGCGAGCTCTTCGTGGAGACGGTGATCGAGGGCGCGGGCGCGGCGGGGCTGAAGCTGCGCGGCATCGTCGACCGGGTGGATGTGACGCCGGCCGGCGACGTGCGGATCGTGGACTACAAGACGGGCAAGGCCCCCGCCCCGCAGTACCGCGATGAGGCCCTGTTCCAGATGATGTTCTACGCCCTGGTGGTGTGGCGGCTGCGCGGCCGGGTGCCGCGCCGGCTGCAGCTGGTCTACCTGGGCAGCGGCGACGTGCTGACGTACGACCCGGTCGAGGCGGAGCTGCTGGGGGTCGAGCGCAAGCTGCGGGCCCTGTGGGAGGCGATCTCGCACGCCACCGAGACGGGCGACTGGCGGCCCAGGCCCACCAAGCTGTGCGGCTGGTGCGACCACCAGGCCCGGTGCCCGGAATTCGGCGGCACTCCCCCGCCCTACCCACTGCCCGTTCCAGGGCCGCGCGCGGAGACGGCCGCCGGACCGGCTGCCCCGGGCGAGGAGGCTCAGGGCAGAATGGACACGGTCTAGCGAAGGAGTTCTCCTGTGGCGATCCGCGTCCTATTGGTCGACGACCAGCCGCTGCTGCGCACCGGCTTCCGCATGATCCTGGAGGCCGAGCAGGACCTGGCGGTCGTCGGGGAGGCCGGGGACGGTCTGCAGGCGCTCGACCAGGTCCGGGCGCTGCAGCCCGATGTGGTGCTGATGGACATCCGGATGCCGCGCATGGACGGCGTCGAGGCGACCCGGCAGATCACCGGGCCGGAGCGCGACGGCCCGGCGAAGGTGCTGGTGCTCACCACCTTCGACCTCGACGAGTACGTGGTGGAGGCGCTGCGCGCGGGGGCCAGCGGGTTCCTGCTGAAGGACGCGCCCGCCCATGAGCTGGTGCAGGCGATCCGGGTGGTGGCGGGCGGCGAGGCGATGCTGGCGCCGAGCATCACCCGGCGGCTGCTGGACAAGTACGCCGGGCATCTGCCGTCGGGCGAGGAGCCGCTGCCCGACACCCTGCACACGCTGACCGAGCGTGAGGTCGAGGTGCTGAAGCTGGTCGCCCGCGGCTTGTCGAACGCGGAGATCGCGGCGGACCTGTTCGTCAGCGAGACGACGGTCAAGACGCATGTGGGGCATGTGCTGACGAAGCTGGGGCTGCGCGACCGCGTGCAGGCCGCCGTCTACGCCTATGAGAGCGGACTGGTACGCCCCGGCGCGCAGTAGCGGCACCGGGGCGTCCATGAGGGTTCGGGCTCAGGCCGTCATTCCTTGGCGGCCTTGCTGATCTCCCAGAACCGGAAGACGGTCGAGGCGTCGAGGGTCCACTGGAGACCGGAGATGCGGTTGTTGGCCACGGCGTACTGCTTGCCCTGCCACAGCGGCAGCAGCGGTACGTCGTCGGCGACGGTCTTCTGCAGCCTGATGAAGTCGCTGACGGTCGCCGGGCGGCTGCCCTGGGCGGCCGTGGCCGGCAGGATGCCGGCTATCTCCTTGGACTGGTAGTTGTTGCCGAGGACGTTGTCCTCGCCGAAGAACGGCGCCGTGAAGTTGTCGGGGTCCGGGTAGTCGGGGACCCAGCCCTTGACGTAGACGGCGTACTTGCCGGCCTCGATGCCCTTCTCGTACTCCTCCAGCGCGACGCTCTGGACGTCCGCGTCGAAGAGGCCGCTGGCGTTGAGCTGCTTGGCGATCTCCTGGAACTCGGCGACGGTGGCCGGGCCGTAACGGACCGGGGTGGCCCACAGGGTGAGCTTGACCTTGCCCGTGACGCCGGCGGACTTCAGGGCCTCGGCGGCCTTGTCCGGCCGCGGCCGGTCGCCGTAGACGTCGAAGAACGGCGTCTTGTGGCTGGTGATGCCGCTGGGGACGACCGAGTACAGCGGCTCGGCGGTGCGCTTGTAGACGTCCCGCACGAGGGTGCTGCGGTCCACCAGGTAGGCGATGGCCTTGCGGACACCGACCTTGCCGACCACCGGGTCCTTGGTGTTGAAGACCAGGTGCTGGACCTCGGCGCTGGTGCCCTCGACGACCTTGAGGCTGTTCTTGTCGCCCAGGCTGGCGGCCTCGAGGTCGGCGATGTCCTTCATGGCCAGACCACGGTAGGCGAGGTCGACGTCGCCCTTTTGGACGGCGGACTTCAGCGCGTCCTGCTGACCGTGGAAGAACTTGATGGTCATGCCGCTGTTCTGCACGGTCGCGGTGCCCTGGTAGGAGCTGTTGACCTTGAAGACGGCCTTGGACTTGTCGAAGGACGCCAGCTTGTAGACGCCGGAGCCGACAGCCTTGCCGTCGGTGCGGAGCTTGTCCGCCGGGTACTCGGTGTGGTCGACGATCGATCCCGCGCCGGAGGCTATCTTCTGCGGGAACGTGGCGTCGGGCCGCTTGAGGTGGAAGACGACGGTCTTCTTGTCCGGCGTCTTGATGTCCTGGATCGACGAGAGCATCGTCGACGCCGGACCGTTCTTGTCGTTGATCTTCAGCGTGCGGCGGAAGGAGAAGGCGACGTCCTCGGAGGTGAGGTCGTTGCCGTTGCTGAACTTCAGCCCGTCACGCAGCTCGCACTGGTAGATCGTGCTGGTCTCGTTCTTGAACTTGCAGTTCTTGGCGGCTTCCGGGACGGGCGTGGTGCTGCCCTTGGGGAAGGCCATCAGCGACTGGTAGACGTTGTTGAAGAGCAGCCAGGTGCCCGGGTCGTAACCGGATGCCGGGTCGGTGGTGTGCACCTCGTCCGACATTCCCATGACCACCGACTCCCCGGTGCCGGCCGCCTTGCCGTCTTCCGATCCGCACCCGCTGAGCAGGGCGGCGGCAAGCCCCGCGCCGAGCGGGGCGGCGAGCCACTGGTCACGTTTCCTCACGTGCACGTTCCTCACAGTTCTTGTGTCGCTGAAGAGACCGTCTGTTGCTGTAGAACTCGTTCTGTGGAGCTGGGGTGGTGCGGGTGAATCAGGTGGAGCGGGGTGTCACGCGCCGCGGCCGAGCTCCCACGGCTGCAGCTCGGAGGAGGCGTTCAGGGCCCACTCCGCACCGGTGACCTTGGTGCGGACCGCCACGTACTGCTTGCCCTGCCACAGCGGCAGCACCGGGACCTCGTCGGCGACGATTTCCTGGGCCTGCTGGAAGTACTTGGCGGCCCCGTCGCGCTGCGACGCCTGGCGCGACTGGGGGATCAGGTCCTCGATCTTGGAGTTCCGGTAGGCGGAACCGAGGAAGTTGTCCGGGCCGACGAACGGGGCGACGTAGTTGTCGGGGTCCGGGAAGTCGGGGAACCAGCCCATGCCGTAGACGGCGTACTTGCCCTTGGCGGCCTCGGGGCGGAAGTCCGCCCACTTCACGCCCTGGAGCTTGACGTTGAACAGGCCGCTGGAGTTCAGCTGCTTCTGCAGCGTCTTGAACGCCTTCTCGGTGGCCTTGCCGTAGTGGTCGGTGGTGTAGGTGAGGGTGATCGGCACGGCGGAGGTGACGTTGGCGCCGCGCAGGATCGAGCGCGCCTTGTCGACGCTGGGCTCGCCGTACTTGTTGGCGAAGGCGTTCTGGTGCCCGAGGATGCCGGTGGGAACCAGCGAGTACAGCGGCTCGCTCGTGCGGTTGTAGTTGTCACGCGTCAGGGCCTGACGGTCAATCAGCTGGGCCATCGCCTGGCGCACCGCCTTGGGCTTCACCGAGGAGTCCTCGGTGTTGAAGGCGAGGTAGCTGATCTCCTGGCCGGGCGACTCGATCAGGCGGACACCCTGGTCCGCGGAGGAGCGCAGCCGGTCGATCTGCTCGGGCAGTATGGCGCGGTTCATGATGTCGATGTCGCCGTCGGCGAGCGCCTTCTCCATCGCCTTGGAGTCGTCGTAGAAGCGCATCTCGACCTTGTCGTTCTGCATCTTCACCGAGCCCTTGTAGTCGGGGTTCCTGGTGAAGGTGGCCTTGACGACGCGGCCGTCCTTCTGGTCGGTCTTCAGGGTGTACGGGCCGGAGCCGACGGTCTTGAAGCCGTTGTCGAGCTTCTTCTTGTCGTAGGACTCGCTGTCGACGATGGCCGCGGCCGGGGTGGCGATCTTCTGCGGGAAGGTCGCGTCGGGCGACTTCAGGTGGAAGACGACCTCGCGCTCGCTGGGGGTCTCGACGGTGTCGATGTTGTTGAGCAGCGAGACGGGGCCGTTCTCGAAGTTGATGGCCCGGGCGCGGTCGATGGAGAACTTGACGTCCTCGGCGGTCAGCGCGTTGCCGTTGGAGAATTTCAGGCCGCTGCGCAGGGTGCAGCGGAACTGCTCGCTGTTGCGGTCGCCGAAGGAGCACTTCTCGGCCGCGTCGGCGACCGGCGCCGTGCCGGAGCGGGGCAGGCGCAGCAGCGTCTGGAAGGTGCTGTGGAGAACGTTCCAGGCGCCGATGTCGTACGCGGCGGCCGGGTCGAAGGGCGCGGGCGCGTCGGTGGTCTCCTCGAACCGGTCGGTGGTGCCGATGACGATGGCCTTGTCCCCGCCGGCTCCCCCACTCCCGCCACAGGCGACGAGCACGGGGGCCAGCAGGCCCGCCACGGCGGGCAGGACCAACGTCTTACGGTTCATTGTCTGGGGTTCTCCCTGTGGTGCGTTCGGTGCCCGGACCCTACCGATACCTGATGTGCTGGTCATACGGGCAGCCGTGAAGTTCTCGCGAAAAGATTAGTGCGCGTGGCCACCGGCGCCGGGACACGATGAAGTTGATGCGATATCACGTGGTGATAACAGCGGGCCCATGTCCGATATCCGGACGCCGGAACGATTCCGGCACCGGATGATCAATCGGGACACAAGGGTGCGCTTCAGCCCTCGTGAGAGCACTTCCGCGGGTGCGCAAGCCGACGCGCGGGCATCGGAATCGGTGACGAACGTCACTTCTTCCGGACCGCCGCCACCCGGGGGAATTCAGCCGCCGTATTCGTCACGGAAAACAATCGACCAAACGCCCAGAGTTCTTGGTCATTGTCTCCCGCACGCTCGGTGCACCCCTGCTGATCAGACGGTGATGAGGCCGCGGAGAAAAGAGAGATCGACTTCTTCGAGCGAGCCGACGACCGTGCGGCCCAGGGCCGGCGGGATCGGTGCGACGGAGGGCACCGCCACCACCCGGCACCCCGCGGCCTCCGCGGCGGTGACGCCCGTCATGGTGTCCTCCACGACCGCGCAGCGGGCCGGATCCACCCCCAGCCGGGCCGCGGCCAGCAGATAGGGGTCCGGGTGCGGCTTGGTACGGGCCAGCTCGTCGCCCGCGACGGTCAGGGTGAAGTGCTGCGGGCCCAGGCTGTGCAGCACCCGGTCGATGATCTGCCGGTGCGAGGCCGAGACCAGCGCCGTGGGCACCGAGTGGGCGGCCAGCTCGGCCAGCAGCCGCCGGGCGCCCGGCATCAGCGGCACACCCCGGACGATCATCTCCGCGAAGCGGGTGTTCAGCAGGGCGCTCAGCTCGGCGAGGGCGATCTTCGCGCCGGTCGCCTTGATCAGGAAGGAGGCGCTGCGCGTCATCGGGCCGCCGACCACGATCTCGCGCCACTCCTCCAGCAGCTGGTGGCCCAGCTCGGCGAAGACGGCGACTTCCACTTCCCACCAGAAGCCCTCGGTGTCGACCAGGGTGCCGTCCATGTCGAGCAGGACGGCCTGCAGGGCCGGTGCCGCCGAACGGGTGTCGACGACGGGGATGGTGCTGGTCATCCGCGCTCCTCCTGAGGGGACGAGAAGGCCGGCCCGCACACCCTGTGAAAGGGGTACGGACCGGCCTTCACCGGACCGACAAGTGTACGACCGACCGTCACCGTGCGTCGCGTCGATATTTCGCGTACCTCGGGCTACGCCAAGCGCCCGCGGCGGGGCTCAGCCCTCGCCCTCGGGGCCGTCCGCGTCCTCCTCGGGGGCCGGACCGGCGCTCTCGGCGCCGTCGCCGCCCGCCTCCTCGTCCCTGGCCTGCCGGCGCGGCGGGCGGGTCCGGCCGCTGGCGGTGTCGCGCAGGTAGGAGCCGTCCCGGCCGCCCTCGGTCAGACCGGGCTCGGCCGCCAGGCCGCCGGGCTGCCCCGGCTGGGCGGGGCCGGGCTGTCCGTCCCGGCGGCGCAGGTAGCGCTCGAACTCGCGGGCGATGGCCTCGCCGGACGCCTCGGGCAGGTCGGCGGTGTCCCGCGCCTCCTCCAGCGACTGCACGTACTCCGCGACCTCGCTGTCCTCGGCCGCCAGCTGGTCCACGCCCAGCTGCCAGGCCCGGGCGTCCTCCGGGAGCTCGCCCTGCGGGATGCGCAGGTCGATCAGGTCCTCCAGGCGGTTGAGCAGGGCCAGGGTGGCCTTCGGGTTCGGCGGCTGGGAGACGTAGTGCGGCACGGCGGCCCACAGGCTCACCGCCGGGACGCCGGCGTGGGTGCACGCCTCCTGGAGGATGCCGACGATGCCCGTCGGGCCCTCGTAGCGCGACTCCTCCAGGTCCAGGGTGCGGGCCAGGTCCGGGTCGGAGGTGACCCCGCTGACCGGCACGGGCCGGGTGTGCGGGGTGTCGCCGAGCAGCGAACCCAGGATCACGACCATCTCCACGCCCAGTTCGTGGGCGAAGCCCAGGATCTCGTTGCAGAAGGAGCGCCAGCGCATGCTCGGCTCGATGCCGCGCACGAGGACCAGGTCGCGGGACGCCCCCTTGCCCTCGGCCCCGCCCGTGCGCACCACGGACAGCCGGGTGGTCGGCCAGGTGATCTTGCGGACGCCGCCGTCGAGCCAGACCGTGGGCCGGTTGACCTGGAAGTCGTAGTAGTCCTCGGCGTCGAGCGCCGCGAAGACCTCGCCCTTCCACTCCCGGTCCAGGTGCGCGACCGCACTGGACGCGGCGTCACCGGCGTCGTTCCAGCCCTCGAAGGCACAGATCATGACCGGGTCGATCAGCTCGGGAACCCCCTCAAGCTCGATCACCCAGCGCCTCCTTCCGACCGGGGCGCACGGGGTGGTTCCGTGGCGCCGCGGTTGCCGTTCCGTGCAGTTGCGGTTGTCTTGCGTGTGCCCCAAGCCTACGACTTCGAAGACCCCCCTTCGCAGCCCCTGAGGGGGAGGGACTTTCAGCCACGCACGCCCCATCCGCCGCGGTAGGCACGCCAGTCCGCCTCGGTGGCCGCGAAGTCCACGTACAGGGCCATGCCGAACCGCTGCCTGCCGCGGTCCTCGCGGCCCAGGCCCAGCCGGGCGCCGCGCACGGCGGCCGCGGCCGTCTCGGCCCGGCTCTGGTGGCCCCAGTTGTCGGTGTGGTAGAAGGGCAGGCCCATCAGCAGGTCGGTCGTCGCCGGGGTCACCTGGAGGGCGAGCGCCGTCTGCCGGGCCACGTAGCCGCCGTAGAGGTTCTCCCAGGGCAGCGCGGTGTCGTACGACATGACCGCGATCTGGTCCACCCGGCGGGCGACCGTGCCGAAGTAGCTCTGGGTCCACCACTTCTTACTGCCCATCAGGCGAGCCGCGCTGTGCATCGAGGGCAGCGGGTCGATCTGCTGGGCGGCGATGGAGAGCACCCCGCCGGCGGACCGTACGGCCGGGCGCAGGGCGTCGAGCAGGGCGAGGAAGCCGGCGTCGCCGCTGGGCACGGGCTCCACGTCGATGTGCACGCCCTCGAAGCCCGCCCGCATCACCTGCCGGGCGCCGGCCACGACGGCGGCGCGGGCGGCCGGCGAGGCCAGCCACAGCCCCGGGCCGCCCGGACCGTCCACCAGCTTGTCGCCCAGCCACGCCTGCACCCGCACGCCCGGCAGCTCGCGGTGCACGGCCGCGATCAGCCAGGCGGCGTTGCGGTAGGCCGAGGCGGGCAGCGTGCCGTCGTGCTCCAGCGGCCCGGCGTGCACGTACAGGTCGCGGATACCGGTGTCGCCGATGCGCCGCTTGAGCCGGGCGAGGTCGGCGTCCCCGCGGCGGCCGTCGACCCAGGCGTGCCCCAGCCAGATCGCGTCCCGGCCGCGGGTGACCGCGTCCTCGGCGGGCGCCCCGGCGTACGAGGCCCGCAGCGCGCTGCCCGCCGTCACGACGGGGATGAGCACCAGCAGTACGAGGCCGAGCGCGCAGCGCACGGCGACGCGCTTGAGCAGCGCCCCGCGCCGGGTTTTTGGCCGGTTCATGTCGTCCCCCTCTTTCCTTTTCGAGGGACGTGTTCGAGCGCGCGTCGGTTGCGTGCGGCAGGCATGCGGAAGGGGAGGGGTGCCCGGGCACCCCTCCCCTTACCGGTACGCGTCCGCCCCCGCGGGGGAGCGTCAGCGCTTCTCGTTGAGCATGTCCTTGACGCGCGTGCGGACGTCCTCGTTGTCGAGGCCGCGGATCGTCAGGGTGGTGCGGCGACGCAGCACGTCGTCCACCGTCTCGGCCCACTCGTGGTCGCGGGCGTAGACGACCTGCGCCCAGATCTCCGGGCCGTCCTCGTGGATGCGCTCGCCGAGCTCGGGGTTCTCGTTGACCAGGCGCGCGATGTCGAAGGACAGCGAGCCGTAGTGCGTCGCCAGGTGGCGGGCGGTCAGCGGGTCCATGCGGTTGCCGGGCTCGCGGTCCACGAGCAGGCGGTGGGCGACCGCGTTGGGGTTGGCGACGCCGGGCAGCGGGGTGCGGCGGACCAGGGAGGAGATGGGCTCCATGTCCTCGGTCAGCGGGCTGCCGGGCACCTGCGCGAGCTTCTTCATGACGGTACGGCCGATGTGGCGGTAGGTCGTCCACTTGCCGCCGGCGACCGACAGCATGCCGCCGCGGCCCTCGGAGACGACGGTCTCGCGCTTGGCCTGGGCCACGTCACCGGGGCCGCCGGGCAGCACGCGCAGGCCGGCGAAGGCGTACGTCATCAGGGAGCGGTCGAGGTCCGCGTCCTGGATGGAGAAGGCCGCCTCGTCCAGGATCTGCTGGATGTCGGCCTCGGTGGCGTGCACGTCCGCCGGGTCGCCCTCGTAGGCCGTGTCGGTGGTGCCGAGCAGCAGCTGGTCCTCCCAGGGGAGGGCGAAGGTGATGCGGTACTTGTCGATCGGGGTGGCCATGGCGGCCCTCCACGGCGACTTGCGCTTCATCACGATGTGCGCGCCCTTGGAGAGGCGGATCGACGGGTTGGCGCCCTTGTCTTCCAGCTTGCGCAGGTGGTCCACCCACGGGCCGGTGGCGTTGAGGACGACGCGCGCGTCGATGCCGAACTCGGTACCGTCCATGCGGTCCTTGAGCTCCGCGCCGGTGACCTTGCCGTGCGTGAAGCGCAGGCCGGTCACCTCGGCGTGGTTGAGGACGACCGCGCCGGACTCGACGGCCGCGCGGACCGTCATGACGGCCACGCGGGAGTCGTTCATCTGGTGGTCGTAGTAGACCGCCACGGCCTTGAGGTTGTCCGTGCGCAGACCCGGGTTGTCGGCCTGGGCCTTGGCCGGGGAGATCACCTTGCCGACGCCGTCGCCGAAGGCGGACAGCGCCGAGTAGGCGAACACACCGGCGCCGAGCTTGGCCGCGCCCACCGGCCCGCCCTTGTAGACGGGCAGGTAGAAGGTGAGCGGGTTGACCAGGTGCGGGGCCACGTCCTTGGCCAGCACCCGGCGCTCGTGGTGGTTCTCCGCGACCAGCTTGACCGCGCCGGTCTGCAGGTAGCGCAGACCGCCGTGGACGAGCTTGGAGGACGCGGAGGAGGTGGCGCCGGCGAAGTCGCCGGCGTCCACCATGGCGACCCGCAGTCCGGACTGCGCGGCGTGCCAGGCGACCGAGGTGCCCAGGATGCCGCCGCCGATCACCAGGAGGTCGTACGTCGCGTTGGACAGCCGGTCCCGGGTCTCGGCGCGGCCCGGGTTGGTACCGGCAGCCGGGTGCGTTCCCAGGGTCGGAACGCTCTGCGGGGTGGTCATGATTACTCCTCGTCCTCGATCCAGCCCATGGTCCGCTCGACGGCCTTGAGCCAGCTCTTGTACTCGCGGTCACGCGTGTCCGCATCCATGCGGGGGGTCCACTCGGCGGCCCGGCGCCAGTTGGCGCGCAGCGCGTCGGTGTCCGGCCAGAAGCCGACGGCGAGGCCGGCGGCGTAGGCAGCGCCGAGGCAGGTGGTCTCCGCGACCATCGGGCGCACCACGGGGGCGTCCAGGAAGTCCGAGAGCGTCTGCATCAGCAAGTTGTTGGAGGTCATGCCGCCGTCGACCTTGAGCGCGGTCAGCTCGACGCCGGAGTCCTTGGTCATGGCGTCGGTGATCTCGCGGGTCTGCCAGGCGGTGGCCTCGAGCACGGCGCGGGCGATGTGCGCCTTGGTGACGTAGCGGGTCAGGCCCGCGATGACACCGCGCGCGTCGGAGCGCCAGTAGGGGGCGAACAGGCCGGAGAAGGCCGGCACGAAGTAGGCGCCGCCGTTGTCCTCGACGGAGCTGGCGAGCGTCTCGATCTCGGCCGCGCTCTTGATGAGGCCCATCTGGTCGCGCATCCACTGCACGAGGGAGCCGGTGACGGCGATGGAGCCCTCGAGGGCGTAGACCGGCTTCTCGTCGCCGATGCGGTAGCCGACGGTGGTCAGCAGGCCGTTGTAGGACTGGACGGGCTCGTCACCGGTGTTCATCAGCATGAAGGTGCCGGTGCCGTAGGTGGACTTGGCCTCGCCCTTGTCGTAGCAGGTCTGGCCGAAGAGGGCCGCCTGCTGGTCGCCGAGCGCGGAGGCGACGGGCACGCCGGCGAGGGCGCCGCCCTTGGCGGTGCCGTAGACCTCGGCGGAGGAGCGGATCTCCGGCAGAACGGCGGCCGGGATCTCCATGGAGGCCAGGATGCGCTCGTCCCACTCCAGGGAGCGCAGGTTCATCAGCATGGTGCGCGAGGCGTTGGTGACGTCCGTGACGTGCACGCCGCCGTCGACGCCGCCGGTGAGGTTCCAGATGACCCAGGAGTCCATCGTGCCGAAGAGGATGTCGCCGCGCTCGGCGCGCTCGCGCAGGCCCTCGACGTTGTCCAGCAGCCAGCGGACCTTCGGGCCGGAGAAGTAGGAGGCCAGCGGGAGGCCCGTCTCGCGGCGGAAGCGGTCCTGGCCGACGTTGCGGCCGAGCTCCTTGCACAGGGCGTCGGTGCGGGTGTCCTGCCAGACGATGGCGTTGTAGACCGGCTCGCCGGTGGTCCTGTCCCACATCAGCGTGGTCTCACGCTGGTTGGTGATGCCGATGGCCTTGACGTCGGCGGCGGTGATGCCCGCCTTCTCGACGGCACCGGCGACGACCTCCTGGACGTTGGTCCAGATCTCGACGGCGTCGTGCTCGACCCAGCCCGGCTTGGGGAAGATCTGCTCGTGCTCCTTCTGGTCGACGGAGACGATGCGTCCGTCGCGGTCGAAGACGATGCAGCGGGAGGAGGTGGTGCCCTGGTCGATCGCCGCGATGAACGGGCCGTGGCCGTGGGTGTCGGTCATGGGGAGTGTGCTCCTGAAATCTGAAGGGTCTCGGCGGGTGCTGGTCAGAACGCGATCTTGTGGATGCCTGCGGCGAGGGCGGCACCGACGAGCGGTCCGACCACCGGAACCCAGGCGTAGCCCCAGTCTGAACCGCCCTTGTTGGGCAGCGGCAGCAGCGCGTGCACGATGCGCGGGCCGAGGTCACGGGCGGGGTTGATGGCGTAACCGGTCGGGCCGCCGAGCGAGAGGCCGATGCCGACGACGACGAGGGCGACCATCAGGGTGCCGGTGCCGCTGACGGCCAGGCCCTTCGTCAGACCCATGGTGAGGATGAAGAGCACCAGGACGGCCGTGCCGATGATCTCGGTGACGAGGTTCTGCACCGCGTTACGGATCTCGGGGCCGGTGGAGAAGATACCGAGCACCGGGCCGGCCTGGGGGGTCGCGGTCTGGTCGACCATGCCCTCCTTGGGGTTCAGGGTCGCGACCAGCTCCGGGTCGGTCAGGTGGGCCCTGAACTGGCCGTAGTAGGCGAGCCACACCAGCGTCGCACCGATCATGGCGCCGAGCAGCTGGGAGCCGATGTAGAGCGGCACGTCGCTCCACTCGACCGCGCCGTCTATGGCGAGGCCGAAGGTGACGGCGGGGTTGAGGTGCGCGCCGGACTTGGTGCCGATGTAGGCACCGGCCAGCACGGCGAAGCCCCAGCCGAACGTGATGGCGAGCCATCCCGCGTTGAGCGCCTTGGAGCGCTTCAGGGTGACGGCGGCGCACACGCCGCCGCCGAGCAGGATCAATACTGCGGTACCGATGAGCTCACCGGTGAAGATGTCGGAGCTGGACACCCGCGACTCCTTTGTCCTTCGTCCAGGGGAAGGCGAACCCCGGGTCCCTCCGGCGGTCCGCGCCCTCCGAGAGGGCGTTGATCGGTCCCGTGGCAATGCACACCATAGCGAATATTGTCGTTAGGTGTTCGACAATGCCGACCGATGAACGGCAGCTTCCAGCACCGTCAAGGGCGCGTCAAGGGCTGTGTGACCGGAAACTCTCGGCCAACTGGCCGTAAATTTACGTTCGGATACCGACCGGTAACGGCCCGGTCTCGGCGCCTTTCCGGGCCCCTCGATTATCCGACCGGGCCACCGGTTTCAGAAGCGTCCCGCACCGAGATCCCGGGAGACCGCGCGGGCGCAGTCGCGGACGGCGGCCACCAGGCGCGCCCGCAGCTCGCCGTCCTCGCAGACCCGCTCCACGGCGCCGGTGATGCCCACCGCGCCCACGGGCATCCGCCGCCGGTCGTGGATGGGGGCGGCGAGGGACGCGACGCCCGCCCAGGTCTCCTCGACGTCCGCCGCCCAGCCCCGGGCGCGGGTCAGGTCCAGCACGCCCTCGAGGTCGGGCAGCGCCGTCACGGTCTGCGGGGTGAAGGCTTCGCGGTCGGCTTCGGCCACCTCGGCGTGGGCCACCGGGTCGTAAGCGCACAGCACCTTGCCCAGCGCGGTGCTGTGCAGCGGCTGCATCGCGCCGACCTCCAGCACCTGCCGGCTGTCGTCCGGGCGGAAGACGTGGTGGATGATCAGGACGCCCTGCTGGTGGAGCACGCCGAGATAGACGCTCTCACCGCTGGAACGGGCGAGGTCGTCGGCCCAGACCAGGGCGCGGGCCCGCAGTTCGTGCACGTCCAGGTAGCTGTTGCCCAGCCGCAGCAGCTCGGCCCCGAGCTGGTAGCGCCCGGAGGCGGGGTCCTGTTCGACGAACCCCTCCTGCTGCAGGGTCCGCAGGATGCCGTGCGCGGTCCCCTTCGCCAGCCCCAGCGCGGAGGCCACGTCGGACAGGCCGAGCCGCCGCTCGCCACCCGCGAGCAGCCGCAGCATCGCCGCCGCCCGTTCGAGCGACTGGATGGTCCGTGCCATCGAGCAACCTCCTCACACGCCGCCCGGCTTTCTCCGTTCGGCAATGCTGAACACTATCGGCCGATGCCGACCATGGGGTACAGCAACCGCCATGACCATGATCATCCAATGCGCGACGGCCGGTGAAACCGGGTGACTGCCCCTCGGACGACCATGGTGACCGAGGCGGTCCGCAGGGTGGGACGCCCCCTGCCTCCCACGATGCCGCCAGCTACGCTTGCCGCGTGCGCCCTCTGCAGGGAGGGCGTAAAGCCGACAGCCGTCGCACACCCGGGAGCACTTCCATGGCCTCGCATACGCCAGCGACCCCTTCCTCCGCCGCCCGAGCCGCGCAGTTGCGCGAAGCACTCGCCACCCGCGTGGTGGTGGCCGACGGAGCGATGGGCACGATGCTCCAGGCGCAGGACCCCAGCCTCGAGGACTTCCAGCAGCTCGAAGGCTGCAACGAGATCCTGAACGTCACCCGCCCGGACATCGTGCGCTCGGTGCACGAGGCCTACTTCGCGGTCGGCGTGGACTGTGTGGAGACCAATACCTTCGGCGCCAACCTCGCCGCCCTGGGTGAGTACGACATCCCCGGGCGCATCGTCGAGCTCTCCGAGGCCGGCGCCCGCATCGCCCGCGAGGTCGCGGACGAGTACACCGCCGGCGACGGCCGCGCCCGCTGGGTCCTGGGGTCCGTGGGACCGGGCACCAAGCTGCCGACCCTGGGTCACGCCCCGTACGTCAAGCTGCGCGACGCCTACCAGCAGAACGTCGAGGGCCTGGTCGCCGGCGGCGCCGACGCGATCCTGGTGGAGACCACCCAGGACCTGCTGCAGACCAAGGCATCCGTCATCGGCGCCCGGCGCGCCCTTCAGGCGGCGGGCGTGGACCTGCCGCTGCTGGTCCAGGTGACGGTCGAGACGACCGGCACCATGCTGCTCGGCTCCGAGATCGGCGCGGCGCTCACCGCCCTGGAGCCGCTGGGCATCGACATGATCGGCCTGAACTGCGCGACGGGCCCCGCCGAGATGAGCGAGCACCTGCGCTACCTCTCCCGGCACGCCCGCACCCGCGTCTCCGCCATGCCCAACGCCGGCCTGCCGGTCCTCGGCAAGAACGGCGCCCACTACCCGCTGACGCCGCGGGAGCTGGCGGACGCGCACGAGACATTCGTACGGGAGTACGGGCTCTCCTTGGTCGGCGGCTGCTGCGGCACCACGCCCGAGCACCTGCGCCAGGTCGTCGAGCGGGTGCGGGACCTCACGCCCACCGAGCGCAGCCCGCGCCCCGAGCCCGGCGCCTCCTCGCTGTACCAGACCGTCCCCTTCCGTCAGGACACCTCCTACCTGGCCATCGGCGAGCGGACGAACGCCAACGGCTCGAAGAAGTTCCGCGAGGCCATGCTGGCCGGCCGCTGGGACGACTGCGTGGAGATGGCCCGCGACCAGATCCGCGAGGGCGCGCACCTGCTCGACGTGTGCGTCGACTACGTCGGCCGGGACGGCGTCGCCGACATGGCCGAGATCGCCGGGCGCTTCGCGACGGCCTCCACACTGCCGCTGGTGCTGGACTCCACCGAGCCGGCGGTCATCCAGGCGGGCCTGGAGAAGCTGGGCGGCCGGGCGGTGATCAACTCCGTCAACTACGAGGACGGCGACGGACCCGACTCCCGCTTCGCGAGGATCACCCGGCTGGCCGTCGAGCACGGCGCCGCGCTGATCGCGCTGACGATCGACGAGGACGGGCAGGCCCGTACGCCCGAGCACAAGGTCGCCGTCGCCGAGCGGCTGATCGCCGACCTCACCGGGAACTGGGGGGTGCGGGAGTCGGACATCATCGTCGACTGCCTCACCTTCACCATCGCCACCGGGCAGGAGGAGTCCCGCAAGGACGGCATCGCCACGATCGAGGCGATCAGGGAGCTCAAGCGCCGGCACCCGGACGTCCAGACGACGCTGGGCCTGTCCAACATCTCCTTCGGCCTCAACCCGGCCGCCCGCATGGTGCTGAACTCCGTCTTCCTCAACGAGTGCGTCGAGGCGGGCCTGGACTCGGCCATCGTGCACGCGAGCAAGATCCTGCCCATCGCCCGGCTGGAGGAGGAGCAGCGCGAGGTCGCCCTCGACCTGATCTACGACCGGCGCCGCGAGGGGTACGACCCGCTGCAGCGGTTCCTGGAGCTGTTCGAGGGCGTGGACACCAAGTCCATGAAGGCGGGCAAGGCGGAGGAGCTGGCCGCGCTGCCGCTGGAGGAGCGGCTGCGGCGACGCGTCATCGACGGCGAGAAGAACGGCCTGGAGGCCGACCTGGACGAGGCACTGCTGACCCGTCCGGCGCTGGCGATCGTCAACGACACGCTGCTGGAGGGCATGAAGGTCGTCGGCGAGCTCTTCGGCTCCGGCCAGATGCAGCTGCCGTTCGTGCTGCAGTCGGCGGAGGTGATGAAGAACGCCGTCGCCTATCTCGAGCCGCACATGGAGAAGTCGGACGCCGAGGGCAAGGGCACGATCGTCCTGGCCACGGTGCGCGGCGACGTCCACGACATCGGCAAGAACCTCGTCGACATCATCCTGTCCAACAACGGCTACAACGTCGTCAACCTCGGCATCAAGCAGCCGGTCTCGGCGATCCTGGAGGCCGCCGAGGAGCACAAGGCGGACGTCATCGGGATGTCCGGGCTCCTGGTGAAGTCGACCGTGATCATGAAGGAGAACCTGGAGGAGCTCAACCAGCGCAAGCTGGCGGCGACCTACCCGGTGATCCTGGGCGGTGCGGCGCTGACCCGCGCCTACGTCGAGCAGGACCTGCACGAGATCTACGAGGGCGAGGTGCGCTACGCCCGCGACGCGTTCGAGGGGCTGCGCCTGATGGACGCGCTGATCGCGGTCAAGCGCGGTGTGCCGGGTGCGGCGCTGCCGGAGCTCAAGCAGCGTCGGGTGCCCAAGCGGGACGTGACCGCCGTACTGGAGGTCGAGGAGCCGGAGGGCTCCGTGCGCTCGGACGTCGCGGTGGACAACCGCGTCCCGGAGCCGCCCTTCTGGGGGACACGGGTCGTCAAGGGCATTCCGCTGAAGGACTACGCCTCCTGGCTGGACGAGGGCGCCCTGTTCAAGGGCCAGTGGGGCCTGAAGCAGGCCCGTACGACCGGCCCCACGTACGAGGAGCTGGTCGAGACCGAGGGCCGGCCGCGGCTGCGCGGCTGGCTGGACAAGCTCCACACGGAGAACCTGCTGGAGGCGGCCGTCGTCTACGGCTACTTCCCGTGCGTGAGCAAGGGCGACGACCTGATCCTGCTGCACGAGGACGGCACCGAGCGCACCCGCTTCACGTTCCCGCGCCAGCGGCGCGGCCGCCGGCTGTGCCTGGCGGACTACTTCCGCCCGGAGGACTCCGGCGAGCGGGACGTGATCGGCCTCCAGGTGGTCACGGTCGGATCCCGCATCGGCGAGGCGACGGCAAAGCTCTTCGCCGAGGACGCCTACCGCGACTATCTGGAACTGCACGGCCTGTCCGTGCAGCTGGCGGAAGCGCTGGCCGAGTACTGGCACGCGCGCGTCCGCTCCGAACTGGGCTTCGGCGACGAGGACCCGGACGACGTGGAAGACATGTTCGCCCTGAAGTACCGGGGCGCCCGCTTCTCCCTGGGCTACGGCGCCTGCCCGAACCTCGAGGACCGCGCCAAGATCGCGGACCTGCTGCGGCCGGAGCGGATCGGCGTCCAGCTGTCGGAGGAGTTCCAGCTGCACCCGGAGCAGTCGACGGACGCGATGGTGATCCACCACCCGGAGGCGAAGTACTTCAACGCGCGGTAGCGCGGGCGCGGCCGGAGGCATTACGCCGTCGGCCGCACCGGCTTCGCCACCCCGGGCGATTCGGTCCATGAGCAGCGCTTGACCTCAAGCGCGCTTGAGGCTTCATGATCCAATCATGGATCTCACACAGATGGCCGAGCAGCTCCGGGCGCTCACCGACCGCGCCGACATCGACCGCCTCGTCACCGACTACCTCCGCTCTCTCGACGAGGGGACGATCGACGAGGCGTGGGCCCGTTCCTTCTTCACCCAGGACGCGCGGAGCGAGACCCCGGTGGGCGTGCACGAGGGAATCGGGGCCCAGTTGTCGTCCACGCGGGACGCCATGGCGCTCTTCGAGCGGACGGTCCACTTCGGGTCCGACCTCCTCGTCGACGTCGACGAGGGCGGCGACCGCGCGACCGTGCGGTGGAACCAGCTCAGCACCCACGTCCTCGGCACCCCCGAACGGCTCTTCGTCTCCGGCGGCCACAGTGAGGCCGAAGTCGTCCGCACGCCCGAGGGCTGGCGCTTCCGGCGGCTGGCGCTGCGTATCGCGTGGACGCGGGGGCGGCCGCCGGTCCTCGCCGGGTGAGCGGCGGCTAGGCGTTCGGGGACGCGGCGCGGGCGAGGTTGGACTCCAGGCGCTCCAGGACGCGCAGCGTCGTGGCCCGCTCGTCGGCGGTGAGGTCGCCCGTGACGCCGGCCTCCAGCTCGGACCAGATCTGTTCCACCTCGCGGCGCAGGGCGTGGCTGGCGGCGGTGGGTTCGATGATGACCGCCCGTTTGTCGCCGGGGCAGGGGCAGCGGCGGACGAAGCCGGCCTGTTCCAGCCGCTGGACGGTGCGGGTCATGGTGGCGGCGTCGGAGTCGAGCAGGCGGACGAGGTCCGTCTGGCGCTGGGGGCCGAGGTCCCACAGCTGCATCATCACCAGCTCCTGACCGCGGTGCAGTCCCACGCGGCGCAGGAGCTGCCCGGCGATCATGCGGTGCAGCCGGGCCACGCGGAAGATCGCGTGGCTGACCGGACCCGTACGGGCGGACGCCGGCACCGGCACGGTCGCCTGGTCGGAAGAGTTCCCGCCTTCGGGCGTCGGCCGCGTCATGGCCACGCTCCCCTCTGATAGCTGCTCGAACAGTTACCAGACTAACCCAGGCCCGCCAGCAGCGTGACGCAGGACACTTCGGCGCCGGGGAATGGCTCCGCCGTATTTACTTGTTCGGACAGGTAAAGCAGGCTCAGCCACTCCTCACCACCGAAGGACACGGACATGACGACCGCATTCGAACCGATCGACCTGGGCAGCCGGCGCCTCGAGAACCGCATCGCCATGGCGCCGATGACCCGCAGCCGCGCCTACGGCCCGGGCGCCTCCCCGACCCCGGCGACGGAGACCTACTACGCACAGCGCGCGAGCGCCGGTCTGATCGTCACCGAGGGCGTCCAGCCGTCGGTGGTCGGCCAGGGCTACCCCGACACCCCGGGGCTGCACTCCGAGCAGCAGATCGCGGCCTGGCGGAAGGTGACCGACGCGGTGCACCGCGAAGGGGGAGTGATCTTCGCGCAGCTGATGCACACCGGCCGCATCGGCCACCCCAGCCTGCTGCCCGACGCCCTGGTGCCCGTCGGCCCGTCGGCGGTCGCCGCCCGGGGCCAGGTGTTCACCAAGGAGGGGCCGAAGGACTTCGTGGTGCCGAAGGAGCTGACCGAGGAGGAGATCCGGCAGACCGTCGCCGACTTCGCGACCGCGGCACGCAACGCGATCGCCGCCGGGTTCGACGGGGTGGAGATCCACGGCGCGAACGGCTACCTGATCCACCAGTTCCTCGCCCCCAACGCCAACCGCCGCACCGACGCCTGGGGCGGCTCCGTCGCGCACCGCGTCCGCTTCGCCGCCGAGGTCGCCGCCGAGGTCGCCGCGGCGATCGGCGGCGAGCGCGTCGGCTTCCGCATCTCTCCCGGCAACCCGTACAACGACATCGCCGAGGACGATCTCGCCGAGGTCTACGGCACGCTGGTGGCCCACCTGGCGCCGCTGGGCCTGGCGTACCTGCACATGATCGAGGGCCCGGACCGCGAGCTCACCCACCGGCTGCGCAAGGAATGGCCGGCCGCCTTCGTCCTCAACCCGTTCACCCACCCGCACCCGACCGGGCCGGACGCCCTGGGCCTGATCGCGGACGGCACGGCCGACCTGGTCTCCTTCGGCGCGCTGTTCCTGGCCAATCCCGACCTGCCGGCCCGCCTGGCCGCCGGCGGCCCCTTCAACTCCCCCGACCCCGCCACCTTCTACGGCGGCGACGACCGCGGCTACACCGACTACCCGGCCCTGCCCGCCGCCCCCGCGACCGCTCTCTGACCGGTGCCCGCGCCGGGCGGCGTCTCCCGCCGCCCGGCGCGGGGCCGGCCCCCGGGCCTTCGCCTCACTCCGCCCTGAGGGTCAGCGTGAAGGCGCGGTCCGTCGTCCGGGACGCGGTCTTGACCTGGACGACGCCGCCCCGGTCGGCCGGGTCGTACCACCAGCCCTGGTCCGCCTTCTCGAAGGCGTCCTTGGTGTCCAGGCGCGGCAGTTCCCGCCCGTCCAGCACGGCGGCCGCCGGCGCCGCGCCCGTGTGCACCGTGAAGCGGTACGGGCGGGACGTCTGCTTACCGCGGAAGTCGCCCTTCAGCGCGCCCAGTGACAGCGTCACATCACCCGACTCCGGGGCCCGGACCGTGAGCTTCTGCTCGGCGTAGGCGCCCGACCTGTGCGCCCGCGTCACGCCGTCGTCCTCGTACACGGTGAAGGAGGACGTCCCCTGCGGGTAGACGTCCCACGCCACCGGCGAGTCGGCCGTGCGGTCCTCGTAGGAGCGGATGCCGGGCCACATGGGGATGTTCGCGCCGGCCTTCACGAACAGCGGGAGCGTGTCCAGCGGGGCCCGGTAGCCGTCGACGGTCGTCGGGCCCTGGTACGTGCGGCCGGTCCAGTAGTCGGTCCACTTCCCCTTGGGCAGGTAGATGCCGTCGCGGACCTCCTTGTCCTCGTACACCGGGGCCACGAGGAAGTACTCGCCCGTCAGGAACTCGTACTTCGCCGCGTCCGACGCCGCCTTGGGGTCGTCGGGGTACTCCAGCGCCAGCGGGCGCACCGGCCCGACGCCGGTCCTGGTCGCCTGGGCCGCGTAGGAGTACATGTACGGCAGCAGCGACTCCTTCAGCTTGAGGTACTTGCGGTTGATCGAGGTGTACGGCTCTCCGTACCGCCACGGCTGCTTGTCGCTCGGGGCCCAGCCGTCCATGGTCATCACGGCCGGCAGGAACGCCTTCCACTGCAGGTCGCGTACGTAGGTCTGGGGGCTGCCGCCGAAGATGCCGTCCACGTCGCCGGTCGTGTAGGCCAGGCCCGACATCGTCGCGCCCGCGTAGGTGGGGATCTGCCAGCGGATGTACTCCCACGAGCCCTTCTGGTCACCGGACCACTGGACTCCGCAGCGCTGGGCGCCGGACCAGCTCTCGGGGGCCCAGGTGAAGCCGCGGGCGTCGCTGTTGTCCTCGATGCCCTTGTAGGCGTCCTTGCAGCCGTCGAGCGCGAACTTGTAGCCCTCGCCGACCCAGGCGACGTCCAGCTTGGCGACCCGCTGACCGGCCTTGACCTGCTCGCCGAGCTTGGCCAGGCCGTCCTCGGTCCACAGGCCCATCTTCATCTTCCGCTCGCCGAGGCCCTTGTTCACCTCGCTCAGGTTCTCGTAGCCGCAGCCGTAGCCGTCGTTGACGAGCATCCAGCCCAGCGGCAGGTCGTTCGCGGTGTAGCCGTCGGCGACCTTCAGGGCGTCGAGCGTGCGGCGCTCGCCGCGGTTCTTGTTGTGCAGGTAGCAGTCGGAGTCGCCGATCTCCAGCCCGTACAGCGGTGGCAGGAAGGGCTTGCCGGTCAGCTTCGTGTACCGCCCGATGACCTCCTTCGCCGACCGCCCCGCGACGTAGTAGGCGTCGAAGCGCCGTTCCTGCGCGCTCGCCCGCACCGGGTCGTCGAAGGCGTACCTGCCGGGCGCGTAGGTGTTGCGGTAGACGCCGTAGCCGGCGGAGGAGAGGTAGAACGGTACGGAGTTGGGGTGGCCGCCGTCGTTCCAGTTGTAGTCGACGCCGACCTCGACGGTCTTGCCCCGGTGGGAGGTGTTGCCGCGCCCGTTCTGCATCCCGGCGCCGTAGAACTGCTCGTCGCCGCCGCGCGCCAGGGTCTGGGTGGTGCGGTCCTTGGTCCAGGTCAGACCCTTGGTCTCCGCCCACAGCCGCGAGCCGTCGGCGCGGTGCAGAGCGAAGCGCAGCGGGCTCTTGTACGCGCGCAGGGTGAGGTCCGGGGTGCTCATCTCGTAGCGGTCGGCCCGCTCCCGCCAGCGGGTGGCCGGGGGCGGGCCCTGCGGCTGGACGATGTCCTTGCCGGCCGGGTCGGTGAAGGTGCCGTCGGGCGCCAGCTCGACGCGGACGGTGTCGGCGGCCACGAAGGTGACGCGCGCCCGGGTCTCGCCGGCGCGGAGGTGGAAGACCGCTCCGGCCGTCGAGAATCCGGTGAGGTCGCCGACGGTCCGTTCGTCCGGGGCGGCCGGGGCGGCCGGGCCTGGCGGCTCGGCGCGGGCGGCGCCTTGCGGGCCGGCCAGGGCCGCCGTGAGCCCGAGGAGGGCGGTGAGGGCCATCGCTCTGAGGCGTCGTGGTGTTCTCATGGTGGTGTACCTACGCGCTTGGCGCGTACACGACCATGGACTCGCGTACCGGGTAGGTGGACTTGTCGTCAGGGGCCGCTCAGCGCGCCACCGCCACCACGTCGTATTCCGTCGAGGGTGTGGGGTCCACGTCCAGGCGGGCGTTGGGCAGGTAGAGGCGGTCGCCATAGGCGGCCACCGTCGTGGGGATGCGGAAGCGGGGGTCGGTGATGCGGCGGACCATGCCGCCCCGTCGTCCGCCGGCGTCCAGGCGCAGCACGTCGACGGCGTTCCGCATCTGCTGGACGACGTAGAGGGTGCGGCCCAGCAGCAGCGCCCCGTCACCGTCGGGGAGCCTGGCCCCGCCCAGGTCGACGCGGCGGGCGTCCCCGGTGCGCGGGTCCACCCGCATCAGGCTGCCGCCGTCCTGGAAGACGTTGATGACCAGCAGCGCCCTGCCGTCGGGCGTGGGGGCGATGCCGTTGGAGGTGAAGCCGTCGTCCGGGGCCTCGGCCCACTCGCCCGTCAGCCGCAGCGTCACCACGTCGCGGGCGGGCGGCAGTTCGCCGCGCGGGCCGAGCGGGAGCCCGTAGACCTGGGCGTGCGTGGAGTCGGTGAACCATGCCGCGCCGGGCGTGAGCACCACGTCGTTGACGACGGTCGAGGCCACGCCGACCTCGTAGGTGGCGAGGATCCGGCCGGTGCGGGTGTCGACGACGCGCAGCTGGCGGGAGGGGCCGCCGGCGATGAAGGCCCGGCCGTGCCGGTCGGTCTTCAGGCCCACGGACATGGCGTCGGTGCCCGTGGGCACGAGGGTGCCGTGCCCGGTGGCCAGGCTCGCGCGGTACAGCGAGCCCCCGCCCAGCGAGCCGAACCAGGCGTACGGGCCGGGGCCGATGGCGATGCCCTCGGGCCGGAAGCCGGCGGGCAGCGGGAAGCGGTCCGGCCAGCGGCCGGAGGCGGCCGCGGCGGCGCGGGCGGCCGGGCCGAGCGGCCCGACGGCCACGCCGGCGCCGAGCGCGGCGCCGGTCAGAAGGAGTCGTCGCCGTGCGGGGAAGCCTGCCATGGTGTGCGTCCTTCCGGGGGACGGTCAGCCGACGTGGCACACCCCAGCACAGCGCCCGCGCATCGCGCGCCCCTCACGCCACGATCTCCACAAACGAAGGGGGGCGCTCCCCCGCGGGCTTTCCCACGGGCGAGCGCCCCCTGACGGAAGGGGTCAGCGCGTCACAGCGCCACGCCCAGCAGCGCGTCCGCGGCGCGGGAGACCAGGCCGGGCGCGCCCTCGTCGGTGCCGCCGGTGGCCGCCTGGGCCGCGGCCCAGCGGTCGACGGCGGCGAGCGCGGCGGGGGCGTCGAGGTCGTCGGCGAGGGCCTCGCGGATCTCCTCGACGAGAGCGTCGGCGGACGGGCCGTCGGGCCGGGAGACGGCCGCGCGCCAGCGGGCGAGGCGCTCGACGGCCTCCTCCAAGACGGCGTCCGTCCACTCCCAGTCGGCACGGTAGTGGTGGCTCAGGAGCGCGAGGCGGATGGCGGCCGGGTCGACGCCCTCACGGCGCAGCGCCGAGACGAAGACGAGGTTGCCCTTGGACTTGGACATCTTCTCGCCGTGCAGGGCGACCATGCCGGCGTGCACGTACGTCTTGGCGAAGGGGTGTTCGCCGGTGAGCGCCTGGGCGTGCGAGGCGCCCATCTCGTGGTGCGGGAAGATCAGGTCGGAGCCGCCGCCCTGGACGTCGAAGCCCATGCCGAGGTGCTCCAGCGCGATGGCGACGCACTCGATGTGCCAGCCGGGCCGGCCGGGGCCGAGCGACGCGCCGTCCCAGCTGGGTTCGCCCGGGCGGGCGGCCATCCACAGCATGGGGTCGACGGGGTTCTTCTTGCCGGGGCGCTCGGGGTCGCCGCCGCGCTCGGCGGACAGCAGGCGCATCGCCTCGGCGTCGAGGCGGGAGACGCTGCCGAAGGAGGGGTCGGAGGCGACGGAGAAGTAGATGTCGCCGTCGAGTTCATAGGCGGCGCCCGCGTCGCGCAGTCGCTCCACCAGGGGCACGATCTTCGGTATCGACTCCACGGCGCCCACGTAGTGGCGGGGCGGGAGCATGCGCAGCGCGGTCATGTCCTCGCGGAAGAGGGCCGTCTCGCGCTCGGCGAGGGCGGTCCAGTCGTCCCCGTTGGCGAGGGCCCGCTCCAGCAGCGGATCGTCGACGTCGGTGACGTTCTGGACGTAGTGGACCTGCCGCTTGGTGTCGAGCCACACGCGCTGCACGAGGTCGAACGCGTTGTAGGTCGCCGCGTGCCCCATGTGGGTGGCGTCGTACGGCGTGATGCCGCAGACGTAGATACGGGCGACGGGACCGGGAACGAGGGTCACCCGTTCACCGGTCGCGGTGTCGTGGATCCGGAGGTCGCGGCCACTGCCGGGCAGGGCGGGTACCTCTGAAGCGGGCCAGGCATGCATGACCTGAGCGTAACCGGACGCGGGTTCCGGATACGAACCGGGCGCGGGGGTTGGCCGAAGTTCCCGTCTTGCAGGGGCTGCTTGACGTGTGTATTCCCGCGCGTCGGCGCGTAAAGATCACACCGGCGGCCAGGGGATGGCCGGCCACTGCCCGCTGGGCTCGCGGTGCCGCCCGGTGCGCAGCAGCCCGGCCACCCGGCCCCTGAGGGCCTCGATCTCCGCCGGAGTGATCAGCTCCGCCAGCCGCGCGGCCAGGGGCCGACCCTCGGCCAGATCGTCCGAAAGTCGCCGTAGGGCCGCCAGCGCCTCCTCGGGCAGCGGCTCCCCCGCCCACCCCCACAGCAGGGTGCGCAGCTTGTCCTCGGCGTTGAACGTCACGCCGTGGTCGATGGCGTAGAGCCGGCCGTCCGCGGCGGGCAGCAGGTGGCCGCCCTTGCGGTCACCGTTGTTGATCACGGCGTCGAGGACGGCCAGCCGGCGCAGCCGCTCGTCGTCGGCGTGCACGAGCAGCGCGGTGCGGTCCTCGCCCACCTCCGCGAAGCCGACGGCCTTCCAGCCGGGACCCGGCTCCTCCCCCTCGACCAGGGCCAGCAGCGCCTCGCCGGTCTCCTCGTCCGCGGACGCCTCGATCCACAGCTGGCACATGCCCGGACCGTAGGGGCCCTCCCGCAGGACGGTCGGCGGGACGAGCCCCCAGCCCATGGCCTCGGAGAGCTCGTAGGCGGCGACCTCGCGCTGGGCCAGGGTCCCGTCGGGGAAGTCCCACAGGGGCCGCTCCCCCGCGACCGGCTTGTAGACGCAGGCGGCGCTCACGCCCTCGTACTCGACCGTGCAGTACAGGACCGCGTTGGAGGCCTCGCGGACCCGCCCGCGTACGGTCAGCTCGCCCTTGGCCAGCAGCTCGTGCGGGGTCACGCTCCGCGGCGGTATCCGTTCTGGCGCGGACATACGTGTCCCTCCGGGTCGAGCGGCAGGCTGCACAGCGGGCACGGGGGCCGGCCGGCGTTGACGACTTCGAGGGCGCGCTTGGCGAAGGCGCGGGCCATGGTGCCGGTGAGCCGCACGCGCAGCATCGGCGGGCCGTTCAGCTCGTCCTGCAGCAGCCGCTCCTCGGCCTCGACGAGGTCCTCGTCGGAGTCGGCCTCCAGCTCGACGAGGGCCTGGGCCTCCACCACCATGCGCTGGCCCTCGCCGTCCCAGGCCAGGGCCATGGTGCCGACCCGGAACTCCTCCTCGACGGGGGACTGAAGCGGCTCGGTGTCGGCGAACTCCACAGGTGCCACGGCCGGCACGGGGGCGCTGCCGCCGGTGCGCCGCACGACCTCGTCGAGGAGCTCGTCGATGCGCTCGGCGAGCGCCTCGACCTGGGCCTTCTCCAGCGCGACGCTGGTGGTCCGGCCGCCCGCGGTGGCCTGGAGGAAGAAAGTGCGGCGGCCCGGCAGCCCGACCGTACCGGCGACGAAGCGGTCCGGTGGGTCGTAGAGGAACACCTGACGGGACAACGTCCTGCTCCATTGGGTTCGGTGGTCGGGGTGTCTGTTCCGGGTGCGGGATCACGTACGCGTCCCCCGGGCGCGGCCCGGGCGCTCCCGCGTCACCACCCTACTGCGCGCGACGATCACGGTGCTCCCGCACCGCCTCCCACGGCCGCGTCCTCGGCGGGCTCCCCGTGGGTGGGTGCGGGCGGGACGAGACCGGCGAGGTCGCCGGTGTCGCCGAGGCGCAGCAGATAGGGGCGCAGCCGGGTGTAGCGGATGGCGGTGACCGAGCAGGGGTCGGCGGTGATCCGCTGGAAGTGGTCCAGGTGCAGGCCCAGGGCGTCGGCGACGAGCGACTTGATCAGGTCGCCGTGGGTGCACACGAGGTAGGCGGCGTCGTGGCCGTGCTCCCGCTCGACGCGCTCGTTCCACTCCCGTACGGCGTCGACCGCGCGCGCCTGCATGGCGCGCACCGACTCCCCGCCGGGGAAGGCGGCCGCGGCGGGGTGGCGCTGGACGACCTCCCACAGGGGTTCGCCGGCGAGGTCGGCGAGCTTGCGGCCCGACCAGTCGCCGTAGTGGCACTCGCCGACGCGCTCGTCGGTGTGCAGCGGCAGTGCGGGCCGGGCGTCGAGCAGCGGCTGGAGGGTTTCCAGGCAGCGTTGCAGGGGGCTGGAGACGGCGGCGGCGAGCGGGACGTCCGCCAGCCGGGCCGGCAGGGCGGCGGCCTGTGCGGCGCCGCGTTCGTCCAGGGCCACGCCGGGGGTCCATCCGGCGAGCACTCCCCCGGTGTTGGCGGTGGACCGGCCGTGCCGGACCAGGATCAGCGTGGGCATGGCCGCCAGCCTACGATGCCTTCGGGCGCCGCCGGGGTGTGAGGAAAGTGTCATGGGAATCGGCGTGCGGGGAAGCAGCGGGGGAAGTTTTCACAGACGTTTCAGGGAAGGCTGTCTCGTGTGATCGTGGACTGCGCCATCTACCGGGACGGGCACCGCACCGAGGGGCCCGCCGATTTCTCCGACGCGCTGGACCAGGCGCGCGCCGACGGGAACTCGTTTTTGTGGATCGGCCTGCACGAGCCCACGGAGAAGGAGTTCGAGCTGGTCACCAGCGAGTTCGGGCTGCATCCGCTGGCCGTGGAGGACGCCCTGCACGCCCATCAGCGGCCGAAGCTGGAGGTCTACGACGACTCGCTGTTCATGGTCCTCAAGCCGGTGGTCTACGACGACGAGGCGGACACCGTCACCACCGGCGAGCTGATGCTGTTCGTCGGCGACTCCTTCGTGGTCACCGTCCGGCACGGCGAGGGCAGCCCGCTGGCACGCGTGCGCAAGCGGCTGGAGCAGGACCCGGAGCTGCTGTGCCACGGGGCGACGGCGGTGCTGTACGCGGTGAGCGACGAGGTCGTGGACCACTACACGGAGGTGGCCGCGCTGCTGCAGGCGGACCTGGACGAGCTGGAGGCGGAGGTGTTCGCGCCGGTGGGCGGGGACACCAAGCACACCGCGTCACGGATCTACTCCTTCAAGCGGCAGGTCGTGGAGTTCCGGCGGGCCACGATCCCCCTGACCGACCCGGTGGCGCGGCTGGCGGGGGCGGGGCTGCCGTTCGTGGACGACCGCTCGCGGCCCTTCTTCCGGGACGTCGGTGACCATCTGGCGCGGGCCAACGAGTCCGTGGAGGGCCTGGACCGGCTGCTGACGGACATCCTCTCGGCCCACCTCGCGCAGATGGGCGTCCAGCAGAACGACGACATGCGCAAGATCTCCGCCTGGGCGGCGATGGCGGCCGTGCCGACGATGATCGCCGGGGTGTACGGCATGAACTTCGACCACATGTGGGAGCTGCGGCAGCCGTGGGGCTATCCGGCGGTCGTGCTGCTGATGGTCTCTCTGGTGTTCGGGCTGTACCGGACGTTCAAGCGGCGCGGGTGGCTGTAGGGGGCGTGCCCCGGCCGGTGGCTCAGGCGAATTCGGCGGCGGTGGTGGCGGGCCTGCCCAGGGCGTCGCGCCGCTCCGGCATGCGCAGCGCGACCATCCGCCGCCAGCCGACGAGCCGTTCGTAGGCGTACAGGGCGCGGATGCCCGCCGCGAGCGCGGCCGACTTGGCCTTCGGCCAGCGCAGGATGCGGCCCATGCGGCTCATCACGGCGAGGCTGACGTCCCGGTAGATGGCGATCTCGGCCAGCGCGCTCTCCCGCAGCAGGGCCTGGATCGTCCGGCCGTGCCCGGCGGCGGCGAGGCGCAGCAGCTCCTCGTGGCAGTAGGCGAGGTGGTTGGCCTCGTCGTCGCAGATCATCCGGATCGCCTTGCCGACCTCGGGGTGGTCGCCGAAGTACCGGGTGAGCATGTCCATCTGGTCGGCGGCGCGCTGCTCGGTGACCCGGCTGTGGACGAGGTAGGCGATGATGTCGCGCTCGGTCAGCGGCGCCTCGCCGCGCAGCTTCTCGTGCGGCAGGCCGATGCCCTCGCGTTCGAGGATCATCGTGTAGTCGGTCTCCGGCGGCGCCTCGATCTGCGGCAGTCCGCGCCTGCGCAGCAGGGCCTGGAAGATCCGGCCGTGCTTCTCCTCGTCGGCGCCGTGCCGGGCGATCTTGGGGGCGAGGGTCCGCCGGCTCTCGGGCACCAGAGCGGCGATCCGGCCGTTCTCCCAGCCGCCCTGGTGCTCGCCGCCGGCCGCGATCGAGCAGAACAGCTGGTAGGCCTCGTCGTTGTCGATGATCTCCTGGAACAGACTCCTGGCCGTGAGCATGGCCCTCACCTCCGTCTGCACCGAGTCAACGGCTCCCGCTCGGGCGCGGCAATCAGGGACGGCGCGCGCTCGGCCGAACGGAGGAGTTCGGGCGGAGATTCGAGGGTTCCCCGGCGCGTAACCACCGGCGCGCCCAGGCGTTGTGTTCGGTGTCGGCCGTGGCGGGGAAGACGACCCCCGAGCCCCCACCACGGCCGCGGCCCCTTGGGGCAGGGTTCGCTCAGGCCAGTCCGGCCCGCTCCAGCGCCTCGACGCCGGTCCGCAGGCTCGCGAGCCGCTCCTCCAGGGTGAACCCGGCGGGGGCCAGCGACAGGGTGGTGGTCCCCGCGTCGGCGTAGGCCTGCATGCGGTCGGCGATGCGCTCGACCGGGCCCAGCAGGGCGGTGGAGTCGATGAGCTTGCGCGGGATCGCCGCGGCCGCGCCGGCCTTGTCGCCGGCCAGGTACTTCTCCTGGATCTCGGCGGCCTCCTTCTCGTACCCCATCCGCTGCGCGAGCTTGTTGTAGAAGTTCTGCTTGGCGCTGCCCATGCCGCCCACGTAGAGGGCGGTGTAGGGGCGGAAGAGGTCGGCGAGGGCGTCGATGTCGTCGCCCACGGCCATGGGAACGGTCGGGACGAGGTCGAAGCCGTCGAGGTCCTTGCCCGCCTTGGCGCGGCCCGCGCGCAGGGCGCCGAGGGTGGTCTCCTCGGCGTGCTCGGGGGCGAAGAAGACGACGAGGGCGCCGTCGGCGATCTCGCCGGTCTGCTCGAGGTTCTTCGGGCCGATCGCGGCGATGTACAGCGGGATCCGCTCGCGCACGGGGTGCACGGTGAGCTTGAGGGGCTTGCCGGGGCCGCCGGGCAGCGGCAGCGTCCAGTGCGCGCCCTCGTGAGTGACGCGCTCGCGGGACATGGCCTTGCGGACGATCTCGACGTACTCGCGGGTGCGGGCCAGCGGCTTGTCGAACTTCACGCCGTACCAGCCCTCGGAGACCTGCGGGCCGGAGACGCCCAGGCCCAGCCGGAAGCGGCCGCCGGAGAGCGAGTCGAGCGTGGCGGCGGTCATCGCCGTCATCGTGGGCGTACGGGCGGGGATCTGCAGGATCGCCGAGCCGACGTCGATGCGCTCGGTCCGGGCGGCCACCCACGACAGCACGGTGGGCGCGTCCGAGCCGTACGCCTCGGCGGCCCAGCAGACGGAGTATCCGAGGCGGTCCGCCTCGCGGGCGACGGCGAGGTTGTCCGCGTCCATCCCGGCTCCCCAGTAGCCGAGGTTGATTCCGAGCCTCATCCCGCTCACGGGCACCCCTTACTCATCAGTAACGTCGCTGTTGCCCGGACTCTAGCGCGCGTACCCCCTGTACGTCACCGGGCGGTTGACGGCACCCGGGGGCGGCGCGGCGACGCGGTGCGACGCGAACAGTACTCTCAGCGCTCATGGAACAAAGGCATCTCGGCCGCACTGGCCTGCGGGTATCCCGGATCGGGCTCGGCACCCTGACCTGGGGCCGGGACACCGGGGAACACGAGGCGGCCGGGCAGCTCAAGACCTTCTGGGAGGCGGGCGGCACGCTCGTCGACACCGCGGACGTCTACGCGGACGGGGGCGCCGAATATCTGCTCGGGCGGCTCCTGGAGGATCTCGTACCGCGCCGGGACCTGGTCATCGCCACCAAGGCCGGCAGCGTGCTGGACCCCGACCGGCGCGTGGACTGCTCACGCGGCCACCTGCTCGCGGCGCTCGACGCCTCGCTGGAACGGCTCGGCACCGACTACGTCGACGTATGGCAGATACACGCCTTCGACCCCGCCACCCCCGTCGAGGAGACGCTGCAGGCCGTCGACCTCGCCGTCCGCAGCGGCCGGGCCCGCTACGCCGGGGTCGTGGGCTTCAGCGGCTGGCAGCTCGCCAAGGCCGCGACCTGGCAGCTCGCCGAGCCCGCGGTGCGCACCCGGCTGGCCTGTACGCAGATGGAGTACTCACTGCTGCAGCGCGGCATCGAGCGGGAGGTGCTGCCCGCCGCGCTCGACCTCGGCATCGGCGTCCTGCCCTCCTCGCCGCTGGGCCGGGGCGTGCTCACGGGCAAGTACCGCCACGGCACCCCGGCCGACTCCCGGGGCGCCTCCGAACACCTCGCCCCCTTCGTCGCCCCCTACCTCGACGACACGGCGGCCCGCGTCGTCGACGCGGTCACCACGGCCGCCCACGGCCTCGCCACCACGCCGCTGCAGGTGGCCCTGGCCTGGGTCCGCGACCGCCCCGGCGTCGTCGCACCGATCGTCGGCGCCCGCACCGCGCAGCAGCTCGGGGCGGCACTGTCAGTGGAGACCCTTAGTCTTCCGGACGAGATCTGCCAGGCGCTCGACGACGTGTCGGCGCCCGTGCACCGCTACCCCGACCACAACTGGAGCACGCTGTGACCAACGACCCCGGTCACCTCGCCGACGACGCCACCGCCCCCGAGGCCGCCGACACAGCCCCGGCCCCCGACGCGGCCCGGTTGCCGCACGGCAGAGCCGACGACGCGCGGGACGGTGCTCCTGGGCCGAGCGGTGGCGAGGGCGCGCCGGGTGCGGGCGGGAGCCCGGCCGGGGCGCGGTCGGCCGTGGCCGAGGCGTTGGCGGCGGCGGTGCGGGCCGTGGAGAGCGGGGAGCGGTCCGCGGCCTCGTTCTTCACCGAGCCCAAGCCCAAGCCCCGGCCCGCGGCGCGACCGGCACCCGTCCGGCCCGCGCAGGCTCCGGCCGCCCCGGCGACGGTCGCGCCCAGCGCCGGACTCGTCGAGGTGCTCGCCGCGGGCGGCGCCCCCGAGCAGCTCGCGCCGCAGGCCGCGCAAGCGCTCGGCGAGCAGGCCGCCGACATCCTGCGCGAGGACCCCTGGCGGCTGCTGGCCGTGCCGGGCGTACGGCCCGAGCAGGCCGACGGCTTCGCGCGCGCCCTGCTGGGGCCCGAGTGCGGGCCGGGCGACGAGCGGCGGGCCCAGGCGCTCGTCGTATGGCTGCTGGAGCGCGCCGCGCTCGCCGGGCACACCGTCCTTCAGGCCCCGGCGCTGCGCGCCGAGCTCGCGCGGCGCTCCGTGCCCGACCCGGACGAGGCGCTGCAGAACGCCATCGCCGAGGGTGCGGTGCTGGTGTTCCACGAGGGCCCCGAAGGCGAGGGTGAGGCCGGGAGCGAGGACGGGGACGGCGAGTCACCGGTGTCGCTGCTGCTGGGACTGGACCGGTACGCCATGGCGGAGGAGAGCCTCGCCGACGGCCTCGCCCGGCTGATCGCCGCCCCCCTGCCCGAAGCCGACTGGGAAGCGGCGGCCGGCGCCGCCCCCTCCCCCTCCGCCGCCGAGCTGATCCGCGCGGCCGCGGCCTGCGGCCTGGTGGCGCACAGCGGCGGCGAGGCGGCCCGCGCCGAGCCCGCCGCCCTGGTGACGGCCGCGGCCGGGCTGGGCCTGCGCGCCTGCGCCGCCGCGCACACCGAGGACGGCCGCCGCCGCCTCGCCGCGCTGGGCGTCCCCGACGCCGTCACCGTCGCCGGCCTGCTGTCCGGCCAGGAGGGCCCCGGGCGCGACGAGGACGGCTCCCTGGCCCTGGACCTGCTCGTCGTCCTCGACGCCCCGCAGCTGGACGTGGAGACGGCGGCACTGCTGGTGGAGTCGCTCGCGGACGGCACCCGCCTGGTGCTCGGCGGCGACCCCGGCGTGCTGTGGTCGGCGGGCCCGGGCCGCGTGTTCGCGGACGTCGTGGCGGCCCGCGCCTGCCCGGTGGTCGTCTCCCGCACCCCCGACCCGGGCCCGCTCGGCGAGCTCGTCTCGGGCATCGGCGTCGGCGAGCTCCTTCAGGTGGCCGCGCCCGGCAAGGAGGTCGTGATCGTCCCGGTGCGGGATCCGGGCGAGGCGGTGCACCGCACGGTGCAGCTGGTCGCCGACTCCGTCCCGCGCGCCATCGGTGTGCCCGCCGACCGCACCCAGGTGATCACCCCGGGCCACGGCGGCCCCGCCGGCACCCGCGCGCTCAACGCGGCGCTCAAGGAGCGGCTGAACCCCGGCCCCGGCCGGTTCGGCGGCTTCGACCCCGGCGACCGCGTCGCCTACGTCCCCGCGCCCGGCCGCATGCTCCCCGGGACCGTGACCTCCGCGGACGCCGAGGGGCTGCACCTGGACTGCGACGGCGCCCCCGTGGTCGTACCGCCGGACCGCGTCGGTGACGAGGTGCGCCACGGCTGGGCCGTGACCGCTCACCAGGCGGCCGGGACGCGCTGGCCCGCGGCCGTGGTGGTCCTGCCGGGCGATGCCGCCGGGTCGCTGACGCGCTCGTGGATCTACACGGCGTTCAGCCGCGCCGAGCGGCACCTGTCGGTGGTGCAGGGCGTGGACCAGGCGCTGCCCCGCGCCGTCGCCGAGGTGCCGGCGAAGGAGCGGACCACCCGCCTGCGGTCCCTGCTGGAGGCGCAGAGCCGCCCGGCCGAATGACCACCGGCCGTCCGGCCGGCTCCCCCAGGAGCCGGCCGGACGGCCGGAAAAGCCGAGGTCAGCGGCGTGGGCGGCGTACGGTCCGGCCGTCGTCACCCCCGTCGTCGACGTCGAGATCGTCGTCCTCGTCATCTCCGTCGTCGTCATCGCCGTCGTCGTCATCGTCATCGCCGTCGAGGCCGAGCTCCTCGTCGAAGACGGCGCTGACGTCGAAGCGGCAGATGACGCGCTGCGGATCGGCCTGCTCGAAGGGTTCGGCCAGCCACTCCCCCGGCTCGGCCGGTTCGTCGGCGGCCGACACCCACAGCGTGGAGTCACCCTCCTCCAGGCCGAATTCCTTGTGCCGGGAGGCGATTTCGTCCGGCTCGTACTCGCCGAAGAGCACCCCGAGGGCGGCGTGCACGCTGTGGCCGACGATGCCGGCCGCGCCGCCGTGCCCTCCCGCGTCCGTGTCGACGTCGACGTCCGGATCGAGATCGGCGACACGCTGGGCCTGGGCGAGCAGCCGCTGCGGCTCGACCACCGCGTAGTCCCTGCGGATCAGCACGCTCAGTGCGCTGGGCTCGTCCGGCCCCGCGTAGGCGGGCAGCGTGTCGTCCCCGGGGATCTCGAAGGGGGTGACCTCGTCGTAGGCGTCGTACAGCAGCTCGTCGTACGCCTCGGCTGTCGCGGCCAGCTCGTTGAACGCGGCGTAGACGGCCGGGTCGTCCTCCCCCGAACGGCGTTCGACGGCCTCGAGGTGGCGGTCCAGAGCGGCTTTGACCGCCTCGGCGGCGGCCCGTACCTCGGCAGCGGTTGGCTGCGCAGCATCAGACATAGTGCAGACGCTATCCGCACCGGGCCCGTTCCCGCACAATAGATGCGATGCCGGAATACGAATTCTGCGATGTGTATGTGCCCAGGGGTGTCTCCCGGAGGGCGACCACACGCCTGCTGACCGAACACGCCGAGTACGGACACTGGGAGTTGGACCGACTGCGCCTCTATCCCGACGGCAGCCGCAGGGTGCGGCTGCGCCGGAGGATCATTCGCCAGATCCGCGCCACGTGGTGACCGGGTACCGCCCTTCGGTACCGCACGGCAACCGGGTGAACGCCCGGGAGTGAACGCATACGGAGCGGGCCCCGCGGCTGCGGGGCCCGCTCCGTGCCGGTTCCGACCGGCTCAGCCGTTCAGGGCGTGTCAGCCCTGGGCCCCACGGGAACGGCGGTAGAGCATCGCGCCGCCGAGCAGCAGGCCCGCGCTGGCGGCACCGGCCGCACCCAGCTGGCCGGCACCGGTGTGCGCGAGCTCCGCGGCCTTCTGGGCGACCGTGGCCGGACGGTGCTCGGCGAGGGGCGCGGCGGGAAGGTGCGCGTCCTTCACCTCCATGGCCGGCTTGGCCTGGTGGTGACCCGGCGCGCCGGGGTGGCCGGCCGGCTCGTCGTGGTGCTTGGCCGGCGGCTTGTGGCCGGGCTTCGCCTCGGTGGGCGGGTTGTGGTGCCCACCGGGCTTCTGCGGGCCCTGGTGCCCCGGCTTCTCGCCGTGCGGCGGCTTGTGGCCGTGGCCCTGCTGGGCCGGGCCGTGGCCGTTGTTGACGCACGTGTTGCCGTGCGTGGAGTTGCCGATCCCGACCACGTTGACGCTGTTGCCGCACGCGTTGACCGGGATGCTGACCGGCACCTGCGCGGTGTTGCCGGAGGCCACGCCGGGCGAGCCGACGCTCTTGCCGTCCGCCAGCGCACCGCCGTGGCCGTAGCCTCCGTGGCCGCCGTGACCGTGGCCGCCGTGGCCCTTGTGGCCGTGGCCGCCGTTGACACAGCGGTTGCCCGTCGCGGGGTTGAGCAACCCGACGACGTTCACGGTGTTGCCGCACGCGTTCACCGGCACGTGGACCGGAACCTGAACGGTGTTCCCCGAAGCGACGCCCGGGGAGTGCGTCGCGGCGCCGTTGGCACCCGAGTCGGCCTGGGCGTAGCCGCCGGTGACGGCGGCGATCACCCCACTGGCCGCCGCTACGGTGATCAGGCCCTTCTTGGTGACCTGTCGCATTTTCGTCTTGCCCCTCTGCTGCTGCTTGCCATGCGGAATGCGCAAGGGCGTACATTTCCCCACCCGTGCGCGGAAAACCTGGTCCCATCCCGATGGCCCCAAAGTCCGGCGGCCCCGGAACGCATGGCGCGCGCTCCGGAGCCGCTGCGGGTTCAGCCCCTCACGGATTGGGACACGGCGTCACTTGTTGACGCAGGTGTTACCGAAAGCGGGGTTGAGCAGCCCGACGACATTGATCGTGTTGCCACACAGGTTCACCGGCACAGCCACCGGGACCTGGACGACGTTGCCCGAGACGACGCCGGGAGAGTTCACGGCAGCACCCTGGGCCCCCCCGGTGGCGGCGGCGACGCCCGCGCCCACGAGTACGAGACCACTGGTGGCTGCCGCGGCGGCGACGACCTTCTTGAGCATGGATTCCTCCTTGTTGGCAATGCGATCCCAGCCGCGGACCGCACACCTGTAACGACACGGGGGAATTGGAGCTACGTAAGGAGGAAGGCGTTCACTCGTTCCGGCGAAGAAGGCGCCAAATACGTACGGCCCGACTCTCTTTCAGGGCCGATGTCAGCACGCGTCCAGGAAGCGGTCGAGCACACGCACCCCGAATTGCAGGCCGTCGACGGGCACGCGCTCGTCCACGCCGTGGAACATCCCCGCGAAGTCCAGCTCGGGCGGCAGCTTGAGCGGGGCGAAGCCGAAGCAGCGGATGCCCAGGTCGTCGAAGTGCTTGGCGTCGGTGCCGCCGGAGAGCATGTACGGCACGGCCCGCGCGATGGGGTCCTCGGCCTTGAGCGCCGTCTGCATGGCGTCGACGAGGTCCCCGTCGAAGCTGGTCTCCAGCGCCTTGTCCGCGTGGACGTCCTCGCGCTTGACCCGCGGCCCGAGGACGCGGTCGAGGTCGGCGAGGAACTCCTCCTCGTAGCCGGGCAGGAACCGGCCGTCGACGTGGGCGGTGGCCTGCCCCGGGATCACGTTGACCTTGTACCCGGCGCCGAGCATCGTCGGGGCCGCGGTGTTGCGCAGGGTGGTGCCGATCATCTTGGCGATGCCGCCGAGCTTGGCGAGCGTGGCCTCCATGTCCTCCGGGTCGAGCGGGGTGCCGAGCGCGTCGGACAGCTCGTCGAGGAAGGACCGCACGGACTTGGTCACCCGGACCGGGAACTCGTGCCGCCCCAGCCGGCCGACCGCCTCGCACAGCTCGGTGATGGCGTTGTCCTTGTTGGTCATCGAGCCGTGGCCGGCCGTGCCGTCCACGGTGAGCCGCATCCAGTGCATGCCCTTCTGGGCGGTCTCCACCAGATAGAGCCGCAGGTTCTCGTTGACCGTGAAGGAGAAGCCGCCGACCTCGCCGATCGCCTCGGTGACGCCCTCGAAGAGCCCGGGGTGCTTGTCCACCAGGTACCGGGCGCCGTAGACGCCGCCGGCCTCCTCGTCGGCCAGGAAGGCCAGCACGATGTCGCGGGGCGGCTTGCGCCCGGTGCGCAGGCGGTCGCGGACGACCGCGAGGGTCATCGCGTCCATGTCCTTCATGTCGACCGCGCCGCGCCCCCACACGCAGCCGTCCGTGATCTCCCCGGCGAAGGGGTGGTGGGTCCAGTCGTCGGCGTCGGCGGGCACGACGTCGGTGTGGCCGTGGATGAGCAGGGCCGGCCGGGAGGGGTCCTCGCCCTCGATCCGGGCCACGGTCGAGGCGCGGCCCCGGTGGGACTCGATGATCCGCGGCTCGAGCCCGACCTCGGCCAGCTTCCCGGCCACGTACTCGGCGGCCGCCCGCTCGCCGGGGCCGGAGTGGTCGCCGTAGTTGCTGGTGTCGATCCGGATCAGGTCGCGGCAGAGGTCGACGACCTCCTTCTCGGCGTTCCCGGCTGTACCTGCTGTACCGTCGACGACCGGCTTCGACTCGCTCACGCTGCCTCCTCGTGGTTCGCCGCCGGTCGGCCGCGGCGGGTACGCGCGGGCCCCCCGGCGTGGGTCCACGGCCATCCTCCCTCTCCTGTTCCCCCAGCCCAAGGCCGCAATGCGGCCGACATACGCCCGCAACGAGCGGTGCCCGGCGGCGCCCGGCAGCGTGATCGAGCACCGTCGAATGTTTGGTATTGTTTTCCATGTCGCCGCGGGGAACACCCCGCAGAGACAGACACCTGGTCCGGGTGGCGGAATGGCAGACGCGCTAGCTTGAGGTGCTAGTGCCCTTTATCGGGCGTGGGGGTTCAAGTCCCCCCTCGGACACCAGCGGGAACCCCAGCTATCAGCTGGGGTTCTTCTGTATGTCCTGGTCTTTTACGGGCGAGCGGCCCGGCGACCCCTCGTGCTGGCGTTCGATGCTGCGTAAGATCATCCGGATGACGCCCCAGAGCCCCCGCAGCGCCGTTCCCTCCGCCGCACCCTGCCGGGTCACCGTCTGCCGGGGCTGTTGCTGCGGCGATCCCGCGAAGGTGCCGGGCGTGGATCACGCGGGGCAGATCGCCCGGCTGCGGCGGGCCCTGGGGGATGCCGCCCCGGTGCGGGCCTCGGAGTGCCTGGACGTGTGCGACCAGGCGAACGTGGTGGTGGTGCAGCCGTCGGCGGCGGGGCGGGCGGCCGGGGGCAGGCCCGTGTGGCTGGGGCTGGTCAACGACGACGACGCGCTGGCGGACATCGCCGCGTGGGTGCGGGCCGGCGGGCCGGGGCTGGCGGAGCCGCCCGGGGTGCTGGACCTGTACGAGTTCACCGTCTCGCGGCGGGTGGGGAAGGCGCTGGAGAGCTGAGGCGCCTCCCCCGGCCCGTCACACCGCGCGGTGGCTGCCGCCGTCCCTCTCCACCGGCAGGTCCAGGGCGGGGTTGCGGTCGAAGAACCCCGTGGGCTTGAGCGAGAAGCCCGTGGCGTCGACCGGCATGACCGGCCACTCCTCCAGGCGCGGCAGGTGCGTGGGCCCGAAGGTGTGCCAGACGGTCAGCTCGGTGTTCTCCAGGCTCTCGCCGCCCGTGGTCCATCGCGGCAGCCCGGCGCCCCCGGGGTGCTGGTTGGGGTAGTCGCCCGCCGGGTAGCGCCGGTCGGGGCGGTGGCGGGTGACCCACAGGTGCTTGGTGCCGTAGGCGGTGCGCCGGGCCACGGCGGACCCGGGTTGCGCCAGGACGAGCGGCCCCGGCTGCGGGACGAGGGTGTAGGCGACGGGCTGTCCCATGCGGTTGCGCGAGCCGGGGTTGGTGATCCGCCAGCGCCGCCCGGCGGCGGGGTCGGCCACCCGGCCGCCGTCCGCGCTGTCGGCGAGGACGGTCGTACGGGTGGTGAAGGCGTTGCCGGCCGGGTTGGACGGGCCGGGCGGGACGGGGACGACGTCGACCTCCTCGACGGTGTTGGCGAGCCCGTCGACGGCCACGTCGAGCCGGACGCAGAACAGGTGCTGGTGGTACGGGGCGAGCAGGCCCGGCGCGATCTCGGTGCCGTGGGGCGAGCCCGCGCCGGGCTCGACAGCGGCGGTCTGCACCATGCCGGTGGACTTGGCCTCGAAGGCGATGGTGCCGTCCTGGTGGAAGTACCAGTAGAAGCCGTAGTCGTAGTTGCCGACGGTCGCGATGAAGGAGATGACCAGGCGGCGGGAGCGGCGGCTGTGGGCGGCGTTGTCGTTGAAGATGTCGGTGTGCTTCCACAGGAGGCCGTGGTCCTCCTCGTGGACGCAGATGGCGTTGGGCAGGGTCTGGGGGTTGCCCTCGTCGTCGGCGACGACGGCGTCCAGGTAGCGGATCTCGCCGAGGCAGTCGCAGCCGAGCCGCAGGGCGTTGGCGTTGCGGCCCAGGGAGTACTCGCCCGCGTCGAGGAAGGCCACCCAGTTGCGGCTCTCCTCGGGTTCGCCGTAGGAGACGGCCATCTCGGCGAGGGAGGCGCGGTGCAGGACCGGTCGTTCCCGGCCGTCCTGTCCGTCGCGGTGGGTGACGCGGTGCAGGACGAGGCCCTCGCGCGCGTTGAAGTCGACGCGGAAGCTCCAGTTCTGCCAGGTCAGCAGGGGCCCGTCGAGCCGGAAGGACGGCCCCTCGGGCTGGGTGATCTCCAGGGGGCGCAGGTCGGTGCGGGCCGGTCCGGTGAACTCGCTCTCGTACCGGCCGCATTCGGTGGGTACGGGCACCGCTCCGGTGTCGATGATCCGTACGACGCGCCGCTCGATGACGTCGACGTCGGCCACGAGGCCGCCCACGGGGTGGGCCCAGGCGTTGTCGGTCGCGTCGCAGCGCAGCCAGGTCAGGCAGCGCAGCAGCCGGCGGCCCGGCCTGTCGAGCACGAGGTCGCCGGCCGCGAGCGGGGCGCAGACGGCCAGGTCGGTGTCGTCCACGCCGCGCTCGGCCATGGCCTTGCGCCAGCCGGGGTCGGCCTTCACGATCGCCTCGACGACCGGGTACTCCTCGAACAGGACCTGCGGCTGGCCTTCGGTGGCCACGTCCAGCGCGCGGTAGGAGAGCAGCAGGGCGCCGGTGACGTCGACGAGGGCCTCGGCGGCCGCGCCGGTCGCGGTGTCGAGCAGGGTGACGCGCAGCCGCCGCACGACGGGGTCGCCGGGCCGGTGGACGGCGGCCGTGTGGCGGTCGGGCTCGTCGAGCAGGACGAGGGGGAAGCGGGTGGAGGGTAAGACCTTGCCCGCCTCCTCCAGTACGCGGCGGGCCGTGGCTATCTCGTCGGCGCTCAGCGGGTCGAGGGGATGGGGCGCGGCGGCCGGGGAGCCGGAGGGGCAGCACGTCATGAGGAAACCTTTCTGGAGTGGGTGGGGCCGGTGGTTGCGGAGGGCTCCGTGGCCGCCGCCTCCTTGGCGGCCTTCTCCAGCTGGAACGCCTCGTTGCCGAGCCCGATGCGCGCGTGCACCTGCGGGCGTACGGCCTTCAGCACGAGCCCGTAGCCGAGCCCGAGGAGGACGGCGAGGCCGATCAGGCCGGGCAGGATCCAGCTCAGGGCCCCTCCGGGGCCGGCGCCGAGCAGGACGTCGAAGTCCTTGACCGCGTAGCCGACGATGATCAGCAGGATCAGCCCGGCGACCCCGGAGGCGATCAGCCGGGGTGCCTGGGCGCGGGCCGCGCCGCGGCGGACGAAGAAGACGATGACGGCGGCGCTGGCGGCGGCCATCAGCACGATGACGCCGAGCGCGCCGACGTTGCCCATCCAGGTGAACAGCCGCAGGACGGGCGCGGTCGGGTCGCCGTGGGGGCGGTCGTCGGTGAGCGCGAAGAGCGCGACGGCCAGCAGCGAGACGGCGCTTTGGAGCAGCGAGCCGTAGGCGGGGGCGCCGCTGGCCCTGGAGGTGCGGCCGAGGGCGGCCGGCAGCAGGCCCTCGCGGCCCATGGCGAAGGCGTAGCGGGCGACGACGTTGTGGAAGCTGAGCATCGCGGCGAACATGCCGGTCACGTAGAAGAGGTGCATGGCGTCGGTGAAGGTGGCGCCGAACCGGTCCTCGGAGAGGGCGAAGAGGAGGTTCGGGCCCTCCTTCCGCGCCAGATCGACGATCTGTGACGGCCCGGCGGCCACGTTCAGCGCCCAGGAGGCGAAGGCGAAGAACAGGGCGACGAAGCCGACGGCGAGGAAGGTCACGCGGGCGACGGCGACCTGCGGCCGGCTGGTCTCCTCGGCGTAGACGGCGGCCTGTTCGAAGCCGACGAAGGAGGCGATGGTGAAGCACAGCGCGGTGCCGAGCCCGGCGCCGGAGAGGGTGGCGGGGTCGAAGGCGTGCAGGGAGAGGCCGTCCGGGCCGGGGCTGCCGAGGGCGGCGGCGTCGAAGACGACGACCATGGCGCACTCGATGAGCAGCAGCACGCCGAGGACCTTGGCGTTGAGGTCTATCTTGAGCCAGCCGAGCGCGCCGACGGCGGCGACGGCCACGAGGGCGGGCACCCACCAGGCGACGCGCAGGCCGAGATGCTGGTCGAGGAGGCCGGAGAGCTCGAAGCCGAAGATGCCGTAGATCGCGAACTGCATGGCGCTGTAGGCGACCAGGGCGACGACGGAGGCGGCGGCGCCGGCGGTGCCGCCCAGGCCACGGGCGATGTAGGCGTAGAAGGCGCCGGCGTTGTGGACGTGGCGGCTCATCTCGGCGTAGCCGAAGCTGAAGAGGGTCAGGACGACGCCGAGGATGACGAAGAGCAGGGGCTGGCCGACGATGCCCATGGTCCCGTAGGTGGTGGGCATGACGCCCGCGGTGACCATCAGCGGGGCGCTGGCGGCGACGACCGACAGCAGCAGGCCCGCCACTCCTATGCGGCTTGCGCGCAGGCGTCTTTCCTGCCCTTTGAAGGTGCTGATCTCGCGCGTGATGCCCGTCGACATGGCGGGGCCGTCCTTCCCGTGGGGGTGAGCGGAGCCGGGGTGGTGCGGGTGGTGCGAGGCGGTGCGGGCCGTGGGTCAGGCGGCGCCGAGGACGGCGCGGCGGGCGGCCCGGAAGCTCTTCCTGGGGTCCCGGTCGGGGTAGGACCAGGGGGCGTGCGTGGCGTGCCGGCCGATGCGGGTGAGCAGGGCCGCGGCCTCGGCGGGGCGGCCCTCGTGCAGCTTGGCGTGGGCCAGGTAGTTGAGGTCGACCTTGCGCCGGGGGTGGGCCGTGGTGGCCGCCGCTGCCCCTGCTCCGTCCGCCGCGTCTGCTGTGTCTGCTGCGTCCGCTGTGTCTGCTGCGTCTGCTGCGTCCTCATCGATGTCCCATTCGAGCCACCAGTCGAACGCCGCCTTCATCACCTGCCGGGCCCGGCGCGTGGTCCAGTGTCCCGAGCGGGCGGGGTCGGCGGGTTCGAGGCCGGCGCCCGCCAGGACGCGGTAGCGCTCGGCGTGGGCGACGACGGGCAGCACGGCCAGCGGGGAGTCCGCGGGGGCCTGTTCGGCGGCCCAGGAGGCGAAGTCGTAGACCTCGTGCAGCGGGTCGTCGCGGTCGCCGTCCTGGCGTTCGGCCAGGCAGGCGGCCATCAGGTGGTGGGCGTGGTGGTGGTCCCGGTGCCGGGCGCGCACCTGGTCGAAGGCGCGCACGCGCTCGTCGTCGGTGCCGGTGCGGCGGGCGAGGAGGAGGATGGCGAGCCAGGGGGTCGGGTCGCGGGGGGCCATGCGGGCGGCGGTCAGGCACAGGGCGCGGGCGGCGTCGGGGCTGTCCTTGCCGTGCAGGGCGCGGAAGACGGTGGCGCAGGCCAGGAGGGCGGCGGCGTCGGGGCTGTCGGGCTCGGCGAGCTGCCACTCCCGGGCCCAGGCGGCGCTGGTGGCGCTCTCGGCGAGGACGACGAGGCGGTGGCCCCGGCGGTCCCAGTCGTCGCCGGTGCGGGCGAGCAGGGTGCGGGTGTCGGCCCAGCGGCCCCGGGTCAGCGCGTCGCGTACGGTCGCGAGTTCGCTGTCGTCCAGGGCGGAGTCGAAGCTCGGCCCGTCCTTGTTCCGGGGGCGGCCCAAGGGGGGTGGGGGCGTCATCTGCGGGGTTCCTCCACGGCGTACGTCCCCTCCGGGCGCCGGGTCAGGGGCGTCCGTGCACATGCTTACTCGATCACGCACAGCAAACCGGTAGTCACGGCTCCGAGTCAAGGCCGGTCCTCACGCTGACATAACGTCAAGTAACGTACCGTCAGCTCCAGTTGCCGCGGACCCCCGGGGCGGGGGATGCGGAACGTCACGGGCACGCGCGCACTGCGAACTACAGTTCGACGATCCGGGGGTCATCACCACTCCGGGCAGGATAAATGCCCAGAAAAGGGGTACTCGACCGCCATGCCGCCCCCTGCGGCGGCTATCGTCTCCCTGCCAAGTGTCCGACGACCGCTCGGTCTTGAGGTGCGCGACGTGATGGTCTTCGCCTTCGCCGTGAGCGCGGCATGCTTCCTGGGTGTGGGGTTCGTCCTCCAGCAGAACGCCGCGCAGCGGGCCCCCATGAGCGACTTCCTCTCGCTCCGGCTGCTGCTGGACCTGGCCCGGATGCCGCGCTGGCTGGCGGGCATCGCGTTCATGGTGTGCGGCATGGCGCTGGGCGCGATCGCGCTCGGCCGGGGCGAGGTCTCGCTGGTCGAGCCGCTGCTGGCGACGAACCTGCTGTTCGCGATGGCCTTCTCCCGGTGGCTGACCAGAGCCCCGCTCGGGCTGACCGGCTGGGCGGGCCTGTGGCTGCTGGCGGGCGGGGTGGCCGCCTTCATCGTCGCGGGGCGGCCGCACGGCGGGCGCACCGTGACCGATCCGCTGCGCCACTGGCTGGTCGTCGGCGTCATGGTGGGTGCGGCCCTGCTGCTGGCGGCCCTCTCCAAACGGGTGCGGATGAGCACGGAGGCGGCCCTGCTGGCGGTGGCGGCCGGGCTGCTGTACGGCGTGCAGGACGCGCTCACCCGGGTGTGCGGCGGCCGGCTGGCCCAGGGCTGGACCGTCCTGGCCACGAGCTGGCAGCCGTACGCGGTGGTGGCGCTCGGGGTCGCGGCGCTGGTGCTGGTGCAGAGCGCCTTCGAGACGGCGCCCCTGCGGATGTCGCTGCCCGCCCTGACCGCCGCCCAGCCGCTGGCGGGGATCGCCTGCGGGGTCGGGTTCATGGGCGACCAGCTGCGCACGACGCCGGGGGCGCTGGCGGCCCAGGCCGCGGGCGTGGTGGCGATCGTCCTCGGGATCGTCCTGATCGGCCGGCATCCGGCCATGCCCTCGGGGATGGCGGCGCCCGGGCAGATCCGCGACCTCCAGCCGTACTGACGGCGGGCTGCTTGGATGACCCCATGACTGATCAGCAGCCGCTCGGGGCCGATGAGGTACTGGACGTCGTCGACGAGCACGACCGGGTCGTGGGGCAGGCGCGGCGGGGCGAGGTGTACGCGCGGAAGCTGCGGCACCGCTGTGTGTTCGTCCAGGCCAGGGACGCGCGGGGGCGGATCTTCGTGCACCGGCGCACCGCGCGCAAGCTCGTCTTCCCCTCGCGCTACGACATGTTCGTCGGCGGTGCCCTCGGGACGGGCGAGTCCTACGACGGGGCCGCGCTGCGGGAGGCCGAGGAGGAGCTGGGCGTCAGCGGACTGCCCGCACCCACGCCGCTGTTCCGTTTCCTTTATGAGACGCCCGAGCACAGCTGGTGGTCGGCGGTCTACGAGGTGCGCTGCGACCTTCCGGTCCGGCCTCAGGAGGAAGAGGTCGCCTGGTACGGCTTCCTGTCCGAGGAGGAGCTGCGGGCGCGCCTGGACAGCTGGCCGTGGGTGCCGGACGGGCTCGAGGCGTACCACCGGCTCCAGGAACACCGCGGGGCCCGGGAGTAGCCCCGGGCCCCGCGGCGGCCGCTCACTCGACCGTGACGATGATCTTGCCTCGCGTGTGGCCCTGGGCGCTCAGGCGCTGTGCGTCGGCCGTCTTCTCCAGTGGGAAGACCTCGGCCACCTCGACCGTGAGCACGCCCTGCTCGGCCAGGCGGCTCAGCGCCGTGAGGTCGGCGGTGTCGGGGCGCACCCACAGCAGGCGGCCGCCGAGGCCGGCCACGGCCGGGTCGGCGACGGAGACCAGGCGGGCGCCGTCGGCCGCCACCTCGGGCGAGATCTCGATCGCCCCGCCGCCGACCAGGTCGAGGACCGCGGTCACGCCCTTGGGCGCCAGGGCCCGTACGCGCCCGGCGAGGCCCTCGCCGTAGGTGACGGGCTCGGCGCCCAGGGAGCGCAGGTAGTCGTGGTTGCGCTCGCTGGCCGTGCCGATGACGCGGGCGCCGAGGTGCCGGGCGAGCTGGACGGCCATGGTGCCGACGCCGCCGGCCGCGGCGTGGATCAGCACGGTGTCGCCCTCCCCCGCCTTGACCGCCTTCAGGGCCTGGTAGGCGGTCAGGCCCGCCAGCGGGATGCCCGCGGCCTCCTCGAAGGTGAGGTTGGCGGGCTTGGGCGCGAGCGTGCGCACCGGGGCGGCCACGTACTCGGCGAACGTGCCCCGGGAGAGGAAGTCCTCCCGGACATAGCCGATGACCTCGTCGCCCACCTGGAACTCGGGGGTGTCCGAGCCCGGCGCGACGACCACGCCGGAGACGTCCCAGCCGGGCACGACCGGGAAGACGGGCTCGATCAGGCCGTCGAGGTAGCCGGCCTGCGCCTTCCAGTCGACGGGGTTGACGGCCGCCGCCTTGACCTTGATCAGGACGGCGTCGGGGCCGGTCTTGGGCCGGGGGATGTCGCCGTACTCGAGGACCTCGGGGCCGCCGTAGGTCCGGTAGCTGACAGCCTTCATCGTGCTGACTCCTTTGTCGCTGGGGGCGGTGTTCAGCGTGTGGCGGGTGCGGTTTCAGCGTGGGACGCCGGGGCCTGGCCCGCCACCGCTGCCGGCCCCAGGGTTCGGATCTTCTTCAGGCCCAGCCAGGCCACGGCGGAGACCAGCAGGAACGCGGTCCCCGCGATGACGAAGGTCAGCGTGAACTGGCTCTCCGCGGGCAGCTCGGGCGCGCCCGGCGGCAGGTGCTCGACGCTCTTGGAGGCGAGGACCGTGGTGATCATCGCGCTGCCGATGGCGCTGCCGGTCGAGCGGGAGATGGAATTGATGCCGTTGGCGATGCCGGTCTGGTGGTGCGGGACGCTGGCGACGATCACGGCCGGCATGGCGGCGTAGCCGAGGCTGATGGCCGCGCCGACGAACATGCCCGCGGCGATCACCGAGAGGGTGTGCTCGTGGTCGAGCGCGATCCATACGAAGCCGGCGGTGCCGGTGAGCGAGGCGAGCAGCAGCACCAGGCGCGGGCCGTGGTGGCGGACGAGCCGGCCGCCGACGGGGGCCGCGAGCAGCGAGACGATGGTGCTGGGCAGCAGGTACTCCACCGAGGCGCGCAGGACGCCGGCGTCGAAGCCATAGCCGGTGATCTTCGAGGGCATCTGGACGAGGTAGGAGACGCCGATGAAGAGGGCGAAGGAGCCGAAGCCGACGAGGAGGCCGGCGAGGTTGGCGAAGAGCACCGGGCGGTGGGCGAACATCTTCATGTCCACCAGCGGCTCGCGGACCCTGCGCTCGACCAGCGTCCAGAGCACGGCCATCACGACGGCGCCGGCGAAGCAGCCGGCGGTGCGGCCGGAGGACCAGCCCCATTCGTGGCCCTGGGTGATCGGCAGCAGGAGCAGCACCAGCGTGGCGGCCAGGGTGAGCGCGCCGAGGACGTCGGTGCGGCCGCCGGTGGTCTCGCGGGTGGCGGGGACGAGGGTGACGACCGCGATCAGGGCGAGCGTGGCGAGGCCGGTGGCCAGCCAGAAGGCGCTGCGGTAGTCGGGATCGTCGCCGGAGGTGAGCAGGCCGGTGGCGACGAGCGCCAGGCCGCTGCCGAAGGCGAGGGTGCCGCTGACCATGGCCATCGCGCCGGGCAGCTTGGCCGGGCGGACCTCCTCGCGCAGGACGGACAGCGCGAGCGGGAAGATCGCGGTGGCGGCGCCCTGCAGGACGCGGCCGACGATGAGCCAGAGCAGGGAGTGCGTCACGGCCGCCAGGACGGACCCGGCGACCATCACGACCAGCACGCCGACCAGCGTCTTCTTCTTGCCGTGCTGGTCGCCGAAGCGGCCGAGCAGCGGGGTGAAGACGGCGGCGGAGAGCAGGGTCGCGGTGGTGACCCAGCTGACGTCGGCGGAGGTGGTCCCGAGGTCGTTCTGGATGAGGCCGAGGATCGGCACGACAAGGGTCTGCATCATCGAGACGACCATGGCGGCGAGGCTCAGGGCGAAGACCGTTCGCGTCTCGGCGCGTGTCCCGTTCCGCGGGCCGGCCGGTGCTGCGGGCGCTGGCGAGGTCATGAGGGGGAGGGGTTCCTTCGGGCTGCGGGCCAGTTACTTCACGACATTGATGCTTGAGATCGTCAAGCAACTCGCATCACGGTAGGACCCGATACTTCACATAGTCAAGTTAATGATTTAAGCCATCAAGCTCTTTGAGTACACTCGACCCATGACCGGCCCGACCTCACACGCCCCGACCAAGGCCCAGCTCCTCGAGCTGGTGGCCGCGCTCGGCACCGCCCAGTGGCAGGACTTCGCGGCCGCCGCCGCCCGCCACGGCCTCACCTCCGTCCAGGCCAAGCTGCTGTCCCAGCTCAAGGGCCCGGTGCCGATGCGGGGCCTGGCCACCCTGCTGGTCTGCGACGCCTCCAACGTCACCGGCATCGTGGACCGGCTCGAGGCGCGCGGCCTGGTGCGCCGCGAGCCCGACCCCGCCGACCGCCGGGTGAAGAACGTGGTCGCCACCGACGAGGGCCACGAGACCATCCGCCGGGTACGGGCCGAGATGCAGGCCACCCACAGCGCGCTCGACGCCCTCGACGAGAACGAGCGCACGACGCTGTTCGGCCTCCTGGAGCGGCTGCGCCCCGGCCTGGAGCACCGCGCCTGACACGCGTCCGACCTGCGCCCCACCACCTCGCGCACGCGCGCCCGGCCGCCCGTATTCTGACGGTCGGTCGGATCCGCCCGGCCGGGCGGCGGACGCCATGGGAGGCCAACGATGACCACGACGCGCGACGACGCGCCCACCGACGGGGCGACGGGCACCGAGCCGTACACCGTCCCCCTCGCACCCGGCGTGAGCGCCTACATCCAGCCCGACGGCGGCTGGTGCCTGAACAACGCGGGGTTCGTGAGCGACGGCGGCCGCACCCTGCTGATCGACACCGCCGCCACCGAGCGGCGCGCCCGCCTGCTGCGCGACGCGGTGGCCGCGAGCGGCGCGCCGCAGCCGCAGATCCTGGTCAACACCCACCACCACGGCGACCACACCTACGGCAACTGTGTCTTCACGCCCGGCGCCACGGTCATCGGCCACACCGACTGCCGCCGCGAGACCCTCGCCGCGGGCCTGCAGTTGCACCAGGCCTGGCCCGCCGTCGAGTACGGCGACATCGAGGTCAGCGCCCCGAACCTCACCTACACCGACACCCTCACCGTGCACGTCGGCGACATCGAGGTGCGGCTGATCCACCCCGGCCCCGCGCACACCGTCGGCGACACCATCGCCTGGCTGCCGGAGCAGGGCGTCGTCTTCACCGGCGACCTCGTCTTCAACGGCGGTACCCCCTTCGTGATGATGGGCTCGCTCAGCGGCTCGCTGCGCGCCCTTCAGACGCTGCGCGCGCTCGACGCGCCCACGGTCGTACCGGGGCACGGCCGCGTGACCGACCCGGGCGTCTACGACACCGTCGAGCGCTACCTGCGCTACGTCCAGGAACTGGCCCGCACCTCCCACGCCGCCGGCCGCACCCCGCTGGAGGCCGCGCGCACAGCGGACCTGGGCGAGTTCGCCGACCTGCGCGAGAGCGAACGCCTGGTCGCCAACCTGCACCGCGCCTACGCGGAGCTGGACGGGCTGCCGCTGGGCTCACCGCTGGACCTGATGCCCGTCCTCGGGGACATGACGCTGATGAACGGCGGCCGGCCCCTGCCCTGCCACGCGTGAGAGAGGCCGGGTGACCCCTGGACGGCATACCGACTGGTCGGCATGATGAGGCCGGTCGTCATGCCGTCCGTCCACCGGACGTACGGCCGTACGTTCAACTCCGTGTGGAGGGGCACTCGATGAGCAAGGACAACCTGCCGGGGCTCGATCCGGAGCGGCTGCGCGCCCACCTGGAGCGCGAACGGCCCGGGCTGGTGCGCGGAGCGCTGCGCGCCGAGCTGATCGAAGGGGGGCGGTCCAACCTCACCTACGCGGTGCGCGACGACGGCCCCGGGCACTGGGTGGTGCGCCGGCCCCCGCTGGGGCACGTGCTGGCCACCGCGCACGACATGCGGCGCGAGCACCGGGTGATCGACGCGCTGCGCGGTACGGCGGTGCCGGTGCCGCGGGCGGTGCTGCTCTGCGAGGACGAGGACGTCATCGGGGCGCCTTTCTACGTCATGGAGTTCGTCGAGGGCACGCCCTACCGCACCGCGGGCCAGCTCACCGCCCTCGGCCCGGAGCGCACCCGCAAGGTCGTGCTGGAGCTGACCGACACGCTCGTCGCCCTGCACGCCGTGGACCCACCGGCGGCCGGGCTGGCGGACTTCGGGCGCCCGGAGGGCTTCCTGGAGCGGCAGCTGCGCCGGTGGGACAAGCAGCTCCAGGCCTCGCGCGGGCGCGACCTGCCCGGCATCGACGAGCTGCACCGGGAGCTCGCCGCGGCGCTGCCCCACTCCCCCGCGCCCACCGTCGTGCACGGCGACTACCGGCTCGACAACGTCCTGGTCGGCGCCGACGACACGATCGCGGCGGTCCTGGACTGGGAGATGTCCACCCTCGGCGACCCGCTCACCGACCTCGGCCTGTTGATCATGTACAGCGAGCAGCGGGAGATCCCCGGCTCCCCCCTCTGCACCACCCGCGGCGCTCCCGGCCACCCGGAGCCGGCCGAGATCGCCGGGCGCTACGCGGCCCGCTCCGGCCGCGACATCTCGGCGCTGCCCTGGTACACCGCCTTCGCCTACTTCAAGCTCGCGGTGATCCTGGAGGGCATCCACCGCCGCTACACCCTCGGGCAGACCGTCGGCGAGGGCTTCGACCGCATCGGGGAGCTCGTCCCGCTGTTCACCGACAACGGGCTCACCACCCTGCGGAAGGGCTGAGCACATGGACTTCGCATTCGACGCCCGCACCGAGGAACTGCGCGGCCGGCTGCTGGCCTTCATGGACGAGCAGGTCCACCCGGCGGAGGCCGTGGCGGCACGGCAGCGGCAGGAGGCGGCCTCGCCCTGGGACGTCCCACCGGTGGTGGAGGAGCTCAAGGCCGAGGCGCGCCGGCGCGGGCTGTGGAATCTCTTCCTTCCCGACGAGCGGTACGGCGCCGGCCTGACCAACCTGCAGTACGCGCCACTGGCCGAGATCACCGGCCGCAGCCCCCAGCTCGCCCCCACCGCGCTGAACTGCGCGGCCCCCGACACCGGGAACATGGAGCTGCTCGCGCAGTTCGGCACCGCGGAGCAGCGCGAGCTCTGGCTCGAGCCGCTGCTGGCGGGCACGATGCGCTCGGCGTTCGCGATGACCGAGCCGGACGTGGCCTCCTCGGACGCGACGAACATCGAGACCCGCATCGAGCGGGACGGCGACGCGTACGTCGTCACCGGCCGCAAGTGGTACATCTCCGGTGCCCTGCACCCGGATTGCCGGATCTTCATCGTGATGGGCAAGACCGACCCGGACGCCACGGACATCCGCCGGCAGCAGTCCATGGTGCTCGTCCCCCGGGACGCGCCCGGCGTGCGGATCCGCCGCGCCATGCGGGTCTACGGCTACGAGGACCACTACCACGGCGGGCACGCGGAGGTCGTCTTCGACCGCGTACGGGTCCCGGCGCACCACCTGGTCGGCGAGGAGGGCGGTGGCTTCGCGATCGCCCAGGCCCGGCTCGGCCCGGGCCGGATCCACCACTGCATGCGGCTGATCGGCATGGCCGAGCGCGCCATCGAGCTGATGTGCCGGCGGGCGGTGGCCCGTACGGCCTTCGGCAAGCCCCTCGCCGAGCAGGGGGTGGTGCGGGAGTGGATCGCGGACGCGCGCGTGGCCGTCGAGCAGCTGCGCCTGCTGGTGCTCAAGACGGCATGGCTGATGGACACGGTGGGCAACCGCGGCGCCCACACGGAGATCCAGGCCATCAAGATCGCCACGCCGCGCACGGTCGTCGACATCATCGACCGGGCGGTGCAGGTGCACGGGGCGGCCGGGGTCGGCCAGGACTTCCCGCTGGCGGAGCTGTGGGCGGCGGCGCGGACGCTGCGCCTGGCGGACGGGCCGGACGAGGTGCATCAGCGGTCGCTGGCGCGCAGGGAGCTGGCGCGGTACCGCTAGCGCCGCGCGCCCGGCCCGGCGGCTAGGGGCGCAGCGCCCGCATCAGCAGGTCCGCCAGGTGGTCGGCGACCTGCCGCGCGCTGAGCGGGCCGTCCGGGCGGTACCAGCTGGCCAGGTGGTGGACGGAGCCGAAGTGGTAGTCCACCACCAGGTCGGCGGGGGTCGCCGAGCCGAACACCCCCGAACGCTGGCCCTCCTCCACCAGCGCCCTGAACCGCTCGTGGTAGCGGCGCCGTTCGGCGCGTACCTGCTTGAGCTTCTCGGGGCCCAGGTGGTGCATCGACCGGAAGAAGATCTTCGTGTCGTCGAGGTTCTCGATGGTGGTCACCACGACGTCGGCCGCGGCGTCGCGCAGCCGACGCTCGACCGGCGCGTCGGCGCCCGCGAAGGCGTCGAGCCGCTCCTGCTGCAGCCGCAGGACCCTGCCGTACACCTCGTGCAGCAGGTCGTCCTTCGAGCCGAAGTAGTGGTAGAGCGCCCCCTTGGTCACTCCGGCCGCCCGCACGATCTCCTGTACCGATGTGCGGTCGTACCCCTGCTCGGCGAAGAGCCGGGTGGCGGCCGCCAGCAGCCGCTGGGGTACGGGCCTGCCGCACTTGTCCGTCGTTCCGGCCGCCGCCGTCGTCGTGGCAGTCATCGTCACCACCCGCCTTCCGTGTCCGGCACACTAACCAGTCGGTATGCCGGGGCGGAAGACCCTCACCCATGGGTGAAGTAGCCGCCGGAAGGCTGGACATGCCCCCTTGACGGCAGGACGATGCGCGCACGATCCGAGCGGCCACAGGGGGACATGTGACGGGCATAGGTGTGGAGCCGTACTGGGAGCTGACGTTCGACGCCGAGGGGGACATGGCCCCGGCCGGGCGGGAGGCCCTGGTCCGGGGCGTGGCGGACAGCGGGATCACCGATCTGGTGATCTTCGCCCACGGCTGGAACAACAGCAGGACGTTCGCGAACCGCCTCTACGAACGGTTCTTCACCCCCTTCCCCACCGTGCTCGCCGCCTCCGGGGCCACCGCGCGCCTCGGCTACGGCGGCGTGATCTGGCCGTCCATGCGCTTCACCGACGAGCCCATACCCGACTTCCCGCGGCAGCGCCCGGCGCTCACCGGCGCCGGCCCGGTGCTGGAGCCCGGCACGCTGCGGGCGCTGGCGGACGTCTTCCCCGGCAGCGAGGCCCTGCTGGACCGGATGGCGGAGCTGATCGAGCGGCGACCGCAGGACCCGGCGCGGCTGGAGGAGTTCGCCGCTCTCGTCCGCCGGCTCGTGGCCGGTCCCGGCCGGGAGGCGGTGGCCCGTCCGGAGGATCCCTGCCTCCACGACACCGAGCCGGGTGCGGACGAGCCCGGGGAGCCGGCCATGTTCACCGAGGGCGCGGAGGCGGTGTGCGGGCGCTTCGCCGACGCCGTGGCCTCCGGGGGCGGGGCGGAGGTGTTCGGGGGGCTCGGCCGGCTGTGGTCCGGCGCCCTGGAGTTGCTGCGCCAGGGCTCGTACTGGGAGATGAAGCGGCGCGCGGGCACGGTCGGCCGGACGGGGCTCGGCCCGGTCCTCGCGGCGCTGGCCGAGGCCGCGCCGGCTTTGCGGGTGCACCTGATCGGGCACAGCTTCGGGGGGCGGCTCGTCGCCTTCGCGGCATGGGGCATGGCGGAGCGCGCACGGTGCGTGCACTCCCTCACCCTGCTCCAAGGCGCCTTCTCGCACTACGCGTTCGCGCCCCGGCTGCCGTTCGCCACGGACCGCTCCGGGGCACTGAAAGAGGTGCACGAAAAGGTCTCGGGCCCGGTGCTGTGCTGCCATTCGCGCCACGACCTGGCGCTCAGCGCGCTCTATCCGCTGGCCTCCCGGCTGTCCGGGGACAGCCAGTCGGTGCTCGGGCTCAAGGACCCCCGGTGGGGGGCGATGGGCCATGACGGCGTCCAGGCCGTGGACGGCTGCGTGACGCTGAAGCTGGAACAAGCGCTGGCCGGGCCGCTGCCGGACAGCGGCTGCGTCAACGTCGACGTCGCCTCGGTCGTACGGCGCGGAGGCCCGCCGTCCGGCGCGCACAGCGACATCTGCCACGGGGAGCTGGCCCGTCTCGTGCTGCTGGCCGGGCGGCTCGTGCGCTGAGCGGTGGGTTGAGGATCCGCCACCTTCGAGGCGGCCCACATCTGTGCGCCCGATGGGGGTAGCAGAGCGGAGTCGGCGCGTATCGCGTCCAGGATCCGAATATCCGATGGATCCGAATGGCGACGGGATACGTCCCTTCCATGTCGATCCGAGTCCGCGCCGCCGGAGGTGGGATGCAGTGGCAGGTTTCAGAGCACTAGCCCGGGAAGTCCGCAATCCACGGAACACCATCGCACTGCGACGGACCTCTTTGCGCAAATGCCTCGAGCGCTTCGCCCCCTACGGGCACCGGGCGACGTGGCGCCACCTGTGCGCCCGCGCCGGCATCGCCCCTGACGATCGCGCCCCCGACCCCGCGCTGCTGATCGCCGCGCTGTCCGAGCTGGAGGAGGCCCGCGAGGTCTGGCTGGCGTACGAGGCCGAGTTCGCCGGCCGGCGCCGCCGGGAGAAGCACGACGGCATCCGCCAGCCCAGCGCCGTCGACGACTGGCACCGCAACACCTGGGGAGGCTGCGACATCGTGCCCTGCGCGTCGCCGGAGGTGCAGCCGGACGCACGGCTCGCGGAGGTCCTGCGCCGGGTGATCACGGCCATGGAGTCCGCTCCCGGCGACGCCTGCCCGGTGTGCGCCCAGGAGCGCATCGAGTGGCGCACGGACCTGGAGCGCTACCCGCTGGAGGGGCCCGTCTGCACGGACTGCGGCATCGTGGTCCCCGTGCCCGTCCTCACCCCCGCCGCGCTGTCCGCGGCGCGGCGGTACACCTTCGCCGAGCGCTACGCGGCGGTGTGACGGCGTTCCCCGGGGCACCCGGGGAACGTCCGGCCCTGGCCGGCGGGCCGGCCGTCAGCCGTTGCGCTGGCCGTACAGGATCGAGCCGCTGCCCATGGTGCCGAAGCGGTCGTCCGGGTTGGACAGGGCGCACCTGTCGAGCGAGAGGCAGCCGCAGCCGATGCAGTCGTCCAGGCGGTCGCGCAACGCGTTCAGCTGCTGTATCCGCTGGTCCAGCTCCACCCGCCAGATCTCCGACAGCCGGGCCCAGTCGGCGCGGTTGGGGGTGCGCTCGTCGGGCAGCTCGGCGAGCGCGTCACGGATCGTGGCGAGCGGGATGCCGACGCGCTGGGCGGCGCGGATGAAGGCGACCCGGCGCAGCGCGTCACGGTCGTAGCGGCGCTGGTTGCCCGCCGTGCGACGGCTGTTGATCAGCCCCTTGGTCTCGTAGAAGTGCAGTGCGGAGACGGCCGCGCCGCTGCGCGCGGAGAGCTGCCCGACGGTGAGCTCATGAATCTTGTTCGAAATCTGCGGCACGGCTCAGACTGTACGTCAGCGGTCGCCGGGCAGGGGCCCGCCGTGTCCCACCATGCGCAGCACCAGCCCGGCGTGGAGCTCGCCGACCTCCTCGGGGGTGCGCTTGCCCTCCGCGTTGAACCAGCGGGCGACGTCGATGCACAGGGAGAGCACGGCCAGTGTCGTGCCGCGGACGTCGGGGACGTCGAAGTCGCCCGCGGCGACGCCGTCCTCGATGATGGCGCGGACCGCCGCGTCGCTCTCGCGGCGCAGGGCGACGATCTCGGCGTAGTGCTCCTCGGCGAGCGCCCCGAGTTCGTACTGCACGACGCGTGCGGTGGTGTGGTGCTCGGCGTGCCAGCGGACGAAGCGGCGCACGGCGGCGGCGAGCCGCTCGGCGGGGGTGCCGGCGCCCTCGCGGGCCCGGCGCAGGATGTCGAGGGCGAGGCGGTGGCCGACGCTGCTGATGCGGAAGAGCAGTTCTTCCTTGGTCCGGTAGTGGATGTAGAGCGCGGCGGGGCTCATTCCGGCGCGGCCGGCGATGTCGCGGGTGGTGGTGGCGTGGTAGCCGCGTTCGGCGAAGGCCTGGACGGCGGCGGTCAGCAGCCGCCTGGCGGCGTCGGGCGTGACGTCGGCCCACTCCTCGCTGCGCTGCGCCTCCGAGCCCATCGCGTGCCCCGCTCTCCGGGCCCGGTCCGGGCCCCTCGCCGACAGAAGAACGAACACCATACCCCGGAGCTGAGCAAGCGCTTAGGCGGGCGTACGGGTCCGGTCACAGGGGAAGGAATCGCCCTATGACCGCTGAGCGCACCTTGCCGGTGGCGGCCACGGCACTGACCGCCACGATGGCGGTCTACATCACCCTCGTCGCCTTCGGCAACATCACCGACTTCGGCACCAACCAGGAATACGTACGGCACGTCCTGGCGATGGACACCACCTTCCAGGACGAGGACCTGATGTGGCGGGCCGTCACGGACCGCACGCTGCAGGACGCCGTCTACGTCCTCATCATCATCTGGGAAGTCCTGGCCGCCTTCGTGCTCGTGGCGGCCACGCTGCTGTGGGTCCGCGGGCTGACCCGGTCCGGGTACGGCTGGGCGCCGGCCCGGCGGGCCACCACGCTGGGACTGCTGATGGTCATGCTGCTGTTCGGGCTGGGCTTCATCGCCATAGGCGGCGAGTGGTTCGCGATGTGGCAGTCGGCCAAGTGGAACGGGCTGCAGGCCGCCATTCGCACCTTCACGCTCGCCGGTTTCGTGCTCGTACTGATCCATCTGCCGTCCCCGCAGTGGCTCAGGCGCTAGCCGGGGAAGGTCACCAGGGTCCGGCCGCCGCGCCCCGCCAGCATCGCCGAGAACGCCTCGGCGATGCCGTCGAGCCCGGTGCGCGCCGTCACCATGCCGGAGAGGTCGAACCGCCCGGCGCGTACGTGGGCGGCGATGGCGGGGAGGTCCTTGGCCGGGTCGCTGTTGCCGTAGACGCAGCCGGAGAGGGTGCGGCCGAAGTGGAAGAGCTCCAGCGCCGAGAAGGCCACCTGCTGGTCCCGGCCGCCGATGCCGACGACGGTCGTACGGCCGCCCCGGCGCGTGGAGGACCAGGCGGTGCGGATCGCGTCGGCGCGCCCGGCGCACTCGATGGCCACGTCCGCGCCATGGCCGCCGGTGAGCTCGCGCACATGGCGGGCGGTGTCCTTGGAGGCCAGGAGGAAGGCGGTGGCCCCGGCCGCCCGTGCCAGCTTCTCCTTCTCCGGCAAGACGTCCACCGCCACGATCGTGCGCGCGCCCGCGATCCGGGCCGCCTGCAGCGTCGCGAGCCCCACGCCGCCGACGCCGTACACCGCCACCGACTCGCCGGGCCGCACGCGGGCGCTGTGGTGCACGGCGCCGTAGCCGGTGAGCACCGCGCAGCCCAGCAGGGCCGCTTCGGCGAGCGGGATGCCGTCCGGCAGCGGCAGCACGGCGTTCGCCCGCACCACGGTCTCCTCGGCGAAGACGGCGGTGCCCAGGGCGGGGTAGAGCGCGCTGCCGTCGCGGCGCAGGGTGGCGTAGGGGGTGGTGGCACCGGCGGCGGCGTCGGTGCACAGCCAGGGTTCGGCCAGGCCGCAGAAGTGGCAGTCGGCGCAGGCGGGCGCCCAGTTGAGGACGACCCGGTCGCCGGGCGTCACCTCCTGCACGCCCGCGCCCACCGCGGTGACGGTGCCGGCGCCCTCATGGCCGAGGACGGCGGGGACGGGCTGGCGCAGGGTGCCGTTGGCCAGGGAGAGGTCGGAGTGGCAGACGCCGGCGGCGGCGAGCCGGACCCGCACCTGGCCGGGGCCGGGGGCGGGCAGGTCGATCTCGGTGATCTCCAGGGGGGCGCCCACGGCGGGCAGTACGGCGGCGCGGACCATGACGAACCCTTTCTCCGGGAGGAGCGGACGGCGGGTCAGAACTGGAGCGACTTGGTCTGCAGGTATTCCGCCAGGCCGTGGACGCCCAGCTCGCGGCCGATCCCCGACTGCTTGTGGCCGCCGAAGGGCGCCAGCAGGTTGAAGCGGCCGCCGTTGATGTCGACCTGGCCGGTGTCCATGCGCCGGGCGAAGGCGGTGGCCGTCTCGTCGTCCCGCGCCCACACCGCGCCCGCGAGGCCGTAGACCGTGCCGTTGGCGATGCGCAGGGCCTCCTCCTCGTCCTCGTACTTCATGACGCAGACGACGGGCCCGAAGATCTCCTCCTGGGCGATGGTCATCCGCGGGGTGACGTCGGCGAAGACGGTCGGCCGGACGTAGTAGCCCTTCTCGAGCCCGGCGGGGGCTCCGGGGCCGCCCTCGACGAGGCGGGCGCCCTCCTCGACGCCCCGGGCCACGTAGCCGCGGACCCGCTCGCGCTGGGCGGCGCTGACGAGCGGCCCGAGCCGGGTCGCTGGGTCGGTGGGGTCGCCGGGGACGAAGGCGCGCGCCGCCTCGGCGGCGAGGCCGACGGCTTCCTCGTAGCGGTCCGCGTGGACCAGCAGCCGGCTGAGGGCGTTACAGGACTGGCCGGTGTTGCGCATGACGTCGGCGACGGTGACGGTGACGGCCTTGGTGAGGTCGGCGCCGGGCAGGACCACGCAGGCGGACTTGCCGCCGAGTTCGAGGGCGACGCGCTTGACGGCCGCGCCGGCCGCCGCGGCGACGGTCCGCCCGACGGCGGTCGAGCCGGTGAAGGAGACCAGGTCGACGCCGGGGTGCTCGGCCAGTGCCCGGCCCGCGACCGGCCCCAGGCCGGTGACGAGGTTGAACACCCCGGCCGGCAGGCCGGCGGCCGCCACGCACTCGGCGAACAGCTGCGCGGTCAGCGGGGTGTCCTCGGCCGGCTTGAGCACGACCGTGCAGCCCGCGGCGAGGGCGGGGGCGACCTTGGCGACGATCTGGTGGAGCGGGTAGTTCCAGGGCGTGATCGCGCCGACGACGCCGACCGGCTCGTGCAGGACGGTGGAGTGGGCGATGCGCTCCTCGAACGCGTGGGTGGCGGCCAGCTCGGCGTAGGAGCCGGCCACGGCGACCGGCACGCCGGCGTGGACGCGCTGCGCGAAGCCGGCCGGCGCGCCGAGTTCGGCGGTGACGGTGGCGGCGATCTCCTCGCGGCGGGCCTCCAGCGCGTCGCGCAGGGCGGCCAGGTGCTCACCGCGCCGGGCGGGCGCGGTGGCGGCCCAGGCGGGCAGGGCCGCGCGGGCGGCGCGTACGGCGGCGTCGACGTCCTCGGCGGTGCCCGCGGGGACGGCACCGATGACCTGCTCGTCGGCCGGGTTGACCACCTCGATCGTGTCGCGGCCGGCGGCGGGCCGCCAGCTGCCGTCGATGTACATCCCGTCGTGGGCGATCACAGGTGCTCCTCGCGGTGTGGGGCGCTCGGTCGCCTTCGACCCTCCCACGGGTAGTGACAACGGACAGGGGCTTCGACGGATTTGGCCGTTCCGGGGCGATTCCCGGGCAGCTCCGCGCGCCGGGGCGGCTGATCCATTGACGCGCGCGGCCGGGAATCCTACGGTCTCCCATAGGAATCCACCGGCCACCGGGAGCACGCGATGAGCGGTAGGGGCAACGAGCAGGCGCGGAAGACGGCCGAGGGGCTGACGTACCTGTCCGGCTTCGGCAACGAGCACAGCAGCGAGGCCGTCCCCGGCGCGCTGCCGCACGGGCGCAACTCCCCGCAGCGGGCGCCGTTGGGGCTGTACGCGGAGCAGCTGAGCGGATCCGCCTTCACCGAGCCCCGGCAGCACAACCTCCGGTCGTGGCTGTACCGCGTCCGGCCCTCGGCCGCCCACCCGCCGTTCACCCGGACCGGCAACGGCGCCCTGCGCGGCGCGCCCTTCACCGAGACCGTGCCCGACCCCAACCGGCTGCGCTGGAACCCGCTGCCCGAGCCCGCCGCCGGCACGGACTTCGTCGCCGGCCTGTGGACGCTGGGCGGCAACGGCGACGCCGCGCAGCGCACGGGCATGGCCGTGCACCTCTACGCCGCCAACGCCTCGATGACCGACCGGGTCTTCAGCGACTCCGACGGCGAGCTGCTGATCGTGCCCGAGCGCGGCGCTCTGCTGCTGCGCACCGAGTTCGGCCTGCTGCGGGCCGAGCCGGGGCATGTGGCGCTGATCCCGCGCGGGGTGCGCTTCCGCGTCGAGCTGCTCGACGACAGCGCGCGCGGCTACGTCTGCGAGAACTACGGCCGCCCCTTCGTCCTGCCCGACCTCGGCCCGATCGGCGCCAACGGGCTGGCCAACGCCCGCGACTTCCTGGCGCCGGTGGCCGCCTACGAGGACGTCGAGGGACCGGTCGAGGTCGTCACCAAGTTCTGCGGCAACCTCTGGACGGCGACGTACGACCACTCGCCGCTGGACGTCGTCGCCTGGCACGGCAACTACGTGCCGTACGTCTACGACCTGCGCCGCTTCAACGTCATCGGTTCGATCAGCTACGACCACCCCGACCCGTCGATCTTCACCGTGCTCACCTCGCCGTCCGACACCCCCGGGCTGGCCGGCGTCGACTTCGTGGTCTTCGCGCCGCGCTGGCTGGTGGGCGAGGACACCTTCCGTCCGCCGTACTTCCACCGGAACGTGATGAGCGAGTACATGGGCCTGATCGAGGGCGCCTACGACGCCAAGGCGGAGGGCTTTGTGCCGGGTGGCGGCTCGCTGCACAACATGATGTCGGCGCACGGCCCGGACCGGGAGACCTTCGAGCGGGCCAGCGCGGCGGAGCTGAAGCCGCAGAAGGTGGACGACGGCCTGGCCTTCATGTTCGAGACGCGCTGGCCGGTGACCCTGACCGGGCAGGCGGCCGGCGCCGACCACCTGCAGACGGGGTACGACGGCGTGTGGCAGGGTCTGCAGCGCCACTTCGACCGCTGACACCTGGAGAGCCGGAGCCCCCGTTGACCACCTTCGCCCCCGACTCCCTCGCGCTCAACCGCAAGCTGCCGCTGTGGTACCAGGTCTCGCAGTCGCTGCGTGCCTCGATACTCGGGCGGCGCCCGGACGACCCGCTGCGGCTGCCCACGGAGGACGCGCTCGCCGAGCACTACGGCGTCAGTGTGCTGACCATGCGGCAGGCGCTGAAGGAGCTGGAGACGGAGGGGCTGATCAGCCGGCACCGCCGGCGCGGCACCTTCATCGAGCCGAGCGCCCGGCGGGGCTCGCCCGTGCGGCTGCTCGGCTCGGTGGACACGATCGTCGCCCAGCAGTCCGGTGAGCGCACCTCGGTGCTCGGCCACGGCCCGGAGCCGGTCCCGGCCGAGCTGGCCGAGCACTTCCCCGGGCTGGAGGAGGCCATGGCCTACCGGCGGCTGCGCTGCGACGAGACGTCGGGCGAGCCGACGAACTGGGCGGAGAACCTCGTCCGCCCCGAGCTGGCCGACCGCATCGACCTCGCGGACCTCGCCCGCTGGCCGATGACGAAGGTGCTGCGGGACACCGTGGGCGTGACCATCAGCCGCATCACGGACACGGTCGAGGCGCGGCTGGCGGATCCGGAGACGGCCCGGCTGCTGCAAGTGCCGCTGCTCAGCCCGATCCTGCACTACACGGGCGTGACGTACGACGACGCGGGCCGCGCCGTCGACGTGGCCCGCATCCGCTACCGCGGTGACCGCTTCTCGTTCACGGTCACGCTCGACGCCCACTGACCGGCCGGGCCGCGCCCCGGCCGCCCCGTCACGAACGCGGCGCGAAGCCCTCCAGCAGCCGCTCCACCGCACGTTCGAAGATCGCGTCCGCGTCACCGGCCGGCGCCGCCTGCGTGAGGACCGCCGCCAGCCGCGGATAGCCCCCGCCCGCCAGCGCGCGGCCCAGATAGGCCAGCCGCGCGGCCTGCTCCCGCCCCGGCGGGTACGGCGAGGTCCGCTCCCGCTCCGCGGCCGACAGCTCGTGCGAGACATAGGCGGCGACCACCGCGTTGAGCGAGGACAGCAGCTCCAGCTTCGTCCCCCCTTCCACGTCCAGCGGCTCCAGCACCCACAGGGCGTACTCCAGGAACCGCAGCGCGCTGGGGCTGAAGCCGTACTCGGGCACGAGCAACCGCGGCAGCCAGGGGTGACGGTGCATCAGCGCGCGCATCTGCCGGGCGAGCTGATGCGTCTCCGCCCGCCAGTCCCCCGCCGGCGGCGTGGACAGGTCGTACTCGGCGGCGGCCGCGTCGACCATGAGCTCGTAGAGGTCCTCCTTGCGCGGCACGTAGTTGTACAGCGACATGGTGCCGCAGCCGATCTCGGCGGCCACCCGCCGCATGGAGACGGCGTCGATGCCCTCCGCGTCCGCCACCCGTACCGCCGCCGCCGCGATGTCGGCGCGGGTGTGGGCCGGGCGCGGACCGCGGGCGGCGCGCTCGGGGCGCGCCCAGATCACTTCGGGTCCGGCCGGGTGGCCGCTGGCTGCCATGGATCATCACCTCGGCCCCCATCCTAGTTACGTACAGCGTACGTAGTGAGGTAAGGTCCGGGCCATGACTACGTACGCTGTACTTAGTGAGGGGCTGCGCAAGCGTTTCGGGGACGTCCGGGCGCTGGACGGGTTCGACCTGGCGGTACCCGAGGGCACCGTCTGCGGGCTGCTCGGACCGAACGGCGCCGGCAAGACCACCGCCGTCCGCCTCCTGACCACCCTGGTGACCCCCGACGCCGGCACGGCCCGGGTCGCCGGGCACGACGTCGTGCGCGAAGCCGCGGCCGTGCGCCGGGCCATCGGCGTCACCGGCCAGGCCACCGCCGTCGACATGGATCTGAGCGGGCGGGAGAACCTGCGCCTGTTCGGCCGGCTGCGCCGGCTGCCGCCCGCCGCGGCGCGCGAGCGCGCCGAGGCGCTGCTGGAACGGTTCGACCTCACCGGCGCCGCCGACCGCTCGGCCCGCGCCTACTCCGGCGGCATGCGGCGCCGCCTCGACCTCGCCGCGAGCATGCTCACCCGCCCACCGGTGCTGTTCCTCGACGAGCCCACGACCGGCCTCGACCCCGCCAGCCGCGAGGAGATCTGGCGGGCCGTCCGGGAACTGGCGGACGCGGGCACCACCGTGCTGCTGACGACCCAGTACCTGGAGGAGGCGGACCGACTGGCCGACGACATCGTCCTGGTCGACCGGGGCCGGGCCACCGTGCGCGGCACCCCCGCCGAGCTCAAGGCCCGCATCGGCGCCCACGCGGAGGTGGTCGTCGCCGACGACGGCGCCCTGCCGGGAGCCGCGGTCGTCCTGCACGCCCTCACCGGGGCGCGCCCCGCCCTCGACCCGGTCCGGCGCGTGGTGGGGGCGGCCGTCACCGATCCGGCGCTCACCCTGCCCTACCTGGTGCGCGAACTCGACGCGGCCGGCGTGCCCGTCGTCGACGCCGCCCTGCGGCAGCCGACCCTCGACGAGGTGTTCCTGCGCCTGACCGCCCCCACCCCCGCCGACACCGGTGCCGAGGAGGCCCGCACGTGATCACGCACACCCTGTCCGACAGCCGGGCCATGCTCGGCCGCAACGTCCGGCGGATGCGCCGGGCCCCCGGCCTGTTCGTCATCACCATGACCATGCCGGTGACGATGCTGCTCTTCTTCGGCTACGTCTTCGGCAGCGCGGTGGCCCTCGAAGGCGGCGCGGACTACCGCGCCTATCTCGTGCCCGGGCTGTTCGTGGCGACGGCGGTCAACGGCGTCATGACCGCGATGCTGTCCTCGGCGCAGGACTACCAGCGCGGGGTGATGGACCGTTTCCGGACCCTGCCGATGAGCCGCTTCGCCATCCCGGCCGGGCAGACGGCCTCGGACGTCCTGCTCGCCGCCCTCGGGCTGGTGCCGCTGGTGGCCTGCGGCTACGCGGTGGGCTGGCGCATCGAGGGCGGGGCGGCCCCGGCGGCCGGGGCGTTCGCGCTGCTGCTGCTCTTCCGGCTCGTCACGGCCTGGGTGGGGCACTGGCTGGGGCTGCTGCTGAAGACGGAGGAGGCGGCGGGCCAGCTGGGCGGCGCCACCTTCATGCTGCCGCTGCTGTCGAACGCCTATGTGCCGACCGAGGGGATGCCGGGCTGGCTGCGGACCGCCGCCGAGTGGAACCCGGTCAGCGCCGTCGCCGCAGCCTGCCGCGACCTGTTCGGCAACGCCTCTCCGGCCGCGGACGCGTCCTGGCCGGTGGCGCACCCCGTCGCGGCGTCGCTGGGCTGGGCCGCGCTCCTGCTGGCCGTCTTCGTGCCGCTGACGGTCCGGCGGTACGGGCGGGCGTCCGGCTGAGCCGGCCGGGGTGTCTCACCGGGCGAGGTGTCGGAGGGGGTGCCGGGGTTGCCGGAGGAGCCGACCGGCCGGCCCCGGGGGGCAGGACGAGCCGTACGTGCCGGGGCCGGGGTCAGGCGTGGTGGTTGCCGCCGTGGCTGCCGAAGAGCGAACGGCGCAGCCGTCGCAGCGGGGCGAACAGGGAGACCCGGGCGGTCCGGCTCTGGCTCCCGCCCCCTCCGGCGAGGGTGCGATCGCGCGAGGTGAGCTCGCGCATCAGCACGGTCGCGCCCTCGACCTCGCGCTGCGGCAGGGCAGGCCCGCCGAGCACCGCGAGGTGACGGTCCAGGCGCGCACTCGACGCGCCACTGCCGTAGCTGATGGCGGGCACACGTGCCCTGCTACGCATTGCTATCTGATCCATGAGACTCCCCACCCGTACGAGGCACCCGGCCCAGGCAGGGTAACCCTATCGCCCCATCGCGTCACCCGCGCATCGGCGGGTCCGATTCACCACCCCGTCAAGGGGGTTGACGAGCCTGGCGTGAACCTGACGTCACTGTGCGCGAGTTGAGCAGGACAATACGGCACGAGGGCGGGGCAATCACGCTCCGTTGCGGTACATTCACCCCGAATTGCTCTCGGGGGAGGGACACGGCATGGACGCGAGTTCCGGTGCGGGGCGGGTGCTGGCGGGCCGTTACCGGCTGCTGGACGAGCTGGGGCGCGGCGGCATGGGCGTGGTATGGCGGGCGCGGGACGAGGCGCTGGGCCGCGAGGTGGCGGTCAAGGAGGTACGGGCGCCCGCCGGCCTGCCGGAGCCCGACGTGCGACATCTGTACGCCCGGCTGGAACGCGAGGGGCGCGCGGCCGCCCGTATCTCCCACCACAACGTCGTCACCGTCCACGACGTGGTCGAGGAGGAGGGCCGCCCCTGGATCGTCATGGAGCTGGTGCGCGGCCTGTCCCTCGCCGACCTGCTGCTGGCGGACGGCCCGCTCGCCCCGGCCCGCGCGGCGTACATCGGCGCGGAGGTGCTGGCCGCGCTCCGGGGCGCGCACGCCGTGGGTGTACTGCACCGCGACGTGAAACCGGGAAATGTGCTGATAGCCAACGACGGGCGTGTCGTCCTCTCCGACTTCGGCATCGCGGTGATCGAGGGCAGTTCGGCGCTGACGGCGACCGGGCAGCTGGTGGGCTCGCCCGAGTACCTGGCCCCGGAGCGGGCCCTGGGGCGCGCGCCGGGGCCGGAGTCGGACCTGTGGTCGCTGGGGGTGACCCTGTACGCGGCGGTGGAGGGCATGTCGCCCTTCCGTCAGGACACGCCGCTGAGCACGCTGCGCGCCGTGGTGGACGCGGAGCTGCCGCCGCCGCGCCGGGCGGGTGCGCTCGCGCCCGTACTGGACGGGCTGTTGCGCAAGGACCCGGCCCACCGGCTGGGCGCAGCGGAGGCCGAGCGGCTGTTGCGTGAGGCGGCGGCCGGCAGGCCGGCGCGCCCCGAGCCGGGCGCGTACGCCCCGACCGTCGCGGCGCCGCGGCCGCCCGAGCCTGCGCAGGGCGCGGCGCACCGGGCCGGCGGGCCGCTGCCGCCCGTGGCGCCGGAGCCGGGCGCGCCCGCCCCGGGCACTGCCGCGCCGGGCCGGCGGCGGACGGCTCTCGTGGCCGGGGCGCTGGTCGCGGCGCTCGCGGTGGGCGGACTGGTGTGGGCGCTGGCCCAGGGCGGCGGTCCGGACGGGGGCTCGCCGGGCGCGGGCGGGGCGACCGGCAGCGACGGCAAGAACGCGGGGGCGGCTTCACCGGGCGGCGGGACGGCGGCCTCGTCGGCGGCCGGCTCCGGCCAGGGCGTGGTGGGCGTGACGCTCAAGGCGCTGCGCGACCGTTACTCCGGGCCCTGCCCGCCACCGGAGGGGTCGGCGCCCGCCTTCCAGGCGGCCGTCACGGTGGACCGCACCCCGGTGGACGTCGTCTACCGGTGGGTCACGGCCAGCGGCAGCGTGACGGACGGCGGGTGGAAGACCGCCCGGGCCGGTACCCGGACGCTGGTGCTCAAGCACACGGAGGTGAGCCACCGCGCCGGCGATCCGGAGCAGGACTGGATGGCCCTGGAGGTCAGGAGCCCCCGGCAGCTGACGTCCCGTCGTGTGGCGTTCACCGTGTCGTGCGCGAAGCCTCCGACGGGCAGGCCGACCGCCTCTGGTTCTTCCGGTCCTTCCGGCTCCCCGCGGCCCTCCGCGTCCCTTGGCTATCCGGCCCCTGGCCCGTCGGCCGGGTCGCCGACGGGCCAGGCCGCCTACGGCGGCGTGTACGGCTCAGGCCGCTGAGGAGAAGACCGGCAGATAGCCGCCCGACTGTCCGGCGGCGTTGGGGTGGTAGGACTCGTCGACGGGGAAGGCGACGCTGTTCAGCCAGGCGCTGCCGGAGCAGAGCTCGTGTCCGGCGAAGGTGGTGGTGACGTCCCCGTAGGCGAAGCCGTGGTCGGCGGCGCGCTTGGCGATGACGGAGTTGATGTGGTCGGAGGCGGCGTTGATGGCCTTTCTCTTGGTGTCGCTCAGACCGACGCAGGTGACGCCGGTCTTGTAGAAGCGCGGATAGCCGAGGACGACGACCTGGGCGCGGGGGGCTCTGGAGTGGATGGCCGAGTAGACGCCGTCCAGCTTGGCGGGCAGTTCGTTCTGGATGAAGGCGCGCGCCGTGGCGATGCGGTTCAGGCAGGCGCTGTCGGTGCCGAGCACACAGGCCGTCATGGTGTCGGCGAAGCCGGCGTCGTTGCCGCCGACGCTGATGCTGACGAGGCCCGTGGAGGCGTTCAGCGGCCCGAGCTGACCACTGAGAACATCACCCGTTCGGGCGCCCGAACAGGCGGTGAAAGCGAAGCTCGAGGGGGCGTGCGCGGCAGCCCAGAGCGCCGGGTAGGACCGGGTGCTGCGCTTGCAGCTGCCGCTGGCGGAGTCGTAGCCGCCGGCGCCGAGGCCGGACGAATAGGAGTCACCGAGCGCTACATAAGCGGGGGTTGACGACCGCTCGGCGGAGTGGGCGGTGCCGGCTCCGCCGAGGGCGAGGGCTGTGGTCAGGACCAGTGCGGACAATGCACCCGCGCAACGGAACAGTTTCATGGAACCTCCTTTAGCAGGGTTTTCAACTACCTCTGTGGTAGCAGCGACCCTGTGGAAGTGTCCATGCCAAATCTGACACCGCGCTGACAACACATTGCGTGAGGGGGTGAGTTGACGGTCGGTCGAGCCATACGTCGTACCGTCGGACGACAGCGTCGACTGTTCATCCGACGGACGGCCTCCGGTTGTGGCGGCGGCGTCCGGAAGGGGCCTTTCGCATGGCCTTCACACCTTGACGGGCCTTCGTCCGCTGCGCGACATTGAAGCCCGGCATCCGGCGCTTCGGGGGGCAAAGTCGCCAATGCAGAGCTTCACAGATCTCACCGGGCTTGATGATGCGAAGGAACCGGGCAACGGGAGCGGGAGCGGGAAGCGCGCCGGACGCGGGACGGCCGCGGCGGACTCGCTGGCGGTGGTGGCGGGCGCCACGATGGCCATCGCCGGCATGGGCGGCACGCTGGCGCTCGCCGACATCACCTCACCACTGCGCGCGCCGTTCACGCTGTTCTTCCTGATCGTGGCGCCCGCGTGCGCCCTGGCGGCCGCCCTGCGCGGCCTCGACCCGCTCAGCCGCGCCGTGGTGGCCACCGGCGGGGCCGTCGCGGTGGACCTGCTGATCGCCCAGACCATGCTCGCGCTGCACGCCTGGACGGTACGCGGCGGGGTCGCCGCGGTCGCGGCCGTCAGCGCCGCGCTGCTGGTCCTTTCGTTCCTGATGGCACAGGCGCGACGCCACCGGGGCCGCGCCACGAGAAGTCGGGCTTCCTGAAGTGGACATCAGCGTGTACCGGCCCGGCGAGCTCACCGCCGCGGACCGGTCGGCATGGACGGCCCTGCAGGCCAGGGCGGTGGAGGACGGCTCACCGCAGCTCGCGAATCCTTTCCTCGCCCCCGAGTTCGCACTCGCCGTCGGCCGCTGCCGGCGCGGGACGCGGATCGCGGTGGTGCGCGAGGACGGCGAGCCGGTGGCGTTCTTCCCGTTCCAGCGCACCCCCATGGGGGTGGGGCGGGCGATCGGACTGGGGGTCTCGGACGCCCAGGGCCTGGTGCACCGGCCGGGCTTCCAGTGGGACGCGCGCGAGCTGCTGCACGCCTGCGGGCTGTCCCTGTGGGAGTTCGACCACCTGATCGAGGGCCAGAAGCCCTTCGAGGCGGCCGCCTCCAGCGCGTACCCCTCGCCCGTGATCGACGTCGACCAGGGCTACGAGCGCTATCTGGCGGCGCTGCGCAAGCAGTCGCCCAAGTTCACCCGCACCACCCTCGCCAAGGAGCGCCGGCTCGGCCGGGACCTCGGGGAGGTGCGGTACGTGCACGACGAGCGCGACCCGGAGGCGCTGCGCGTCCTGACGGGCTGGAAGTCGGCGCAGTATCGAAGAACGGGGCGCGCAGACCGCTTCGCACGCCCCTGGATAGCCCAGCTCGTGGAGCAGCTGTTCCATACGCGTACGGAGTCGTTCGCCGGCCTGCTGTCGGTGCTCTACGCCTCCGGCCGGCCGGTCGCGGCCCACTTCGGGCTCCGGTCCCCGGCGGTGCTGGCCTGCTGGTTCCCCGCCTACGACCCGGAGTTCGCCAAGTACTCCCCCGGCCTCGTGCTGCACCTGCGGATGGCCGAGGGGGCGGCCGCCGAGGGCATGGCCTACCTGGACCTGGGCCGGGGCGTGAAGGCGTACAAGGACTCGCTCAAGACCCGTGAGCTCAGCGTTTCCGAGGGCTGGGCGACCCGGCGGCACCCGGTGGCGCTGGGGTACCGGGCCCGCCGGGCACCGGTGCGGGCGCTGCGCAACACGGTGCTGGCACGGCCGGAGCTGTTCGGGCCGGCGGACCGGCTGCTGAAGCGGATGGGGCGGCTGCGCGCGGGCGGCTGAGGGGTCCCCGCCCATGAACGAAGGCGGCGTCAATAGCTAAGCCGGTGCGGATGGTTGCATAGGCGCAAAAAACACCAAAGGAGGAGTCTCCGCCCCACCCCTTGCCATACGGTCGCAAGCTTCAATACCGTCGTACATCTACCCGCATCGGCCCATCATGTCTGAGCGGCTCCGGGGAGGGCTTCAACAAGCGTCGCGATGGTGTCCGGCGCGGGGCGCGGCAGGGGGTGCCGCGCTCGGCCAGTCAGCAGTGCCGAGTCGCGTGCCGCGCGACCGGCGTTACTTGCCAACTCACCCTGTCCGTACGGCGTCGTGTCGCCGGTGGGCGGGGCGAGTACCCCCTTTTCGAACCGGACAGACGATCGGACCGCTGGGGCAGGCGGTCCACCGGACGAGAGGGAACGAAGACTCATGAGTGCCTTCCTGCGGCCGGCGGCCAGCGAAGAAGATCCCGAGTCACCCGGCCGCTACCGGCCGGTGACCTCGCATTTCGCGATAGCGCCACCGGTGAGCGTCGTCATTCCCGCCATGAACGAGGCGGAGAACCTTCCGTACGTCTTCAAGACCCTGCCCGACTGGATCCACGAAGTGGTCCTCGTCGACGGCAACTCCACCGACGACACCGTCCGGGTCGCGCGCGATCTGCGCCCGGACGTCAAGGTCGTCGAACAGCTCGGCAAGGGCAAGGGCGATGCCCTGATCACCGGCTTCGCCGCCTGCACGGGCGAGATCATCGTGATGGTCGACGCGGACGGCTCCGCGGACGGCGGCGAGATCGTCCGCTATGTCTCCGCGCTGGTCGGCGGCGCCGACTTCGCCAAGGGCTCCCGCTTCGCCAACGGCGGCGGCACCGACGACATGACGCTGATCCGCAAGCTCGGCAACCGCGTGCTGACCTCCATGGTCAACCACAAGTTCGGCGCCCGCTACACCGACCTGTGCTACGGCTACAACGCGTTCTGGAAGCACTGCCTGGACGAGATAGCCCTGGACTGCGCCGGCTTCGAGGTCGAGACCCTGATGAACATCAGAGTGGTGAAGGCAGGGCTGCGGGTCCAGGAGATTCCCAGCCATGAGTTCGTCCGCATCCACGGCACCAGCAACCTGCGGGCCGTGCGGGACGGGCTGCGGGTGCTGAAGGTGATCCTCCATGAGCGCGGCACCCGCCGCGGCCCGCGCCACCGCCGGCGCCCTCTGGCCCTGGCACCGACGGCGAACCGCGGGGAAGTCTCTTGAGCACAGCGCCGACCGGCCGGACCGGTGCACCGAGCGTCTCGGTGGTCATCTGCGTCTACACCGAGGACCGCTGGGGCGACATCCTCGCCGCGGTGGCCTCGGTGCGCGACCAGTCCTACCCCGCCCTGGAGACGCTGCTCGTGGTCGACCACAACCCCGTCCTGCTGCGCCGGCTCGCCAAGACCTACGGCGACGACGGCGCGGGCGCGGACCCGCACCGGGTGCGGGTGCTGGCCAACGCCGGGCCGCGGGGCCTGTCGGCCGGCCGCAACACCGGGATCACGGCCTCCTCCGGCGAGATCGTCGCCTTCCTCGACGACGACGCGGTGGCCGAGCGGGACTGGCTGCTGCACTTCGCCGAGGGCTACGCCGACCCACGGGTCATGGCCGTGGGCGGCCGGACCCAGCCGGTCTGGGCCTCCCGGCGCAGGCCGGCGTGGTTCCCGGAGGAGTTCGACTGGGTCGTGGGCTGCACCTACCGGGGGCTGCCGCCGGGCAAGGTGGCGGTCCGCAACGTCCTCGGCGGCAACGCCTCGTTCCGCCGGACCGCCCTGGAGGCCGTGGGGGGCTTCGCGAGCGGCATAGGACGCGACGGCCACCGGCTGCCGCTGGGCGGCGAGGAGACGGAGCTGTGCATCCGCCTCACCCGGGCGCTGCCGGACGCCGTGCTGCTGATCGACGACCGTTCGGTCATCCACCACCGGGTGCCGGCGGGCCGCGAGCGGTTCCGCTACTTCCGCACCAGGGCGTACGCCGAGGGCCTGTCCAAGGCCCTGGTGGCCCGCAGCGTGGGGGCCCGGGCCGGGCTGGAGAGCGAGCGCCGGTACACCACGCGCGTGCTGCCGGCCGGCGTCGCCCGCGGGGTGCGCGACGCGCTGCTGGGCCGGGTGGGCGGCGCGGGGCGGGCGGGGGCGATCGTGGCCGGGGTGGCCTTGGCGGCCGGCGGCTACGCCCTGGGCAGCCTGCGGGCGCGCCGGGGCGGCGGCCGGTTCGCGGTCGCCGCGCTCGAGCCGGCGGCCGGGGGGCCGTCGCCTGCCGGGGCGCGTGCGGGGGATTCAGGGGCTTCGGGGGATTCAAGGGATGGCGTATGAGCGCGGCCCCGGTGCCGATCCTGATGTATCACGCGGTGGCGCAGGCGCCCGCCCGCGCGACGTACGGGCTGTCGGTCTCGCCCGGCGCGTTCACCGAGCAGATGCTGCTGCTGGCCGGCTTCGGCTTCACACCGTTGACGGCCCGGCAGCTGGCCGACGCCTGGCGCGGGGGCGGCCGGCTGCCCCCGAAGCCGGTGCTCATCACGTTCGACGACGGCTACGAGGGCGTGCACCGCTACGCCCTCCCCGCCCTGGTCGAACACGGCTTCACCGCCACGCTGTTCGCCTCGACGGGCTGGCTGCGCGGCGCCCACGAGACGGGGGGCGCGCTGGACCTCATGCTGAGCTGGGACCAGCTGCGGGAGCTGGCCGCGGCGGGCATGGAGATCGGCGGGCACAGCCATACGCACCCGCAGCTCGATCAGCTGACCGACGAGCGACTGTCGTTCGAGGTACGGCACTGCCGGGACCTGCTCACGGCGGAACTGGGTCACCCACCCGTGTCGTTCGCCTATCCCTACGGCTACTCCAGCCGCAGGGTGCGCGGTACGGTGCGCGCGGCCGGGTTCGGCGTCTCGCTCGCGGTGGGCAACGCGCTGGCCGCGCGCCGCCAGGGGCCGTACGCCCTGGAGCGGGTGACCGTGCGCCGCACCACGGGGATCGCCGAGTTCGAACGGCTCGTCGAGGGCCGGGGGCTCGGCCGGCTCTTCGCCGGCGACCGGGCCCTGACCAAGGGGTATGCCGTCATACGCAGAAGCCGCAGCGCCATCAGGAAAGCGACCCAAGCCCGTGCCTGACACGACCGCCCGGCCCGAGGAACGCACCGGGGCAAGAACCGTGGAACCGACCACCCGGCGGCTGCGGCTGCCGGGCCGTGGCACCGGCAGTCCGCTGTTCCGCAACGCCTTCGCCCTGATGCTCAACACCGGCATCAGCGCTGTCCTCGGGGTGGGGTTCTGGCTGGTCGCGGCCCGCTACTACACCGAGGAATCGGTCGGCCAGGGCTCGGCCGCGATCGCCGCGATGAAGCTGCTGGCGGGGCTCACGGCGGTGACCCTGACGGGCGCGCTCGCCCGCTTCATCCCCGTCGCGGGGCGCACGACGGGGCGGCTGGTCTTCCGTACGTACGCGGGAAGTTCGGTGCTCGTCGCGATCGCGGCGGGCGTCTTCGTCCTCACGCTCGACCTGTGGGGGCCCTCGTTCCGGTTCCTGGACGGCCCGCTGCCGGGGCTCGCGTTCGTCGCGGCGGTCGTCGCCTGGTCCGTGCTCACCCTGCAGGACGGAGTGCTGACCGGGCTGCGCAGCGCGTTCTGGGTGCCGGTGGGCAACACGGTCTTCTCGGCGGTGAAGCTGGCGCTGCTGGTGGGGCTGGCGGTGGCGCTGCCGGTGTCCGGGGTGTTCGTGTCCTGGGTGGTCTCGATCGCGGTGTCGGTGGTGCCGCTGGGCTGGCTGGTGTTCCGGCGGCTGGTGCCGGCGCACGTCCGGGCGACCGAGGACGGCGCGCGCCCGGCGTCCTGGCGGGAGATGGGCCGCTTCCTCGCCGGGGACTACACCGGGTCGCTGTTCTCGCTGGCCGTGGTCTATCTGGTGCCGGTGATCGTGGCCGCACAGGTCAGCTCCGCCGACAACGCCTACTTCTACATCACCTCCACCATCGCCGGCACGGTCAATCTGCTCGCCATCAACATGGGCGCCTCGCTGACCGTCGAGGGCTCGCACGACCCGGCGCGGCTGGCGGAGAACTGCCGGGCCGCGCTGCGCCGGATGGCCAAGATCATGGTGCCGGTCTGTGTGCTGCTCTTCCTCCTCGCGCCGTACGTCCTGGGCGTCTTCGGGCGCGGGTACGCCGAGGCGGCGACGCCGCTGCTGCGGTGGTTCGCGGTCGGGGCGGCGCTGCGCGTGGTGATGGAGGTCTATTTCGCGGTGCTGAGGGCGCAGAGCCGGACGGCCGGGCTGGCCTATCTGCAGGGGCTGTTGTGCGTGCTCGTCCTGGGGCTGACGGTGGTGCTCCTGCCCCGGATGGGGCTGGCGGGCGCGGGCATCGCGGAGATCTGCAGCCTGACGGTGATCGCCGCCATCGCGGCGGTGAAGCTGCGGGGCGTGCTCAAGGCGGCGGCCCGGCCGCCGTCGGACAGGTCCACGGCGGGCGACGGGACGCCGCCCGACGGGGACCTGGCCGACCTGGCGGTCCACGGCGACCGGCGGGACGACGGCGCCCAGGACCGCCGGCCCCGCCTGTTCGGCACGCGCTGGGCACTGAGGTCGTCGCTCGACGTGGACACGATCCCGCTGGGGGTGCGGCTGGACATCGACCATCTGGAGCGCCGGCCCGACGTACGGCCCGCACCCAGAGCGGCAGAGCCGCCTCCCGTGCCCCCCAGGCCCCCCGCGCCCCCGAAACCTCCCGTACCGCCCGTTCCCGCCGCTCCCCCCCTGCGTCCCCCTCTTCCTGAGCCGCCGCGGCCCGTCGGCCGGTGGCGTACGCCGCAGGCCGCGCTGTGGCTGCTGCTGGCCGGGGCGCTGGCGCTGTACTGGGTGCCGCTGAAGGCCGTGGGCGAGGTGCACCTGGACGGCATGGGCGGGTTCGGGCTGGTGTCCGTGCTGCCGGTGGCGACGCTGCTGGGGGCCGCTCTGCTGGTGACCGTCTTCGCGTGCGCCCTGTGCCTGGAGCGGCCGCACCGGTGGCTGCTGGCGGCGGTGCTGCTGGCGACCGTGGTCTCGCTGCACGCCGTGCCCGCGCTGCTGGAGGACCGGCCGCGGTTCGCCACGGCCTGGCAGCACCTGGGCTTCCTGGACTACCTCGACCGCACGGGCGCGGCCGCGCCCGACCTCGACGCGCGCTGGAGCTGGCCCGGCTTCTTCGCCCTGGCCGCGTTCGCGGCGCGCGCCTGCGGCGCCGGGGACCTCACCGAGGTGCTGCGCTGGTGGCCGCTGGCCGTCCAGCTGCTCTGTCTGGCGCCGCTGCTGGTGCTGTTGCGGGCGGTACGGGCGAGCTGGCGGGCGACGTGGACGGCGCTGTGGCTGTTCGCCCTGTGCGGGTGGGTCGGACAGGACTACTTCTCCCCCCAGTCGCTCAACTACCTCTTCTACCTCCTGTTCGTCGCCGTCCTGCTGGTGTGGTTCCGCTGGCCGGGGCAGCTGCGCGGCAGGCTGCTGCCCGGTGAGCGGGAGGTCACCCCCGCCGGGCGGGGCGCCCAGGTGGTCCTGCTCACCCTGGTGATCGTCCTGTTCGCGGCCTCCGTCGCCAGCCATCAGCTGACCCCGTTCGTGATGCTCGGCGTCGTCACCGCCCTGGTCCTGGTGCGCCGGCTGACCCCGGCCGGGCTGCCCCTGCTGTGCGCGGTGCTGCTGGCGGTGTGGGTGGGGTTCCTGGCGGAGCCGTACTGGTCGGGCCACTTCGACGAGCTCTTCGGCGGGCTGGGCTCGCTGGGCGGCAATGTCTCCTCGTCCGTGTCGGGCCGCATCGAGGGCGGCAGCAGCACCCACAAGATGGTGCTCTACGTCCGCGTCGCGCTCGCCGCCGGCGTGCTGGGATGCGCCGCGCTGGGCTGGTGGCGGCGGCGCCGGGCCGGGCTCGGCGACGTCTGCCTGACGGTGCTGACCTGCGTCCCGTTCCTCGCCTTCGGCATGCAGTCCTACGGCGGCGAAGTCGCCCTGCGCGTCTTCCTCTTCGCCCTGCCGGGCGCCTGCGTCCTGGCCGCGCTCGCCCTCTTCCCGCGCCCGGAACCGGCGCGCTCGCGCGCCTACCGGGCACCGCTGGCGGCGCTGCTGGCCGGGCTGGTGCTGGTGATGGGCTTCCTGGTGGCCCGCTGGGGCAACGAACCCTTCGAGCGCGTCCGCGCCGGCGAGGTGGCGGCCATGGACTACGTCTACCGGCACGACCGTCCGACGGTACGGCTGCTGTGGCTGAGCAGCGACACGGTCAACGACGTGACCCCCGCCATACCGTGGGGCGCACGCGACATGGAACGGGTGCTCTACGAACCGGTGCTCGCCCCCCGCGACCCCGGGCAGGCGCCCGATCTGGTGGCGGCCCTGCGCGGGGCCGGGCCGAACGCCTATCTGATGGTCAACCGCGGTCAGTCCGTCTATCTGGAGCTCAGCGCCGGGTACGCCCCGGACTGGGACCAGCGGCTGCGGCGCTCCCTGGACGGGCGGCCGGAGCTGCGGCGGGTGCTCACCAACGACGACGCGGTGCTCTACGAGCTGAAGGACAAGCCCGCCGGCGGCGCACCGGAGCCCCGGCCAGGGCCGGCCGGGCCGAAGGTGACGTGGACGCCGGTGTCGGTGGTCGGCGCCCTCGCGGCGGTGGCGCTGCTGGTGCTGCTGACCGCCCGGGAGCTGGTACGGGTGGGGGTGCGGCCGGGCGTGGGCCAACTACGGTGGCTGCAGGCGTCCTTCTGGTTCGCGCTGCCGCTGCTGGCCGTGGTGCTGTTCTCGTTGCTGTGGCGGCTGGCGACGATGTCGTAGGGGCTGCTCTTGCACGGGCTCGCACGGGCTCACGCAGGCCCGCGACGGACTCAGAACAGGGACCGGTAGCACAGGGCCGCGACCGCGTTCGGTCCGGGCACCGGGCGGCCGGGCCGGTGGTGGGGCAGGACATGGCCGTTGAGGGCGGTCACCCCCGTGTGCGGATAGGTGACGCGCGTGCCGCCGGCGCGGTCCCAGCGCGGGTCGCTCTCCAGCGCGCCGAGCTGCTCCATGGTGGCGCCGATCAGGCCCGGGTGGACGTGCAGCGGCCCGACGTCGCCGAACGCCGTGGTGAGCAGGGTCAGATCGCACTGTTCGGTGTCGATGTGCAGGAAGACCTCGTCGTCGCCCTCGTAGTAGCCGTACGCGGCGAAGGTGGGCACCAGCAGCCGCCCGGTGAGCGCCCGGGCCAGGCCGGTCAGCGAGAGATGGACCCGGGCCAGCAGCGGGCCGCTGGCGGCGGGGGTGCCCCGGCGGGGCAGGCGCCGGGCGGTGACGGGGGTGCGCGGTCCCCGCCGCGGGATCTCGGCCACGGCGCGCCGCTCGCGGCCCTCCGCGGCGATGCCGTCGGCCAGCGCGCGGTCCCACAGTCCGGGGAGGCGGACGTGGCCGTGGGCGGCGAAGGACCGCTGTTCGGCCCGGGTGACGGTGGTCCGGCACAGGAGGGCGGTCATGGTCAGGACGTGGTCGCGACCGGCCAGGAGGCCTCGGGGGTGTAGTGGGCCAGTTCGTCCTCGGCGGCCAGGTGCAGCATGCCGGCGAAGCAGTAGCCGTCGGCGAGCGGGATCTTCGCGTACGGCCTCAGGTGTGCCTCGATGGCGGCCTTGGCCTCGGGCGCGGCCTTGGCCGTCTCGACGGCCTCCCGGGGCAGGACGTAGTAGTTCTCCTCCGCGTCGACGATGACCAAGGCCTGACGTGCGTTCTGGGGCACGGCGGTGTTCCTTTCGCTCTCCGCTCGGTGACGCCGCTGGAAGTCTTGCCGCGCCCGGGTCGGATGACAACCGCCCGGACAAGCCCCGGACGGATGATTCCCCGGCCACCTGTACGCCGTCACAGCCAGCGGGTCTCGTAAGGCGCAAGCTCGACCGTGCGGCCGTCGACGCGGGCCGTGACGGCCCGGTCCCGGGTGTTGACGACGAGCACGGAGCTGCCGGCCGCGAGCGCCTGGACCCGCGAGCCGTCCTCGCCGCCCACCCCGGCGTCGCGGAAGGCCGTGCCCGGCGGGAAGGCCCTGGCGAACCGCGCGAGCAGGTCCAGCATGGGCAGCCGGTCCCCGCCGTCGGCCAGCTCGGTGCTGCGCCACAGACAGCCGGGGCAGTCGCCGCCCTCTTCCTCGGGGTTCCAGTAGAACGCCCCGGCCACCCCCGCCGAGGCCAGCTGCATCAGGGCGCTGGCCTGGACGGCGACGCGGTGCGGCTCGGTCCACGTCTTGCGGCCGTCGTGCTCGTCGGCGGGCTCGACGTACCACTCGGCCCACCACACCGGCAGGCCGGTGGTCCTGTTCAGCCACGTGGTGACGTCGGCGAACTTCCGCGTCGCCCGGAACTCGTCGGGGACGGGCCGGTTGCCGGTGCGGGTGTAGCTGGCTCCGTCGACGACGACGAAGTCCGCCCCTTCCTTGTGCTCGTCCCAGTACTCCACGGCGTCGACGGCCCGCTGGTCCACCGCGCCCCACTCCCCGCTGACCCGGGAGGCGTCGGCGTCGGCCCCGGGGGCCTCGCTGTCCATGACGACGTACGGCCCCCCGACGAGCGCGTGCTTGTTCCGCTTCTTCACTTCCCGGTAGACGAGGTTGTAGAGCTCGGTGTACCCCTCGTAGTCCCAGCGCTTCCTCGATTCGTCGTAGAAGCCCTTGAACTCGTTCCACACGATGAAGTGCCGTACGTCCGGGTAGCGTTCGGCGATGACCCCGGCGAGGTCGGCGAAGTCCCGGTAGTGGGTCCGGTCGGGTGCGGTCTCCAGGGACTTCTTCGACCAGTCCGTCCGCTCGCCGCCGCCCTTCATCCAGTCGGGGGCGCAGCACAGGGTGAGCACGGGCGTGGTGCCCGTCCTGCGCATGAGGGCGACCCGGCGGTCGAGGTCGGTGAAGTTGTAGGTGCCCGGTTTGGGTTCGGGGTTGTCGGCGCCCCAGCCCATGATGTGCTGGTTCTGCGGCATGGGGACGCCGGAGAGGGTTCTGGCGGCGTTGCGGCGGGCGGCGTCCTGGCCCCGGTCGGCGCTGTGCTGGGTGTGGGTGAAGCCCCAGCCGATGTCGGCGGCGGTCCCGCCGAGGCGGCCGGGCCGGTCGCGCGCGTGCCAGGCCTCGATGGAGACGGTGACCAGCGCCGCGGCGGTGAGGAGGGCGGCGAAAAGCAGCGCCGTGAGCCGCCACCGTGACGGTCGCGACCGCCTCCACGCCGCCTTCGGCCGCAACTGTGCCGCCCGGGGCGACGTCCGACTTTCACCATGACGTCCCATCACGGAAAGGGTAACCGCGGCGGAATCGGTGTGCGGCGGCTTCTCGGCCAACGGGGGCGGAACCGGGGAAAACCTGGGTGCGCCGGGGCGTTCTGTGCCGGATCATGGGCGGCATGTGTGCCGACACGAGTGCCGAACGCCCGCCGTCCCCGCTCATCCGGCTGAACGTGGACGCCGACACTCCCGCCGACGTCATCGACGCCCTCTTCCTCGGCCCCTTCACCCGGGGCGAACAGCCCTACGCGCGGGGCCATTCGGTGGAGCGGGTCCGCTCCGGCGCCTCGCTCCTGCCGCCCGAGGCGCGCGTGGTGCGTTCGGCGCGCGACGACGACCGCAGGGCGCTCCTGGCCGAGGGGGACGGCTGGTCGCTGCTGGCGGCGCGCTGGAACCGCAGTGCGGACGTGACGGTGACGGCGGTCAGCGACGAGCTGGCCAAGTCGGTGCTGGAGGCGGCGGTGGAGGGCGCCGAGGACGACCCCGAGCCGCAGCCCGAGCACGTCACCATGGGCTTTTGGTACCTCTCCCCGCGGCGCGGCCCGCACCGCACGACCCGGCAGATCTCCGCCGGCACCTGGGAGGAGGTGCGGGCCAACTACACGGCGCCGGTGGCCGATGCGATGGACCGGCTGATGAAGGTCACGCCGGACGACATCGCGGGCCGGCTGCTGCTCCTGCACGGCCCGCCGGGCACGGGCAAGACCTCCGCGCTGCGGACGCTGGCCCGCTCCTGGCGGGACTGGTGCCAGGTGGACTGCGTGCTGGACCCCGAGCGGCTGCTGAACGACGTCGGCTATCTGATGGACATCGCGATCGGTGAGGACGACGGGTCGGCGAAGGGCCGCTGGCGGCTGCTGCTCCTGGAGGACTGCGACGAGCTGATCCGCGGCGAGGCGCGGCACGCGGCCGGCCAGGCGCTCTCGCGCCTGCTCAATCTGACGGACGGTCTGCTGGGGCAGGGGCGCAACGTCCTGGTGGGCGTCACCACCAACGAGGACCTGGAGCGGCTGCACCCCGCCGTGGTCCGTCCCGGGCGCTGTCTCGCGCGGATCGAGGTGGGGCCGCTGACCCGGGCGGAGGCGGTGGGGTGGCTGGGCCGCGAGGAGGGGGTGGGCCGCTCCGGGGCGACGCTGGCGGAGCTCTTCGCCTTGCGGCGGGGTACGGGGCCGGCGTCGGTGCCGGCCCAGCACGACACCGCGGACGCGGGGTTGTACCTATAGGGCAATCCAGCCCGTCCGGCGCTTGAGGACACGGCACAGTCAGCCCGTCCGGCGATTGAGGACAAGAGACGGTGAGAGGGCGGGCCAGGGGCAAGTTCAGTCCCCGTACGCCACCCGCAGGGCGTCCTGTACGGCGGCCAGCGCCGCCCCGGCGTCCAGGCCCAGGCGGTGCGCGCGCTGCGCGTAGGCGGCCGCCGCCGCGGCCGCCTCGCGGTCGGCGGTGTCGCCCGGGGCCGCGATGAACGTGCCGTTGCGGCCCCGGGTCTCGATGACGCCGTCCGCTTCGAGCGCCCGGTAGGCCTTGGCCACGGTGTTGGCGGCCAGGCCCAGTTCCTCGGCGAAGCCGCGCACGGTCGGCAGCTTGTAGCCCACCGGGAGCGCGCCGGAGCGGGCGCGCTCGGCGATGCGGGCGCGGATCTGCTCGTAGGGGGGTTCGGCGGCGTCCGGGTCGACGGTCATCTGCAAAGCCATACCGTCATTGTGCGCTACAGCTCCAGCGTGGCGCCGTAGCCCCGCAGCCAGGTGTCGATGCCGAGGACGACCTCGGTGGCGGAGCGGAAGGAGTCGCCCGCGTCGGCGGCGAGCGCCTGGGCGACGGCGGCCCGGTCGAGCAGGGGGCGTACGGGCGCGTCCGGGTCGGCGAGCACGTGCCGCAGCCTGGCCTGCAGGGCCGCCGCGTAGCGCGGGTCCTGGGTGCTGGGGTAGGGGCTCTTGACCCGGTCGGCGACGGCGGCGGGCAGCAGGTCGCGGGTGGCGGCGCGCAGCAGGGACTTCTCGCGGCCGTCGAAGGTCTTCATGGACCAGGGGGTGTTGAAGACGTAGCCGACGAGGCGGTGGTCGCAGAAGGGCACGCGGACCTCCAGGCCGGTGGCCATGCTGACGCGGTCCTTGCGGTCGAGGAGCATCTGCACGAAGCGGGTCAGGTGCAGGTAGCTGATCTCGCGCATGCGCCGCTGCAGGCCGCTCTCGCCCGGCAGGTGGGGGACTTCGGCGAGGGCCTCGCGGTAGCGCGCGTCCTGGTAGCCGGCCATGTCGACTTTGGCGAGGAGCCCCTGGTCGAGCAGGGCGACGCGGCCGCCGCTGTGCTCGCCGGAGAAGTGGTCGGCGACGCCGGCGGCGATCCACGGGAAGGTGTCGGCGTGGACGGTGGCGGGGTCGTGGAACCACCGGTAGCCGCCGAATATCTCGTCCGCGGACTCGCCGGACAGGGCGACGGTGGACTGTTCGCGGATGGCCTTGAAGAGGAGGTAGAGCGAGGTGTCGCCGTCGCCGAAGCCGGCGATGGGCAGGTCGCGGGCGGTGAGGACCGCGTCGCGGTGGGCCGGGTCCATGAGGGCGGCGGTGTCGAGCACGATGTCGGTGTGGTCGGAGCGTACGTGGTCGGCCAGCGCGTGCGCGTAGGGGCCGTCGGGGGTGGGCCGCAGGGCGTCGGCCTTGAAGTGGTCGGTGTGGCCGGTGAAGTCCACGGAGAAGGAACGCACCGGTCCGCGCCCGGCGTCGGCGAGGCCCTTGGCGGCGAGGGCGGTGATGGCGGAGGAGTCGAGGCCGCCGGAGAGCAGGGTGCACAGGGGGACGTCGGCGACGAGCTGGCGGGTGACGATGTCGTCGAGCAGCTCGCGCACGTGCCGGACGGTGGTGGCGGTGTCGTCGGTGTGCTCCCGCGCCTCGAGGCCCCAGTAGCGGCGCACCGTCAGGCCCGTGCGGCGGACGCGGGCGGTGTGGCCGGGGCGCAGTTCGTACATGCCCTTGTAGACGGCGTGGCCGGGGGTCTTGGTGAAGGCCAGGAGTTCGGCCAGGCCCTCGGCGTCGACGGCGGGGCGTACGGCGGGGTGGGCGAGGAGGGCCTTGGGTTCGGAGCCGAAGAGGACGCCGTCGGGGGTGGGGTGGTAGTAGAGCGGCTTGATGCCCATGCGGTCGCGGACGAGGAGGAGTTCCTCGGTGCGCGGGTCCCACAGGGCGAAGGCGTACATGCCGTTGAGGCGGCCGGTGAAGTCCTCGCCCCATTGGAGGTAGGCGTGGAGGACGACCTCGGTGTCGCTGTGGGTGCGGAAGGTGTGGCCGTGGGCCTCGAGTTCGGCGCGCAGTTCGCGGTAGTTGTAGACCTCGCCGCTGTAGGTGAGGGCGAGGTGGGTGCGGCCGTCGTGTTCGACGAGCATGGGCTGGCGGCCGCCCTCGATGTCGATGACGGCGAGGCGGCGGTGGCCGAGGGCGGCGTGGGTGTCCAGCCAGGCGCCGCCGGCGTCGGGGCCGCGGCAGGTCATCGTGGCCGTCATGGCGTCGAGGGTGCTGCGTGCCCCGGGCAGGCGCGTGAGGTCCTGGTCGTAGGAGATCCATCCGGTGATGCCGCACATGGTCGCGGTGTCCCCTTTCGTAGGCCACCCCGGTGGTGCCGGGGTGCGGCTCGGGCCCCCGTGGTCGCGGTCCGCCTCATCGGTGTCCGGCGGACCGCGACTGCGACGCTACGCCTGCATAGATGCATCCACCATCTACATTTGGCAAAGTCGTGGCGGCCCGGCCCGCCTCACGCCAGGAAGTGGAAGGTCGGCGCCGGGTGCATCAGGAACTCGTGGTGCGAGATGTTCCAGGCATAGGCGCCGGCCATGGTGAACGCGACCCGGTCCCCCACCCGCAGCTCCGCCACCGGGACGCGCGCGGCGAGCGTGTCCTTGGGGGTGCACAGCTGTCCGCTGAGGGTCACCGGCTCGTCCAGGGCGGCCGGGCGGGGCCAGGGGCGGTCCCACTCCTCGACCGGCAGCACCGTGAAGGGGTGGTCGTGGCCCTTGGCGGCGGGGGTGCGCATGTGGTGCGTGCCGCCGCGCAGGACCGCGAAGGCCTCCCCGTGGCTGTGCTTGAGGTCCAGGACCTCGGTGAGGTACCAGCCCGAGTGGACGGTCAGCGCCCTCCCGGGCTCGATGCGCAGGGTGTAGCCGGGGTGCCGGTCGGCGAGCACGGCCAGCCCCTTGCCGTAGCCGGCCCAGTCGAATCGGGTGTGCGGCCGGCCGTAGTCGACGGCCATGCCGCCGCCGACGTTGACCTCGCTCAGGCCCAGGCCGTGCCGCTCGTCCAGGTCCCGGGCCCAGTCGGTGACACGGGCGGCGACGGCGAGCTGGGCGGCGGCGTCCAGGCCGCTGGCCAGGTGGGCGTGGATGCCGCGCAGCCGCAGCCGGCGGCCGCGCAGCAGCGGCAGGGCGGCCTCGGCGCGGCGCGGGTCCAGGCCGAAGGGGCTGGGCCGGCCCCCCATGGCCAGCGCCGCGCCGCCCAGGTCGCCGTCCCCCACGGGGAGGTTGACGCGCAGCAGGACGTCCACGGGGTCCTGGCCGGGCCGTTCGTCGGCGAGGTCGGCGAGCAGCCGCAGCTCCTGCTCGCTCTCGACGTGGAAGCGCTCGACGCCCAGGTCGAGGGCCAGGCGCAGCTCCGCCTCGGTCTTGCCGGGGCCGCCGAAGGCGAGCGGGAGGCCGGGCACGGCCTCGCGGACATGGGCCAGTTCGCCGCCGGAGGAGACCTCGTAGCCGCTGACGTGCGGGGCGAGGGCCTTGAGGATGTCGGGGGCGGGGTTGGCCTTGGCCGCGTAGTACAGCTCGACGCGCCCGGGCAGGGCGGAGCGCACCGCGCGGGCGTGCTCGTCCAGGGCGGCGAGGTCGTAGACGTAGGCGGGCAGCTCGCCGGCCGGCAGCCGGGCGGCGTGGGCGGCGACGCGGGGAGTGATCACAGCGTGGTGCTCCAGGGTTCGGTCCGGGACTCCGTCGTGTGCGCGGCCAGCACCGTCAGCAGGTCGGAGACCAGGGGCGAGCCGATGCGGACGTATCCGGCGTGCCGGTCGGCCTTGCGCTCCCAGCGTGTCAGCAGGTTGGCCTTGGCGGGCAGGGGTACCCCGGCGACCAGGGCGCGCAGCAGCGGCGGGTTGTCGTGGGCGGCGGCCCGCGCGGCCAGCACCCGGCGGACGGCGGACCACAGTTGGGGCTCGAGGTGCGGGTGGCGGTCGGCCAGCGCGGCGAGCATCTCGGCGAGGTGGTTGACGACGAGGCAGTACACGACGCGGTCCCAGCCGCGTTCGCGGTCGTACGTCATGGGTCCGGCCACGTCCTCGGGGAGGGCTGCCAGGGCGGCGGCGTGCCGGCCGGGGAGCAGCTTGGTGCCCTCCAGGTCGCGCAGCAGCACCTGCCGGGGCATGCCGTCCGCGTCGACGCCGACGACGACGTTCTGCAGGTGGGGTTCGAGGACGACGCCGTGGTCGAAGTAGGCGGCCAGCACCGGGGGGACGAGCAGGTCGAGGTAGGCGTCCCACCAGGCGAGGGTGGCCTCGGGCCCGGTTCCGGCCAGGAGCCTGGAGAGCTGGGCGCCGCCGGTGGGGTACTCGTCGGCGACGGCGGCGGCGAGCAGCGCGGTCAGGCCGGGCGCGAGGCGGGCGTCGAGGCCCTCGCGGACGATGACGCCGAAGCCTTCGGCCAGTTCGCGGCTGCCCAGGTCGAGGGTGCGGTAGCCGGGCTCGCGCAGCAGCTCGGCGCCGGGGAAGCGGGCGGCCAGGTCGGCGGCGACCGGCTCCAGGAGCCGGGTCAGGGCGACGGCGCCGGTCAGCTCGTACTCGGCGTTCTTGCGCAGGCAGTTGGTGATGCGGATGTTGAGGCTGAACTTCAGGAAGTCCTTGCCGTCGTAGAGCGTGCGCACGGAGGCGGTGGGCTCGAACTCGGCGCCGCGTTCGCCGAGGTCGAGGACGTCGCCCCGCTCGATGGCCGACCGCAGGACCGGGTGGTCGGCGAACATGCCGTACTGCCAGGGGTGCGCGGGCAGCAGGACGTAGCCCTCGGGCACGCTGCCCTGCCGGTCGAAGGCGGCCAGGGCGGTGGCGGTGGCGGCCTCCTCGCGGACGAACTCGCGGCGCACGGCCAGGTGGCGCAGGGCGAAGCGGGCGCGGGCCTCGGGTGCGTAGCGGGCCCAGTCCTCGGCGGCGCCGGAGCGGGCCTTGGGAGTGGGGTGGAAGCGGTGGCCGAAGAGCAGGGACTGCTCGGAGTCCATGTAGCGCTCGGCGGGGCCTCCGGTCTCCTCTTGCCCGGTCTTGCCCACGGGCGGCCGGGCGGCGAGGGCGGCGCTGGTGCCGGCGTGGCTGGAGGCCACCTGGCCGAGGAACTCGTCGTTGCGGACGCCGGTGCGCAGCTCCAGCTCGCGGTGGATGTACTCGGCGAGCCGCTGCCAGGGCAGTGCGCGCCAGGCCCCGTCGCGCTGTTCGCTGACTCCTCCGGTGAAGCGGTGGGCGCCGATGAGGGAGGCGCGGCGCAGCCGGACCCGCAGCAGGGTGTCGCTGCGGGGCAGGCGCAGCAGCAGATGCCCGTCGGTGACGGCGGTCTGGTGCTCGGGACCGGAGACCTCGCGCAGCAGGCAGTTCAGGAGGGTGTGGGCGACCACGTCGTCGGCGGTGGGGGTGCCGGCGACGGCCGAGGGGAGCACTGCCGCGGCAGGGGAGGCGGAGGCAGAGGGGGCTGAGGACATTTCAGCGACTCCAGCGGAGGAGGGAGGACGTGCTGACGAGCGCCGTCAGGGCTGCGACGGCGGATCCTGCGACGATGGGGGCGGCCGGGCCCCAGACGTCGTTGGAGACGGCGGCGACCGCTCCGGCGACGACGGCCCCGGCCTTGGATATGAGCTCCAGGGCGCCGAACATCCGGCCGGGTCTGCGGCCGCGGCAGGCATCGGCGGCGAGCGCGGACAGGCTCACCAGCCCCAGGGTCATGCCGGCGCCCAGCAGCAGCCGCAGCGCGACGAAGGCGGGCAGGGACCCGGCGCCCCAGTGTCCGGCGAGGGCCACGGCCACCAGGGCGAAGCCGGTCGCGGCACCCAGGTGCGGGCGGGTCGCCACGAGGGTGTGCACGGGCTTGGCCAGCAGGGGGTAGCACACGTGCGGCAGGGCGAACAGGAGCCCGCTGACGGCGGAGCCGAGGCCGGGCAGCCGCCCTTCGACGAGGGTGATCAGGTAGGGGTAGGAGATGACGGTGGCGAGGACGAAGGTGAACTCGAGGACGTAGAGGGTGCGCAGCGAGGCGCGGCTCTCGCGCCGTGCCTCCTCGCCCGCCGCACCTGCCGCATCCTCGGGGCCCTCCGGTGCGCTCTCCTCGGTGCGTGGCGGCTCCGGGAGCGCGGCCAGCATCAGGGCGGCGGCCAGCGGCAGCACGGCGAGCAGCGCGTACTGGCGGTGCGGTGAGACCCAGGGCGAGAGCGAGCCCACCACGATCGGCGCGGCGACGAGCGCGAGTCGGGCGGCGCCCTGCATCAGGGTCAGCGCCCAGGACAGGCGCTGCCCCTCGAGGGCGGCGGCGAGGTAGCCGTTGGAGGCGGCGAAGGTGCCGCCGAGGATGCCCTGCAGGACGAGGGCGGCGGCGAAGGCGGGCAGGCTGTCCGCCCAGCCGGCGAGCAGGAAGGAGACGGCCAGGCCCAGCTGGGCCCGCAGCAGCAGGCGCTTGCGCCCGTACCGGTCGGCCAGCCGCCCCCACAGGGGGGCGCCGATCGCGCCGAAGACGGTCGGCACGATGTAGAGGAGCCCGGCCCAGCGGGCCTCGCGGTCGCCCAGGCCCGGCAGGATCGCGGTGAGGTAGGGGGGCAGGCCGAGGGCCGCGAAGGAGGCGACGAAGTAGCAGGCGGCCACCGCGTGGATCTGCCGGGTGCGCAGGCCGGCGGGCGTCCGCTGTTCGGTGCGCTCCAGGACGGTGGTCACCGGGCGCCCTCCCGCAGGTAGTTGGGCCCGTCGACGTAGTGCTTGTTGATGTCGGCGGCGCCGGAGCGCTCCTTGGTGAGCAGCGTCCCCGCGGTGATCATGGCCTTGACCGGCAGCCGGCCGGCGTCCAGCACCCGGGCCCGCAGGACGGCGGCCGCCCCGGGGGCGAGCCGGTCCGTGGCCTCGGCGAGCCGCTCGCGCAGCTGCCGCAGCCACCCGTCGAGCGGTCCCCGGCCCAGGCGGGCCAGCTCGAAGGCGAGGGCGCCCGCGCACAGGTGGACGGTGATGGTCGCGAACACGTCCGCGACCGGGCCGTCGCCCGCCACGAGGATGCGCCGGTCGTCGAAGCCCAGCAGGTCGGCGGCCTCCCCGCCGAGGCGGGCCGCCAGGCGCACGGCGTGCACGCGCGGCCCGTCGTTGTCCTTCAGCAGCAGCCGCAGCCGGGGCCTGCCGTCGATCTCGTCGAGGACGACGGAGGTGTTCTGCTGGTGGGACTCCAGGGCTATGCCGTAGGAGAAGAGGGTGGTGTGCCAGTCCAGGAGCAGGGTCAGATAGGCGTCCACGAAGGCGACGAGCGAGCCGCCGTAGTAGCGCTCGGCGAGGGCGTCGGCGACGAGGCGGCCGTCGGGGGTGCGGGCGAGCAGCCCGGCGACGGTGACGACGTGCGCGTCCTGCAGGCCGGCCGGGTAGCGGCGCACGAGGGTGGCCAGCAGCTCGTGGCCGGCGCCGAGGTGGGTGCGTTCGTCGGCGAGGAGCACGGTGCCGGCGAAGCGCGGCTCCTGGGCGATGATCTCCTCGAGCAGCCGCTGGCCGACCTCGCCGTCCAGGAGGGTGCCGGGCTTGATGGTGCGCCGGTTGCGCTGGCCCAGGGTGGCGGTGGCGAGCGGCAGCTTGAGGTGGACCTCGGGGTCGTCGGCGACGGCGACCGTACGGGTCGACAGGGTCGGGGTCACCTCCAGCCAGGGCTTCTCGGCCAGGTGCGCGGAGCCGGTCAGGCCGGTGGCGCGCAGGGCCTCGGCGAGCGGGGCGCCGGCGGTGAGGGGATGGACGGGCAGCGCCAGGTGGGTGGCGTCCAGGCGGGGCAGGCCGAGGGCGGCGGGGGTGGGCCACCAGTGCGGCAGCCCGGCGGGCTCACCGGTGACGGCCTCGCGCGGCAGGGCGAGCCAGCGCAGCGGGAAGGCGGGGTGGAACTCGGGTGCGTACGCGCGTAGTTCCCGCTCGCTGAGGCCGGCGCGGGCGCGGCCGGTGGGGTAGACGGGGTGGTCGCGGAAGGCGGCGAGGGTGTCGTAGGCGAGGGAGCCGCGCAGCCCGGTCCAGTCGGCCACCGCGTGCCCGTACGTCCCGGCCAGGGTCCCGACGACGCTCTCGCGCACCCGGCCGTGCAGCCGCATGGTGGCCAGCGCCTCGTCGCACTCGGCGAGGAAGGCGTCGAACCCGGCCCGGTCCTCGGGTTCGGCGGCGGCGCGCAGCCGGGTCAGGACCGGCCGCAGGCCGCGCACCGGGCCGTCCGCCGTCCGCAGGTAGGGCTCGCGGGCCTGGACCTCGCACTGGAAGCCCTCGGGGCCCACCGGGAGCAGCAACGTTTCGCCCGTGACGGGAAGCCGGAGCCAGTCGCCGTCGGGGCGCGTTTCGGTGACCGCCTTGCTGCGCAGCCGGTAGGCGTCCTCACGCAGCAGGGTGCTGAGCACCCGGCCGAGGAGTTCGTCCTCGACGGCGTCGGGTGCCGTCGCAGCCGCGCTCATGAGACGATCTCCCATCGCTGGGCCGCCAGGAATTCCGCGACGGCACGGTCGATCCGGTCCTCGTCGGTACCGGTCGCCCGCAACACCCCCAGGTAGTCGCGGTTCGTGCGATAGAGCGGGTGTTCCTCGCCGAGCTCGCGCCAGGGCCGGTAGACCAGCCGCACGCCGTCGTGCTCGGTGTCGCTCGCCCCGGGCGCGGCCTTGAGGGTGCCGGCGCGCTCGGCGCACACGTACTCCATACGTACCCGGCCGTCCGTGCGCCCACCGAGATCGGCGGGAAGCGGCTGTCCGAGGTGCGTGCGCAGGATGTGCTCGAAGAGCGGAATGTCCAGCAGGCCGGCCAGGACGAGGTCGCACTGGTCGCCGATGGCGCGGTAGTTGACCTCGATGATGCGGGCGCGGTCGCCCTGGGCCACGTACTCGGTGTGGCAGATGCCGAAGCCGATGCCGAGCCCCTTCAGCTGGGTGAGGATCTGCTCGCTGTGGGGCTGCGGGAGGGCGGGCAGGAGGTCGAGGCGTTCCTCGATGAAGTAGGGCGGCGGGGAGAGCTGGGTGCGGAAGGCCGCGAAGGCGTGCAGGGTGGTGCCGTCGCCGAGCGTCTCCAGGGTGTGCAGCTGCCCGTCCAGGTACTCCTCGACGACCAGGGCGGCGTCGGGCCGGCGTGCCCTGATCTCCCGGCAGCGGTCGGCCAGTTCGGCGACGTCGCCGACGAGGACGACGTCCTCGCTGGCCACGCCCTCGCGGGGCTTGACCACGCAGGGGAAGGGGGCGCCGTCGAGGCGGCCGTCACCGAGGGCGTCCGGGTCCTCGCCGGGGGCGAGTTCGGCGGAGAAGACGGTGTCGAGGCCGGCTTCGGCGAGGCTGCGGCGCAGCTGGGCCTTGTTCTTGGCGCGCAGGGCGGCGCGCCAGTCCTTGCCGGGGAGGCCGAAGTAGTCGGCGGCCAGGGCCGCCTGGGTCTGCAGGTGGTCGCTGTTGGTGAAGACCGCGTCGGGCTTGCCGAGGGCGGAGATCCGGCCTATGACCTCGCGGAAGTCGCGTACGTCGCAGTGCTGGACGTCGAGCTCGGGCAGGGTGTCACCGCCGGCCGCAATGTGACGTTCGTACGCCCGCCGGTGGTTTTCGGGCTGGTCGGTGAGGAGCGTCACGGCCAGGCCGAGCCGGGCGGCGGCGGGCAGGAAGCCCTCGGTGACGGAGTCGGTGGGGTTGAGCGCGAGAAGATGCAGCCGCACAGGGGCACCTTTCGGGAGGCAGGGGTGTTGGGGGGATGCCCGCGCCGGGCCACGCCGCACACGCGGCCCGGCACGGGGCAGTGAAGAGGGTGAGTGAAGACGGGTGCAGAGGGGCGAAGAGGGGTGATGAGGGGGTGCGGGGCGGCCGTGGGGTGCCGGCCGCCCGGGCGGGCTACTTGGGCGCGTCGACGCCGGCGGCCTTGGCGATGTCGTCGACGACGCGGTTGGCGGCCTGGATGCCGATGCCGGACATCCACGTCTCGTCGGGCACCTGGAAGACCTTGTCGTTCTTGACGGCGCCGAGGCCCTTCCAGAGCGGGTTCTCCTGGACGGCGTCCTGCTGGGTCTTCTTGGGGTCGTCGGCGACGGTCACGAACACCATGTCGGCGTCGGCCTTGTCGATCTGCTCGGGCGAGACCTCGAGCATGGGCTTGTCGACGTCCTGCGACTCGGGGCGGCGCAGGCCGATGTCGGACAGGACGATGCCGCTGAAGGACTGCTTCTGGTAGAGGCGGGTGGGGCCGGCGACGAAGCGGACGACGGAGGCGGTGGGGGCCTTGCCGTCGTTCTTCTTCTTGATCGCCTCACCCAGGGCCTTGGCGCGCCGCTCGTAGTCGCTCATGGCGGCGGCGGCCTCCTTCTCCAGGCCCAGGGCCTGGGCGTGGACCTTCAGGTTCTCCTTCCAGGGGGCGCCGGTGGTCTCGGTGAAGACGGTGGGGGCGATGCCCTTGAGCTTGTCGTAGACCTTGGCGTGGCGGACCTTGGAGGACAGGATCAGGTCGGGCTTGAGCGACATGATGCGCTCGATGTTGGGCTCCGCCATGGGGCCCACGTCCTTGGCGTCCTTGGTCTTGTCGCCGAGGTAGGCGGGGAAGCCGCCCTCGGTCTTCATGTGGGGGGAGACCGCGCCGACGGGCTTGATGCCCAGCATGGTCACGTCGTCCAGCTCGCCGGTGTCGAGGACGACGACGCGCTGGGGCTTCTTCTTGATCTCGGTCTTGCCCATGGCGTGGGTGATCGAGCGCGGGAAGCCGGTGTCGGAGGCGGCCGGCTTGGCCTCGTCCGTCTTCTTGTCGCCGTCGCCGCACGCGCCGAGCGCGGTGGTGCCGATGATCACGGCGAGGGACGCCGCGAATACTCTGCGCATACGGTGCTGGGCCGGCCGGGGCACGGTCATGGTGGGGTTCCCTCTCGAGCGGTGGTGGGATGTGGGGGGGTGTCAGGAGGTCGCTGTGGCCGCGCGTCTGGCGGACCGGGCGCGGGGCACGACGAGGGGGGTGCCGGTTTCGGGATCGGGGACGACCCGGCACTCCACCCGGAAGACCTTCTCGACGAGTTCGGCGGTGAGGACCTCCGCCGGGGGCCCGGCCGCGGCCGGGCGTCCGTCGCACATGACGACCAGGTGGTCGGCGTAGCGGGCGGCCTGGCCGAGGTCGTGCAGGACCATCACGACGGTCCGCGCGGCCTCGGCGTTGAGCTCCTCGACCAGATCGAGCACGTCGAGCTGGTGGCGCAGGTCGAGGAAGGTGGTGGGCTCGTCCAGGAGCAGCAGCGGGGTGTCCTGGGCGAGGGCGAGGGCGATCCAGGCGCGCTGGCGCTGGCCGCCGGAGAGTTCGTCGACGGCCCGGTCGCGCAGCGCGTCGGTACCGGTGCGCGCGAGCGCGGCCTCCACGGCGCTCTGGTCGGCCTTCGACCAGGGGGTGAGCATCCGCTGGTGGGGGTAGCGGCCGAGGCGGACGAGCGCTTCGACGGTGATGCCCTCGGGGGCGACGGCCTGCTGCGGCAGCAGGCCCATGCGGCGGGCCAGGGCGCGGGCGGGCATCCGGTGGATGTCGCTGCCGTCGAGGGTGACGGTGCCGGCGGTGGGGGTCAGCAGCCGGGCCATGCCGCGCAGCAGGGTGGACTTGCCGCAGGCGTTGGGGCCGACGACGGCGGTGACGGCGCCGCCGGGCAGCGTCAGGTCGACGCCGTCGACGATGACGGTGTTGCCGTAGCCGAGCCGCAGGCCGCGGGTCGCCAGCTCGTTGGCGTTCGTCGTCGCGCTCATCGGGTGGCACTCCCAGCGTTGGGCTTCATTTGACGCAGCATCAGTACGAGCAGCCAGGGCGCCCCGAGGGTGGCGGTGACGACGCCGACGGGCAGCCCGTGGACGGGCAGCAGGTGCAGGACGACGAGGTCGGCGCCCAGCAGCAGGACGGCTCCGGTCAGCGCGGTCAGCGCGAGCGTGCCGGTGGTGGGCGGCCCGGCCAGGAACCGCACGATGTGCGGTACGGCCAGGGCCACGAAGCCGACGGGCCCGGTGAGGGCGGCGGCGACGGAGGCCAGCACGACGGCGAGGAGCAGCAGCTGCAGCCGGGCGGTGTTCGGGGGCAGGCCGAGGGAGCCGGCGCTGTCGTCGCCGAGGTCGAGGACCGCGATCCTGCGGTGGGCGACCAGGGCGATGACGAGCCCGGCGAGGATCGCTCCTCCCCCGGCCTCGACCTCGGTCCAGGTCCGTCCGTAGACCGAGCCGGTGGTCCACTGCAGGGCGGAGGAGGCGAGTTCGGCGGGGAAGCGGACGATGAGGAGGTTCACGGCGGCGGCGAGGCCGGACTGCACGGCGAGGCCGACGAGGACGAGCCGGGAGACGGTGAACCCGCCCCGCCAGGCCAGCAGTCCCAGCAGGCCGGCGGCGAGCAGTCCGCCGCCGAGCGCGGCGGGCGAGATCAGCGCCGCCGACGCGCCGGAGGCGATGACGGCCATGGCGCCCAGCGAGGCGCCGCCGGTCACCCCGACCACGTCCGGGGAGGCGAGGGGGTTGCGGGCGACGCGCTGCAGGATCGCCCCGGCGACGCCGAGTCCCGCCCCGGCCGCGACGGCGGACAGCACGCGCGGGGCGCGCAGCTCCTGAACGAGCATCACGTTGCCGGGATCGCCGAGGCCCACCAGGCCCCGCAGGGCGTCCACCGGCGGGATCGATACCTCGCCGGTGCCGAGGCCGATCGCCGTGAGCACCACGAGCAGGGCCACGGCGGCCGCGCTCAGCAGGGCGGTGCGCCGGCGCTGCCGGGCGAGGGCGCCGCCGCCCGCGGCGAGGGGCTCGGCATCGGTCATGACGGTGGTCATCGCGCCGCCTTCCGGGCGAGGAAGGCCAGCAGGGGCGCGCCGAGCAGGGCGGTCACGATGCCGACTTCCAGTTCGACGGGGCGCAGCACGAGGCGGCCGAGGACATCCGCGGTGAGCAGCAGCAGGGGGCCCGCGATCAGGCAGCCGGGGATCAGCCAGCGGTGGTCGGCGCCGATGAGCTTGCGTACGAGGTGGGGGGCGGCGAGGCCCACGAAGGAGAGCGGGCCGGCGACCGCGACGGAGGAGGCGGCGAGCAGGATCACGGCGATCCCGCCGGCGGCGCGCACCTTGGCGACCGGGACGCCGAGCGCCTGGGCGGTCTCGTCGCCGAGGGCGAGGGCGTTGAGCGCGGGGGTGACGGCCAGGGCCAGGATGAGGCCGATGACGAGCGGGGCGAGGACGGGCAGCAGGATGTCGGTCTGCCGCCCGGCGAGCGAGCCCGCGAGCCAGAAGCGGGCCTCGTCCAGGGTGCGGTGGCTGGTGAGCATCACCGCGGAGGTCCAGGAGATGAGTACGGCGTCCAGCACGGTGCCGCCGAGCGCGAGCCGTACGGGGTCCAGGTCGCCGGCGCGGCGGGCGAGGGCGAGGACGGCGAGGGTGGCCAGTGCCGCCCCGGCGAACGCGAAGGGCAGGTACTGGGCGGGGTGGCTGAGGCCCAGCGCGTAGCTCGCGACGACCACGGCGAAGCCGGCTCCGTGGTTGATGCCGAGGGTGGCGGGCGAGGCCAGCGGGTTGCGGGTGATGCCCTGGGCGAGGGCGCCGGCGACGCCGAGGGCGGCGCCCACCACCACGCCGATCACCGTGCGCGGCACGCGCAGCCCGGTGACGACGAGGCCGTCGCTGCTGCTGTCCCCGTCGGTCAGGGCGTGCCACACCGTGCTCAGCGGCACGGCGCGGGAGCCCGCGGCGAGGCTGAGCACCACGCACAGCACGAGCAGCGCCAGGCCGCCGGTCAGCAGCAGGGCCCTGTTCAGTGCCGCCGGACGCCCGGCGACGGGCCGGGGTGGCCTAACTGGCCGGGCATCGGTCGCGTTCACGGGGACGACCTTAGGTTAGGCAAGCCTAATCTTGTCAATTCCCGTTGTAGGTTGCCCGCAATGCCCATCTTTCTCAGGGTGAGCCGCTGCCCGCGCCACCCAGACGCCGATAGCGCGCACGGCGTCCCGAGCGCCGCTCGTGCTGGTCACGCGCCCTGAGAGCAGCCATTTCCGCTCCGATCACCCGACCCAGGACCAAAAGGAAGTTCCCTTCCTCTTCTACGATGCGGTCCACGATCCCGTTCGCCAAGAGGTCGGCGGAGCGTACTCCCTGACGCCCGGCGACCTCGTAGGCCCGGTCCGTCGTCCGGTGCAGGATCGCCGACGCCCCCTCGGGCGGCAGCGGCGACAGCCAGGCGTGCCGCGCCGCCACCACCCGGTCCGCCGGGAGCAGGGCGAGGGCCGCCCCGCCGGCGCCCTGCCCCAGCAGCAGGCACAGGGTCGGCGCGGACAGGTCGACCAGGTCGGCGAGGCAGCGGGCGATCTCTCCGGCCAGCCCGCCCTCCTCGGCCTCGCGCGAGAGGGCCGCGCCGGCGGTGTCCACGACGGTGAGCAACGGAAGGTCCAGCTCCGCGGCGATCCGCATGCCGCGCCGGGCCGCCCGCAGCCCCGCCGGGCCCAGCGCCTGACCGGCTGTCAGGTCGGGGTGGCTGCCGCGGTCGTGGCCGAGCACCACGCAGGGCGTACCGTCCACGCGCGCGAGGGCGAGCAGGAGCCCCGGATCGCGCTCCCCCGCGCCCGTACCGCTGAGCAGCGTGACGTCGGTGGCGGCAGCGCGCAGAAACTCCCGCACGCCGGGCCGGTCGGGGCGCCGTGAGCGGCGGATCGATTCCTCGGCCGGGGGCGCGTCGGCGCTCTTGCCGGGCGCCGGAACCGGTACCGGAGCCGGTGCCGGCGGCGGCGCGTCGTCCGCACACAGCACGGACAGCGCCCGCGCGGCGACCCGCGCCAGCCGCCCCGCCGGGAGGACCGCGTCCACCAGGCCGTTGGCCAGCAGGTTCTCGGAGACCTGCACACCCGGCGGGAACTCCTCGCCGTACAGCGCCTCGTGCACCCGGGGACCCAGGAAGCCGATGAGGGCGCCGGGCTCGGCGGCGGTGAGGTGGCCCAGCGAACCCCACGAGGCGAGCACGCCACCGGTCGTGGGGTGCCGCAGATAGACCAGGTAGGGCAGCCCGGCCGCCTTGTGGTCGGTGATCGCCGCGGTCACCTTCACCATCTGCAGGAAGGCGATGGTGCCCTCCTGCATCCGCGTGCCGCCCGAGGCGGGCGCCGCCAGCAGCGGCAGCCGCTCGGCCGTCGCCCGCTCCACGGCGCGCACCAGCCGCTCCCCCGCCGCGACCCCGATCGACCCGGCCAGGAAGCGGAACTCACAGGCCACCAGGGCCACCCGGCGCCCGGCCACCCGCCCCTCGCCGGTGACGACGGACTCGTCGAGACCGGTGCGCTCCCGTGCCGCCAGCAGGTCGGCGCGGTAGCCGGGGTCGTCCGCCGTCACCGCGACGGGGACGTCCCAGCACCGCCAGCTGCCGGGGTCGACGGCGGCCAGGATCAGATCGAGCGCGGAGGTGCGGTTGCTGAGGTCGGCCATGCTGACAGCCTGTCACGTCCAGGCGAGAAGGCCACCGAGGCCGCCCGACCGGGCCAGCGCCTCCAGCTCGTCCAGCGCCCGGCGGGCCGCCCGCGCGGCGAGGGGGTCACGCCCGTCCAGGCCGCTGTCGGCGAACTCGTCCTCGTCCAGGCGCAGTACGGTGCCACCGTCCGCCGAGACCCACAGGTCGAGGTCGAGGTCCTCGACGACGAGCGCGTCCTTCTCCGCCTGTGCCGGGCGGGTGACGTCGCAGTACCAGCCCTTGAGGCTCCCGCCCGCGTCCCGCACCTCCTTGACGGCGTACCAGCGGTCGCGCCAGTAGTGCTCGGTGAACACATCGCCGTCCTCGAACCGCACGAATCCGAAGTCGCGCGCCCCCGCCCCCGCCCACGGCGCCCGTACGACCGCGTGCGTGCCGTCGTCGTGGACGACCGTCGCGGGATAGCGCACCTTGGTCCGGCCGGCCTTCCGCAGGACGACCTCCACAGCGCCGCCCGTCGTCAGCGCTGCCCCCGCCGCTGTACTGGTCATGATGGTGAAGCCTCCCCGTCTCGGTGCCGGTCAACGGCGGCAGCCTCTCCCGGCGAGGGAGCACGCGGCCACTGATTTACCGGGCCGCCCTCGTCACCTCAGGGCCCCACGGCACCGCCCGGCACCACCGGATGGCGCCACATGGCGCCACGTGACACCACTTGGCGCCACCCATGCGCCATCACGGCTTGCGATGGCGCCATAGTGATGCCATGATGGCGTCATGGACCTCACGCCGTATGTCGACAACCTCCGCCACGAACTCGCGGTCGCCGCCGATGCGGGCGGGGACGAGGCCCGGGCCCTGGCCGAGCGGCTCACCGCGCCCCTGGAGTCGGCCACCCGGCTGACGCTGCTGAACGCGCTGTCCGCCGCCATGGACGAGGTCACCCGCGATCTCGCGCCCGGCTCGGTCGACGTACGGCTGCGCGGGACCGACCCCGAGTTCGTGGTGACGCCGCCGCCGGCACCGCAGGGCTACGAGCGGGACGAGGAGCCCGCGAGCATGCCGGCGCCCCCGCTTCCCGCGCCCCCCGTCCCCGCCGAGGGCGACGAGGGTGGCACGGCACGCATCAACTTCCGCCTCCCCGCCCACCTCAAGGCCCGGGTCGAGGACGCCGCCGGACAGGAGGGCCTGTCGGTCAACGCCTGGCTCGTCCGGGCCGTCACCACCGCCCTCGAGCCCGGCGAGCCCGCCCGCCCCGCCGGCCGCACCCTCCGCCGGGGCACGCAGAGCTACACGGGCTGGGTCCGCTAGCCGCGGCAGCCCTCCGCACCACTTCTTCCTCACCCGCCCCACCGGCGGGAATTCACTCCACAGCCACGAGGACGGAACAGCCATGCCTACTTTCGACACTCCCGAACCGATCTCCGTCGTCCTCGAATTCGACCTGGGGGCCGCCCGGATCACCGCGGGCAAGCGCGTCGACACGGTCGTCGAGGTGCTGCCGGCCAACGCCGCCGCCGACATCGACGTACGGGCCGCGGAGCAGACCAAGGTCGTCTTCTCGGGTGGCACGCTCTCGGTCAAGGGACCGAAGAAGCGCTCCCTGTTCGGCAAGTGCGGCGCGCTTCACCTGAGCATCGAACTGCCGGCCGGTTCGCACCTGCGGGGCACCTCGCCCATGGCGGACTTCCTCTGCGAAGGCCGCTTCGGGGAGTGCCGGATCAAGACGTCCATGGGCGACATCCGGATCGACGAGGCGACGGCTGCGAACCTCAAGACCGGCTGGGGCGACATCCGGGTGGACCGCGTGACGGGCGACGCCGAGGTCTACGGAGCGGGCCGGATCGAGGTCGGCGAGATCACGGGCACGGCGGTCGTCAAGAACGGCAACGGCGAGACCTCGATCGGCTCGGTCACCGGCGACCTGAGGGCGAACTCCTCCAACGGCCGCATCTCCGTCGACGTCGCCCACGCCTCGGTCAACGCCAAGTCCGCCAACGGTTCTCTGCGGGTGGGCAATGTGACGCGCGGTCAGGTGACCCTGCACACCGCCGCGGGCGACGTGGAGGTCGGCATCAACGAGTCCACCGCCGCCTGGCTCGACGTCCACACCGGCGCCGGCGGCGTGCACAACGACCTCGACCCCTCCGACAGCCCCGGCACCGCCGAGGAGACCGTCGAGGTGCGCGCCCGCACCGGGGTCGGCGACATCGTGATCCGCCGCCCCTGACCGGACGAGCGACCCCTCCCGGCGAGAACACACACAGACAGGACTGTCATGATCATGACCACCGAACTCTTTGCGCCGCCCCTCACCCCGGCGATCAAGGCCACCGGACTGTCCAAGTCCTACGGCGACAAGGTGGTGCTCGACGGCATCGACCTGACCATCCCCCGGGGCACGGTCTTCGCCCTGCTCGGGCCCAACGGCGCGGGCAAGACCACCACCGTGCAGATCCTCTCCACCCTCATCGCCGCCGACGCCGGACAGGCGACGCTCGCCGGCCACGACCTGGCCCGCGACGCCGACGCGGTACGCGCCGCGATCGGCGTCACCGGCCAGTTCGCCGCCGTCGACAACCTCCTCAACGCCGAGGAGAACCTGATGCTCATGGCGGACCTGCACCATCTGCCCCGCCGCGAGGGCCGCCGACGGGCCGGCGAACTGCTGCGCCGCTTCGACCTCACCGAGGCCGCCAGGAAGCCGGTCACCACCTACTCCGGCGGTATGCGCCGCAAGCTCGACCTCGCGATGACCCTGGTCGGCGACCCGAGCATCATCTTCCTCGACGAGCCCACCACCGGTCTGGACCCGCGCTCCCGCCGCACCATGTGGGAGATCATCCGCTCCCTGGTCGCCGACGACGGCGTGACGATCTTCCTCACCACCCAGTACCTGGAGGAGGCCGACCAGCTCGCCGACCGTATCGCCGTCCTGGACGGCGGAAAGCTGATCGCCGAAGGCACCGCGGAAGAGCTCAAGCGCCTCATTCCCGGCGGCCACATCTCGCTGAGGTTCGCCGACCCGGCCGCCCTGGACCTGGCCGCCTCCCACCTCCTCGCCACCAGCCGTAACGACGAGGAACTCACCCTCCAGATCCCCTCCGACGGCTCCGTACCCACCCTCCGCGCCGTCCTGGACATCCTCGACGACGCCGGCATCACCCCCGAGGCCCTCTCCCAGCACACCCCGGACCTCGACGACGTCTTCCTCACCCTGACCGGCTCCGACAAGCAGGAGACCTCCCGATGAGCGCCCTCACCTACGCCGCCCGCGACTCCGTCACCATGTTCCGGCGGAACATGAAGCGCGCCGTGCGCTACCCGTCCGTGGTGGTGACCATCATCCTGATGCCGGTCCTCTTCCTCCTCCTCTTCACCTACGCCTTCGGCGGCGCGCTCGGGGCGGGAATCCAGGGCCCCCAGGTGAAGGGCGACTACATCGACTACATCGCCCCGGGGATCATCCTGATGACCGTCGCCACCGGCTCCATCGGTGCCGCGCTCGGCGTCTGCATGGACAAGACGGAAGGCATCGTCAACCGCTTCCGGACCATGCCCATGTCCCACGCCTCCTTCCTCACCGGCCATGTCCTCGGCAACCTCGTCCAGACCGCCCTCGGCACGGCCGTGGTCAGCGCCGTCGCCCTCGCCATCGGGTTCCGTCCCGACGCCACCGCCCTGGAGTGGCTGGCCGCCACCGGCCTCCTCGCCTTCCTCGCCTTCGCGCTGACCTGGATCTCGGCCGCCATGGGCCTGGTCGCCAAGACCGTCGAATCCGCCTCCAACCTGCCCATGCCGATCACCCTCCTGCCCTTCCTGGGCAGCGCCATCGTCCCCACCGACACCATGCCGTCCTGGATGCGCTGGTTCGCCGACCACCAGCCCTTCACCCCGGTCAACGAGACGCTGCGCGGCCTGCTGATGGGCACGGAGATCGGCAACAGCGGCGTCGTCGCCCTCGCCTGGTGCGCCGGCCTCAGCCTCGTCGGCTACCTGTGGGCCCGGTCGGCCTTCCGCCGCGGCTTCCGCCGCTGAGCCACCCGTCGTTCCCTCACCCTGCACTGGAGGACACCATGCGGCACGAACACCCGGCCCACTCCCCCGAGCGGACCGCCCAGGAAGTCACCGCACTGCCGGTGGACCGCCCCGCGGGCTGCCCCTTCGACCCGCCCACCGAGCTGGCCGCCCTGCGCGACCGGCAGCCGCTCGTACGGATGCGCTACCCCGACGGCCACTTAGGCTGGCTGGCCACCGGACACTCCACGGTCCGCGCGATCGCCGCCGACCCCCGCTTCAGCGCACGCTACGAGCTCATGCACTACCCCTTCCCGGGCGCGGACTTCACCGAGATCCCCCCGGCACCGCTCGGCGACCTCACCGGCATCGACCCGCCCGAGCACACCCGCTACCGGCGGCTGCTCGCCGGCAAGTTCACGGTCCGCCGGATGCGCGAACTCACCGCACGCGTCGAGCAGATCACCACCGAGCACCTCGACGCCATGGAACGGCACGGCCCGGTGGTGGACCTGGTGGAGGCCTACGCCCACCCCGTCCCGGCACTGATGATCTGCGAACTCCTCGGCGTGCCCGAGGCCGACCGCGAGGCATTCACCTGGCGCGCCGCGGCGATCACCGACCCGGCCTCGACGCCCGCGCAGCAGATGGCCGCCATGACCGAGCTCGGGGAGACCGTCCAGGAGCTGGTCCGGGCCAAGCGGGCCGCGCCCACCGAGGACATCCTCAGCGACCTGACCACCACCGACCTCAGCGACGCCGAGCTCGCCGGCCTCGGCGGCTTCCTCCTCGCCGCGGGCCTCGACACCACCGCCAACATGATCGGCCTGGGCACCTTCGCCCTCCTCAGCCACCCCGGGCAGGCGGCCGCCCTGGGCGCCGACCCCGAACTCGCCGACCAGGCGGTGGAGGAGCTCCTGCGCTATCTGAGCATCGCCCACACCGGGGTCCGCGCGGCCCTGGAGGACGTCGAGCTGGACGGCCACCTGATCAGGGCCGGCGAGTCGGTCACCCTCTCGATCCTGGCCGCCGACCGGGACCCGGCACGCTTCCCCGACCCCGACACCCTCGACCTGCGCCGCAGGGCCACCGGCCACCTGGCCTTCGGCCACGGCATCCACCAGTGCCTGGGCCAGCAACTGGCCCGCGTCGAGTTGCGGGTCGCCCTGCCGGCGCTCTTCACCCGCTTCCCGGACCTGCGCCTGGCCGTCCCGCCCGGGGAGGTGCCCCTGCGCACCGGCATGAACATCTACGGAGTGCACCGGCTCCCCGTCACCTGGGACGAGGAGCCGGCCTGACCCTCCGGTGGCCTAAAAGGCCCCGTCAGCTCACCATCGACGCGCAGTTCGCCGGGGTGGCGTTGGCGGGGTCGAGGGCGTTCGCGGCCTCGTGGAAGGCGACGCGGTCGATCGTGCCGAGGGTCAGGTGCATGGAGATGTCGACCGGGCACAGGTCCTGGACCAGGACGTTGCGGACGTTCGGCCCGGAGAGGAACTGCGTCTCGTAGGGCGTGACGACCTCGTCGTACCGGGTCGCGATGACGGTGTACTTGACGCCCGGGACGGTGTCGCCGCCCTCGTTGAGGCGCTTCATGAAGTCCGAGCCGACGACCTGGTCGGTCAGGCCGGGAGCGGTGCTGTCGATCACGCCGCGCGCGCCGGGGACGATGTCCAGGAGCCTGGTCAGCCCGGACAGGGTCGTGCCGTGGTTGTTGGGCGCGATGCCGACCAGGGCGTTGACCTTCTTCGCGCCGCCGTTGAACTTCATGTACTGACGGGGCATCATCCCGCCCTGCGAGTGGCCGACGATGTCGACCTTGTCGGCACCCGTGGCGGCCAGCACCTTGTCGACGTCGCCGGCGAGCTCCTGCGCCGACTTGGCGACCGGACCGAGGCCGTGGAAGGCCGGGACGCCGGACAGCTTGCCGTAGTCGAAGGAGAAGACGCAGTAGCCCCGGTTCACCAGGTAGGGCGCGAAGGCCCACCAGTTGGTCTTGGCGTTCTCGAGCGTCCCGTGCACGAGGACGACGGGCCGGGGGTGGGCGGCGGAAGGCTTGCAGGAATAGTCGTTCCAGCCACGGCTGACGCTCTCCGTGGCGCTCGGAGCGGCTGCCGCGGTCCCCGGAACCGCGGCGGCCGCCACGGTCAGAGTCAGGGCGGACAGCAGGGACCTGAACGGTCTCCGGGGTCTACGACGCAGCATCACTTCCGAAACTCCTCGCAGGTGGGGGGTGGGTACGCCGAACAGCACCGGCAACTGTGTTGCAGGCGCATTAAATGGGCGTTAATTACTCTTGAGTAGGGTGCGGGCAATCTTTTGCTTTCGTCAAGCAAGTTGAAACAGTTGCCCAAGTTGAGTCAGTGACGTACGAATGATTCAGGCCACGTGCAGGGTGGTCGCCGGCCCCACGGCCCCCGCGCCGAAGCGCGCCCGTGCCCGGTCGACGGCGGCCTCCACGCGCCGCGCCTTCTCGTCGGCCGGGTCGAACGTGAGCTGGTGCGCGGCGAGGCGCGCGTCGCACAGCCCTTCCGCGCGCAGCGCCACGGCCCGCACCCTGGCCCGCTGCAGCGCGAGGGAGGCGTGCAGCGCGTAGGCCGCGGCGGTCAGTTCGGGGGTGTGCGCGGTCGGCTCGGCGAAGGTCCTGGACCGGGTCGTCGACGAACCGTCGGCGTAGCGGACGGTCAGCTTCAGGCCCCGTGCGGCCTGTCCGCTCCCCCGCAGCCGGGCGCCCAGCCCGTCGGCGAGCGCGAGCAGGGCGTGGCGCCGGTGTCCGGCGTCCAGTTCGTCGGCGTCGAAGCGGTGTTCCGCCCCCATGGAGCGGGCCCGCGCGTCCGGGGTGACGGGCGTGGGGTCGATGCCGCGCGCCCGCTCGTGGACGCGCCGCCCGGCGGCCGCGCCGAGGATGCGCTGCAGCGCGCCCAGGGGCGCGTCGGCGATCCGGCCGATGCTGTCGAGCCCGTACGAGCACAGGGTGCGGGCGGTGGCGGGCCCCACCCCGTACAGGGCGGCGGCCGGCTTGCGGGCCAGGAACGCGGCCACGGCCTCCGGCTCGCCGCGGAGCGTACGGACCGCTCCGGGCGGCCCGTCCTGCGCGGCCATCCGCGCGAGCATCGGATTGCCGGCGATCCCGACCGTGCAGTCCACCCCGTACCGCGCGAGCGCCCGCACCCGCAGCAACTCCGCGAGCCAGGCCGGCTCGTGCCTGAAGTAGCGCAGGGCACCGCGGACGTCCATGAGCGCGGCGTCGGGGGGCAGCGCCTGCACGACGGGCGTCACCTCGGCGAGCAGCGCGAGCAGCCCGTCGTAGGTCTCCTCGTCGAGGGCGGTCCCGCAGGCGGGATGGAAGTGCACGTACAGAACCACCGGTTGTGGGCAATCGTTCCGCAAGGCGGAACGGGTGGGCACAACCGGCCCACGGACCCGCGCCGACTCGCCTCGCCCACTCATCCCGCGCTCCCCTGACTCGCGTGCCACAACTTGCGCCCAGTGGCCGCCCCCTCGCCGGCAGGCTGCAGATCCGCCCACGGATGCATGGCATAGCCGGTGGACATCCGGATGCGACGCTCCGGTCCCGCGGCAGCGGACTCCGCGGGGTGCGCCAGCACCTCGGCCACCGCCCCCAGTCCCCCCTCCGCCCGCAGCGCGGTGAGCTCCGCCAGATCCCACGCCGCCGCGCCCACCACGCTCAGGCTGCGCGGCCCGCGCCGCTGGACCACGCCGCGTACGAGCAGCAGCCAGGAGTGGAAGACCGTGTGCGCGCACGCCTCGTGGCTGTCGTCGAAGAAGGCGCAGTCGACCAGGCCGGTGCCGTCGTCGAGGGTGGTGAAGATGACCCGGCGGCCGGAGCGGACCGGTGGGGTCTGGGTGGCGGCCTTGGCGCCCGCGACCAGGACGGTCTCGCCGTGCCGTGCGTCGCGCAGCCGCCGGGCGGGGATCGCGCCCAGCTCCGCCAGGAACGCCCGGTGGTCGGACATCAGGTGGCGCGAGGCGTCCATGCCGAGCACGTTCAGCTCCGCGCCGAGCCGCTCCCGCGCGTCCAGGTCGGGCAGGCCGACCGGTTCGGCCCGGGCGCTGTCGATCAGCGTCGGCTGGGCGGGGGAGCCGGAGCGGTGCCGGGCGTGCAGTTCGGCGATGTGCAGCAGCAGGTCCCGGCGGTTGGTGCCGAAGGCGTCCAGCGCCCCGACGCGCGCCAGCCGTTCGGCGACGGGCCGGGCGGGGTGGGCGCGCTGCCACAGGTCCTGGAGCGAGGTGTACGGGCGTCCGTCGACGATCCGCCGCACTTCGGCCCGGGAGATGCCCTGCACCTCGGAGAGGGCGAGGCGGATGCCGAGGAGCCCCCGCTTACCGGACACCAGTTCGATCGAATAGGCGGCGCCCGACCGGTTCACGTCCAGCGGCAGGATCGGCACCCCGCGCCGCCGCGCGTCCGCGAGCAGCAGCCGCTTGGGGTACATCCCGGGGTCGTGCGTGAGCAGGCCCGCGTAGAAGGCCGCCGGGTGATGGGCCTTCAGCCAGGCCGACTGGTAGGTCGGCACGGCGAAGGCCACGGCGTGCGCCTTGCAGAAGCCGTAACTGCCGAACGCCTCGACGATCTCCCAGGCGCGGCGCACGACGTCCGCCGGGTAGCCCCGCTCGCCCGCCCGCGCTGCGAACCAGACCCGTACCCGGCCCACCAGGGCGGGGTCCGACAGCGCGCGCCGGGTCTCGTCGGCGAAGCCCCGGTCGCAGCCGGTCATGATCCGCAGGATCTCGATGATCTGCTCGTGGAAGACGACCACGCCGTAGGTCTCGCGCAGCACGTCCTCCAGGTCGGGGTGCGGATAGCGGGCGGGGGCCCGGCCGTGCCGGGCCTCGATGAAGGGGCGGACCATGTCGGCGGCGACCGGGCCCGGCCGGAACAGCGAGATGTCGACGACGAGGTCGTGGAAGGTCGCCGGCTGCAGCCGTCCGATGAGGTCCCGCTGGCCCGGCGACTCGATCTGGAAGCAGCCGAGGGTCTCGGCGGACCGGATCAGCTCGTACGTCCGGCGGTCGCCCGGCGGGACCTGCGCGGGGTCGTCGAGGTCGATCCGGCGGCCGGTGGCCCGTTCGATCTCCCCGACCGCGTGCGCCATGGCGGACTGCATCCGCACGCCCAGCACGTCGAGTTTGAGCAGCCCCAGCTCCTCCACGTCGTCCTTGTCGAACTGCGACATCGCGAACCCCTCGCCGCTGGTGGGCACGATGGGGGTGCGCCCGCGCAGGGTGGCGTCCGAGAGCAGCACTCCGCAGGGGTGCATGGCGATGCCGCGCGGCAGCCCGTCCAGGGCCTCGACCAGCTCCCACAGCCGGCCGTGCTCCTCCGCCGCCACGCCGCGCAGCTCGGGCAGTTCGGCCAGCGCGGCGCGGGCGTCGCGGGCCCGGATGTGCGGGAAGGACTTGGCGAGCCGGTCCACCTCGGCCGGCTCCATGCCGAGGGCCGCGCCGACGTCCCGTACCGCGTGCCGGACCCGGTAGGTCTCGGGCATGGAGACGGTGGCGACGCGTTCCCTGCCGAAGCGGTCGAAGATCGCGCGGTAGACGTCCAGGCGCCGGGCGGACTCGACGTCGATGTCGATGTCGGGCAGCGCCTTGCGGCGCGTGGACAGGAAGCGCTCCATCAGCAGGCCGTGTTCCACGGGGTCGGCGTGGGCGATGCCGAGCAGGTGGTTGACCAGCGAGCCCGCGCCGGAGCCCCGGGCGGTGACGCGGATGCCCAGCGCCCGGGTGTCGTCGACGACCTGGGCGACGGTGAGGAAGTACGAGGGGAAGCCGCGCTGTTCGATGATGCGCAGCTCCTCCTCCAGCCGGTCCCAGTAGCGGCGGTCGCGGTCGTGGCCGCGCAGCACCATGGCCCCGGCGCAGCGGGAGCGCAGCACCCGGGCGGCGGTGCGCCGGCCGGCCCCGACCAGGTGCGGCTCGGGGAAGTGCACGGACCCCAGACCCAGGTCGTCCTCGGGGTCGACGAGGCATTCGGCGGCGGTCTCCCACGTCATGGTGAGCAGCCGGTGCGCGGCCTCGCGGCGGAACCCGGCGGCCTCCATGACCCGTTCGGCGACGGCGGCCATGGCGGCCGGGTCCTTGAGCCAGCGTTCGCCGCCGTCCAGGGCCTCGGGCCTGCGGCGGTCGATGGGCACCAGGCGGCGGGCCGCGTCGAGGACGTCGGCGACGGGCCCCTGTCCGGGGTCGGCGTAGCGGACGGCGTTGGTCAGCACGGCCCGTACGCCCTGTTCGGCGGCGAAGCCGGCGGTACGGGCGGCGAGCCGCAGCGAGCCGGGGCCGGTGCCGGCGCGGCCGTGCCAGACGGTCTCCAGCCGCAGGGCGTCACCGAACATTTCGCGCCAGGGCAGCAGCAGCCGCGCGGCCCGGTCGGGGCGGCCGGCGGCCAGCGCGCGGCCGACCTCGGAGTCCGGCCCGAGCAGGACGGTCAGCGGGGCGCGGGCGCCGTCGGCGGCGGCCGCGAGGTCCTCCCGGGTCAGCTCGGGCCGCTCGGCGCCCGACGCGTGGGCGGCGGAGACCAGCCCGCACAGCGCGGCCCAGGCGGGCGCGCCCGCGCGGGCGAGGAAGACCGCGCGGGGCGCGGACTCGTCGACGAAGGCGCCGCCGCGCACCGGGGAGCGGTGGCGCACCGTGGGCCCGGGTTCGGGCAGCGGCTCGCGTACGGCCAGGTCCACGCCGAACAGCGGGCGCACCCCGGCCGTGGCGGCGGCCCTGGCGAACCGGACCGTGCCGGCCAGGCTGTCGCGGTCGGTGAGGGCGATCGCGTCCATGCCCCGCTCGGCGGCCCGCTCGGCCAGCCGTTCGGGGTGCGTGGCCCCGTAGCGCATCGAGAAGCCCGAGGCCGTGTGCAGGTGTGTGAACGCCGGCATCGCAGCCATCGCACCCTCCTGCCTCGCTCACCCCCTGACCGAAAACCGCCCCTCCTTATCCACCATAGACCACTTCTCGAACGTTCGTACGAATAGAACGGGCGGGCCACCCGGACGGCCCACACCGCCTGCGCCGCACCCCCACCTCTCGCAGGCTCGAGGCATGGTCCTCTCCCCCAGCCGCGGCACCCGCTTCCTCGAGGAGGTGCGGGAAGCCGTGACGGGCCGGGCCGCGCTCCTGGTCGTCGGGGTGCTGGTGCTGCAGCTCGCGTTCATCGCCTCCTACGTCGGCGCCTTCCACAGCCCGAAGCCCAAGGACATCCCGCTCGGTGTGGTCGCCCCACCGCGGGTCGGCGAGGAGCTGGTGGGGAAGCTGGCCGCCCTGCCCGGTGACCCCCTGGACCCGCGCACGGTGTCCGACGAGGCGGCGGCCGTCCGGCGGATCCGCGAGCGCGACCTGGACGCGGCGCTGATCGTCGACCCGCGCGGCGACACCGACACCCTGCTGGTCGCCGGCGGCTCCGGTGCCTCGCTCGCCCAGGCCACCGAGGCGGTCGTCACCAGCGCCGAACAGGCACAGCGGCGGAGCGTGAAGGTCACCGACGTGGCCCCGGCCGCCTCCGGCGACTCCCGCGGGCTGACCTCGTTCTACCTGGTCGTGGGGTGGTGCGTGGGCGGCTATCTGTGTGCCGCGATCCTCGCCATCAGCGCGGGCGCCCGGCCCGCCAATCCCCACCGGGCCGTCATCCGGCTCGCGGCCATCGCCCTGTACGCGATCGGCTCGGGCCTGCTCGGCGCGGTCATCGCGGGTCCGGTTCTGGGGGCGCTGCCGGGCAGCATCGCGGGGCTGTGGGGCGTGGGCGCCCTGGTGGTCTTCGCCGTGGGGGCCCTGACCCTGGCCCTGCAGGGGCTCGCGGGGGTGGTGGGCATCGGGCTGGCGATCGCGATCGTCGTGGTGCTGGGTAATCCCAGCGCGGGCGGGGCATATCCCTATCCCCTGCTGCCGCCCTTCTGGCGGACCATCGGCCCGGCCCTCCCGCCGGGCGCGGGCACCTGGTCCGCCCGGTCCATCGCCTACTTCCGGGGCAACGCGCTCACCTGCCCCCTGCTGGTGCTGTCCGCCTGGGCGGCGGCCGGCACCGTGGCAACGCTCTGGAGTGCGGCATTCCGGGCCCGCAAGGGCCAGACCGAACGGTCGGTCTGAGCGGAGTTCGGCCATTGCTGCGGACCCTCCGCGATCGCCGCGGACGCTACGGAGGCGGGGGCCGAGCCGCTTTTCGGCCGGACAGCGGAGGCCGGGGCAAGGACCCCTTGACCCCTTGAATTCAATGGCGGGACCCCACAGGGATTCCCTACAGTCAAGCCCTATTTGACGACTCGTCAATGATTACAAGGCATCGCCGCTGGTCAACACTCCTGAAACATTAATCCCCGCCTTCCCGCACAAGTCGGGCGCCAAAGAGCGCCCTATGTTTCCCCGTTGTCGCTCGGGCGACCTTGCGCCCATCGGATCCGGCCAGAACCAAGCGCTACTGAGGGTTTTCATACGACGACTGAAAGTGTTCGATCGGGGTGCGTTCATGCCCGAGTTGGGCAAGACTGCCGTCCGTTATCTGCACCGACGAACAAGGGAGTGTTCGGAATGCGGTACATCACTGGGGGGATCGCGCTGGGAGCCGCGCTGGCACTGGGCGGCCTGGTGGGAGCCGGAACGTCGGCGAACGCCGAACCCGCGCCCGTACCCGCGGCACAGACGCAGAGTCTGTACGCGCCCTCCGCACTGGTGCTGACGGTTGGTCAGGGCGAATCGGCGGCGACCGCGGGCATACAGCGCGCGGTGACGCTCAGCTGTATGCCGAAGGCCGACGGCACCCACCCGAACACACGTGGGGCCTGCGCCCAGCTGCGCCTGGCCGGCGGTGACTTCGAGAAGGTCACCAAGATAAAGGAGGGCACGGCCTGCACCCGGGAGTGGAACCCGAGCGTGGTCACCGCCGAGGGCGTCTGGGAGGGCCGCCGGGTGAGCTTCGAGCGCACCTTCGCCAACCCGTGCGAGATGAAGGCGGGCAAGGGCACGGTCTTCGAGTTCTGACCCCGTAGCGGTCGGCACCGAGCGTGCTGCGGCCCCCGGACACCGTGGAGGTGTGTCCGGGGGCCGCGGTCCATGGGGGCGTCAGCCGAGGGTCGCGCCGTACGCGTCGAGGGCCGGCCGCACCGGCTGGTAGTACGTCACCTTCGGCCCGCTCAGCAGGCCGCAGTTGCCGCTGCCGCCCGAGAGGAGCCCCAGCGCCTTGGGGCCGTCGAAGAGGGGACCGCCGCTGTCGCCGGGCTCGGCGCAGACGTCGGTCTGGATCAGCCCTCTGACCTGCCCCTGCTCATAGTTGACCGTGGCGTCGAGGCCGGTGACCTTACCGCTGTGCAGCCCGGTGGTGTAACCGCTGCGCTGGACCGCCTCGCCGACGGACGCCGTGCCGGCCGAAGTGATGCGCTGTGACGAGCCGTTGTGGAGCCGCACGGTGCCCGGGGCGTCGGTGGTCGCGGTGTAGCCGGCGATGGCGTGGTCGCTGCCGGGGAACGTCGACGCCTCGGTCCTGGCGATCTGCGGGCCGCCCCGCGTGGCGGCCCAGGTGGTCACGGCGTTGCCGCAGTGCCCTGCCGTGAGGAAGCCGTCGGGCTTGCCGGCCCGCTTGACGTTGAAGCCGAGCGAACAGCGGGCGGTGGGGCCCCAGACGGCGTCCCCGCCCTCGATGAACCGGGTGAGCCGGGTGGAGATCCTGCGCACCGTCACCGACTCCCCCAGGTCGGAGACGACCTTGTCGAGCCGCGCCCGCTTCGCGCCGGTGACGGTGGGGTCGGCGGTGACGACGACCCGGTTGACTCTGGGGTCCTGCACCCAGGCGGTGCCGGGAATGGCGGCCCGCTCGTTGAGCGCCAGCAGGGCCGAGTCGAGCCGGGCCTGGGTGAACCGGGCACGCTGGGGTCGCGCGCCCGCCGCGCGGACGATGTTCTCGGCGGTCCGGTCGATGACGTTGACGACGAGGGCGCCGGCGCCCTCGTCGTAGTACGAACCGGCGGCGGAGCCCTGGAGCCGGTCGGCGAGCGACGCGGCGAGCCGCTGGGCGGAGACCGGGGACAGGGGCGAGAGCGTCGCGGGGACCGGCCCGGCAGCGGCCTGGACCTGCTGCGGGGCCAGGGACACGGCGGTGAGGGCGGCGACCGCCACGCCGGTCAGAACAGCCCGCACGGACACCCGAAAGGACTTCAACTCGGCACCTCCAGTGGGGGGTTGGGCCCGCACTGAAGGCTGCGGGCCCGGAGGACGAACGACACAGCCGCACCCCCGATAGGAGGTCGCGTCCATGCCAAGTTGGTCCGTCGAGTGTCCCGATCGGGCAAGGGAGTGCACAAGGGCGACTTCCAGTCGCGCGCATGGTCATGCGTACGCCCCCCTCGTACGCGGCACGCCATTACCGGACTACGCCCTGGTCCCCACATGCCGGACGGGCTGGATAATCCAGCCCGTCCGGCATGTGGGGCCACCGTGGCCGACGCGCCCCAGGGGATTCACCCCGGGGAAAGAGCCGCTAGGCGTGTCCGATACTCGCCTCGTCCTCCCCGGATTCCGTACCGGCGGGCGTGGTGGCGGGCGCGGGCGCGGGCGCCGCACCCTCCGCGCCGGTCTGCGCCGCGCGCTCCAGGAAGCGCAGCAACTCCACGGGGAAGGGCAGCACCAGCGTGGAGTTCTTCTCCGCCGCGACCGCCACGATGGTCTGCAGCAGCCTCAGCTGGAGCGCCGACGGCTGCTCCGACATCGTCTGCGCGGCCTCGGCCAGCTTCTTCGAGGCCAGCAGCTCGGCGTCCGCGTTGATGACCCGGGCCCGGCGCTCCCGCTCGGCCTCCGCCTGCCGCGACATCGACCGCTTCATCGTCTCCGGCAGCGAGACGTCCTTGATCTCCACCCGGTCGATGTGCACGCCCCAGCCCACGGCGGGGCTGTCGAGCATCAGCTCGAGACCCTGGTTGAGCTTCTCCCGGTTGGAGAGCAGATCGTCCAGGTCGCTCTTGCCGATGATCGAGCGCAGCGAGGTCTGGGCCATCTGGGAGACCGCGAAGCGGTAGTCCTCCACCTGGATGACGGCCTCGGCCGGGTCGACCACCTTGAAATAGACGACCGCGTCGACCCGCACGGTCACGTTGTCCCGGGTGATGCCCTCCTGGGCGGGCACCGGCATGGTGACGATCTGCATGTTCACCTTCCGCAGCCGGTCCACACCCGGAACGATCATGGTGAATCCCGGCTGCCGGATCTGGGAGCGCAGCCGTCCCAGTCGCAGCACCACTCCGCGCTCGTACTGCTTGACCACCCGGGCCGCCGCCGCCAGGTACACGGCACCGGTCGATGCGACGGCCACTGCTGCCACCACGAGGTCTTCGACCATCACGGCCCCCTGCGTTGCACGTCAGGCGATACGTCCACGGTATGCCCGCGGGTGAGCGTGGTCGAGCCCCCGGCCCCGCTGGGGGGCCGGGGGCCTTGTGCTGCTGGCCGCAGGCGTGGGGAAGGGCGGAGCGCGCTCGCGGTCAGACGCCGGGGACGGTCACCGTGGGGATCAGAAGATGCTCACCCCGTAAGCGCTCAGCGCCTTGGTGACGGGCTGGAAGAAGGTCGTGCCGCCGGAGCGGCAGTTGCCGCTGCCGCCGGAGGTCAGGCCCAGGGCGGTGGAGCCGGCGAAGAGGGCGCCGCCGCTGTCGCCGGGCTCGGCGCACACGGTGGTCTTGATCAGGCCGCGGACGACCTGGCCGTTGCCGTAGTTGACGGTGGCGTTCAGACCGGTGACCTTGCCGCTCTTCAGCCCGGTCGTGGAGCCGCTGCGCTGGACGCTCTGGCCGACGGTGGCGTTGCCCGCGCCGGTGATGCGCTGCGAGCTGCCGTTGTAGAGGTTGACCGCGCTGGGGTGGGGGATGGAGGTGTTGTCGTACCGCACGATGCCGTAGTCGTTGCCCGGGAAGCTGGTCCCGGTGGTGGGGCCGACGCTGGTGGTGTGGGCGGCGTTGGCGTAGTACGCCGGTTTGCCCTCGGTGCAGTGGCCCGCGGTCAGGAAGTAGTAGGTGCCGCCCTTGCGCACGTTGAACCCCACCGAGCAGCGCCAGCTGGGGGCGTAGACGGCGTCGCCGCCGGCCAGGAGCTTGCGGAAGGTGCCGGGGGTGCGCTCGACGCGCAGCGCCGAGGCGGCCGGTCCGGCCTGGCGTCTGATGTTGGCTATGGCGGCCTCGGAGACGCTCTCGTCGGCGGTCACCACGAGCGTGTTCGTCCGCTGGTCGACGACCCAGGCCGTGCCGGCGACGTCCGCCGACTCCACTGCCGTGTTCACGGCGGCCAGCCGCGCTGCCGAGTGCGCGGCCGCCGAGGCGTCCTGGGCGTGGGAGTCGGTGGCGGTGAGGCCGGACGCGGCCACGACGGCCACGAGGCCGGAGGCCACCGTGGCGGCCCGGGCCCGTCTGGCGATACCGCTGCGGGGGGTGGTGCGCTTGATCCTCACGTAGTTCCTCCCGAGTGGGGTCGGGGGCCCGGGTGCGCGGACCCGTGAGGCGCAGCCAAAAGGACACCACGGTTCCACTTTCGCCGTGCCCCTGACAAGCGCTGCTCGGGAGTATTCGGGCCCCGCGCCGCACGGCGCAAGAGCACCTTTCGGACGCGCCCCCGGCGCACGCCAAGGAGCCCCGACGGCTCCCGGGCCGCCGGGGCCGCGTCGGAGGCGGTCCCGCTCGCCGCTTCGACGCGTCAGCGCGTGCGGAGGTTCCGCTCCCCCGCCGGGACGTCGAAGGGCAGCCTGTTGCCCGGCGGCGGGAAGGGGCAGATGAAGTGGTCGGCGAAGGCGCACGGCGGCAGCACCGCGCGGTTGAAGTCGACGCTCACGGTGCCGTCGGCCGCCGGCGGCGGGGGCTTGAGGAAGCGGAAGCGGTAGCTGGAGACGCCGCTGGTGCCGTCGGCGAACACGGCCCACATCGCCCCGTCCGCCTCCGCCGAGACCCGCAGCGCGTACTCCTCGCCGCCGATGCCGAAGGCCAGTTCACCGGCGAGGTGCAGGCCGCGGGTGAGCCCGTCGGCGTTCTCCACCGCGACCGTGCGGTCCCGCTCGTACGGGCGGAACACGCCGGGCAGCACCCAGCGCTCGTCGTGGTCGAAGGCGTCGATGCCGGCGAACGCCCGGCGGCCGGCGGAATCCGGGTCGAAGACGCGGACCGCCCACAGCCCTTCGCGGCGCATGACCAGCAGCTTGCGACGGCCGTGCGCGACGCGGGCGGCGGCCGGCCCGCTGTCGGGGGTCAGCAGCGCCTCCCCCTCCAGCGGCCGCCCGTCCAGGACCAGCCCGTCCGCGGGCCCGGCGCTCAGCAGCACGCCCCCGGGACGCACAATCCAGCGCCCGGGGATGGCCGGAACCCGACCGTCCGGGGCGCTGCCGAGCCAGTACGTACCGGTGAGCGCGAGCGGCCCGTAGGGGGCCGAAACCTCCTCGGTGCGCTGCTCGCGCCACGCCTCCCACTGCTGCCGCGCCTCACTGGTGCTCATGCCGGCCCACCCTGCCACACGGGCAGCGCCGACCCGAGGAACTCAGCAGCCGCAGTCGCAACCACAGTCGCAGCCGTCACAACAACCGCCGCCGTCGCCACCTTCACCACCCTCACCGGAGCTTCCGCAGCACTTGCAGCATTGACCACAGTCGGCACAATCGCCGCAGCAGTCACAGAACTTGGCGCACCAGCCCTCGCGCGGCTGCCCGTTCCACGGGTCCTGATACGGGTCCCGGCAGCACACCTGGCCGGTGCAGAACAGCCCGGTCCACACGGCGCAACCGGCGATCAGCCCACGCCGCCGGCCACCGCGGGGCGGCCCCGGCGGTGCGGGCGGCGGCGGCATCGGGGGCGCGCCGTACGGACCGTACGAGCCTTCCGGCCCCTGCCCGCCGCGGGGTTCGTGGCCCCCGTGCGTCGCACAACCTCCCGTGGCGAACGCGCGGTCGACGGAACGTTCCAGCTCGTGCGCCAGCAGGATGTGCGCCAGCCTGCCCTGCGCCTTGCTCGCGAAGGCGACCTCGCGCAGCGCCAGCCGCACGCCGTGCACCGCGTCGTCGCACAGCCGCCGCACCTCGGTGAGTTCGGTGCCCGTGGCGGCGATCGGGTTCCAGGCCCCGGTCCGGGCGTCCTCGTCCAGATCCTCGACGGCGTCCAGCAGATGGGCGAGGCGCCCGAAGAGCCGGCCCGCCTCCTCCAGCGGCGCCCGGTTGGCGGGCCGCCCGGCCAGAACGGCCGTATGACCGAAGGCGGCCGCGGTGGCCGTCTCGGTGGGCTCGGTCACCTCCAGCAGCGACGTGCCCGTCCCGGCCAGCGCCTCGATCCCGGCCTGCCGTTCGACGGCGTCGACCAGAACGGCCGTGTCGAAGCCCAGTTCCGATCCCGTACGGGCGCCCGCCCGGTCCCACGTGGCGGCCACCCTGCGCGCCGCCGCCGCGACCGGGCGGCGCGCCAACAGCCCGTCGCCGTCGGCGACATGGTCGCGCATCTTCGCGGACGCCAGTACGAGCGATACCGAAGCGGCCAACCGGGCGCCCTCGCCCTGCGCCACCGGCGCGGAACGCATCCCGCGCAACGGGCAGGGCCCCGCCGTGCGCCGCCAGGAGCCGGCGTCCTCGCCGCGCGACGACTGCGCCTCGACGAGCACTGATATGACCAGCCCGTCATAGTTGGTGGCTATTCGAGCAAACTGCCCGTGATCGCCCTTCAGTGCCAGGCAAAGGCCGCAGAGATGGGCCATCCACTCGGTTCGCATGCTCTCGGACAGCCGATGACGGCATGGCCTGATGATCCCGAACAAAACGTGCCCCCGTGTGTGGTGTCGATGTGCCCGGGCATCCTATTCACCGGGGACAATCGAGCTGGGCCGGAGCCCGCTCCCTGAGAACCATGCCGCATATGCCCAGGTCCAGCGCCTGCGGCCAACCACCAGGGGTTTCTGACGCATCGCCACCCGCTTTGCACCAGATGCGTCACGAAATCCCCGCATGGCCGCCATCCACTTGGCACATCATCCGCATCATGGACGACCATAGAGGAGCGGGCGGAACACACCGCGTGTGAGAGGAGGCGTCCATGGGATCGGTGCGCAAGGCGAGTGCCTGGCTTGGCCTCGTCGACGACAGCGATGACGAGCGCTACTACGGCGGCTACGAAGAGGACTCGGACGAAGGGCCCGAGCCCGGCGACTCCTGGGTGACCAACCCGAAGGTGCGTGTGGCCGACGAGGTCGCGCAGGAACAGGGCACCCGCATCGCCACGGTCACCCCGGACGGCTTCCGGGACGCCCGGGGCATCGGCGAGCTGTTCCGGGCGGGCGTCCCGGTGATCGTCAACCTCACCAGCATGGAGCCCAGCGACGCCAAGCGCGTCGTGGACTTCGCGGCCGGCCTGACCTTCGGCCTGCGCGGCTCGATCGAGCGGGTGGCCAACCGCGTCTTCCTGCTCACCCCGGCCGACTACAAGGTCGTCAGCGGCGAGCAGCCCGGCCGCGCGAACGGCGGCTTCTTCAACCAGAGCTGATCCCCCCGGCAGCGCCAGGGGGTCCGGGGGCGGGGCACGCCCCCGGAGGGCCGAGCGGGCGGGGCTTACCGGAACGCGTCGAGACCGGTGAGCGCCTTGCCCAGCACCAGCTGGTGCATCTCCACGGTGCCCTCGTACGTCAGCACCGATTCCAGATTCGTCGCATGCCGCATCACGGGGTACTCCAGCGAGATCCCGTTGGCCCCGAGGATCGTACGGGCCGTACGGCAGATCTCGATCGCCTCCCGCACATTGTTCAGCTTCCCGAAGCTCACCTGTTCCGGCCGCAGCCGGCCCGCGTCCAGCCGCCGCCCCAGATGGTGGGCGAGCAGAACCCCCTTGTGCAGCTCCACCGCCATGTCGGCCAGCTTGGCCTGCGTCAGCTGGAAGCCACCGATGGGCCTGCCGAACTGCTCCCGCGTCCGCGCGTAGTCGAGCGCCGCCTCGAAGCAGGTACGGGCCGCGCCCATCGCACCCCAGACGATGCCGTACCGCGCGTGGTTCAGACAGCCCAGCGGCCCGCGCAGCCCGACGGCCTCCGGCAGCACGGCGTCGGCGGGCAGCCGCACCTCGTCCAGGACCAGTTCGCTGGTGACCGAGGCGCGCAGCGACCACTTGTGCCCGATCTCGGGGGCCGAGAAGCCGGGGCTGCCGGCGGGCACGAGGAATCCCCTGATCCCGCCGTCGGTCTGCGCCCAGACGACGGCCACCCCGGCCACCGAGCCATTGGTGATCCACATCTTGCGCCCGGTCAGCACCCAGTCGCCGCCGGCGTCGCGCTTGGCGTACGTGCGCATGCCCGCGGGGTCCGAGCCGTGATCGGGCTCGGTCAGGCCGAAGCAGCCGATGATCTCACCGGCCGCCATCCCCGGCAGCCAGCGCTGCTTCTGCTCCTCGGAGCCGAAGCGGTGGATGGCGTACATCGCGAGGGAGCCCTGCACGGAGACGAGGGAGCGGATGCCGGAGTCGGCGGCCTCCACCTCCAGGCACGCCAGCCCGTACTGGACCGCGCTCGCCCCGGCGCAGCCGTAGCCGGTGAGCTGCATGCCGAGGGCTCCCAGGGAGCCGAGCTCACGGGCGAGTTCACGGACGACGGGCAGCTCGCCGCTCTCGTACCACTGGGCGATGTGGGGCAGCACGCGGTCCGCCGCCCAGGCGCGCATGGTCTGCCGTACCGCGCGGTCCTCGTCGGTCAGGAGATCGTCGATGCCGAGCGGATCATGCGGGTCGAACACGTCAGCCTCCGGCCGGGCGCGGGTGATCATCGGTCACCACCGACGCTACGGCCGGGTAACCCCCGGCGTCCAGACCCGGCCGGGGCCGCTGCGGTGCCGGCTCAGGCCGCGGGCACCCCGCCCGGCGCGGGCACCGACACCGGAACGGGGTCGGTGCCGTCCGCGTCGGCCGCGACGCGCGGCAGGCGCAGGGCCGCCAGGCCGCCCAGCAGGAGCAGTCCGGCGCTGACGGCCAACGTGACGTGCAGGCCGTGGACGAAGGAGTCGCGTGCCGCGGCCCGCAGGGCCGCACCGGCGGGGCCACCGAGCCGGTCGGCGACGTCGTACGCCTCCCCCAGCGAGTGCCTCGCCGCGGCCCCCGCCGCGCTCGGTACCCCCGGCACCGCGGCCACGCCGGGTGCGTACGCGGCGTTCATGACGCTGCCGAGCAGGGCGATGCCGATGCCGGCACCGAGCTGGTAGGAGGTCTCGCCGATCGCCGCGGCGCCGCCCGCGCACTTCGCGGGGGCCTCGCTCAGCATGGACTCGTACGCCCCGAAGAGCGTGGTCTCCAGGCCGAAGCCGAGCAGCACGAAGCCCGCGATGAGGGCGGCCGGCCGGTCCTCGCGGCCCATGACGGTCAGGGAGAGCACCGCCATCGCCGTCAGCACGAATCCGGCCGCGACCATGGTGCGTGGCCCGAAGCGGTGCAGCACCCGGGAGCCGGCCAGGCCCGCCGCCATCGCGGCGAGCGTGAGCGGCAGCAGCCGCAGGCCCGTCTCCAGCGGGGTGAGGCCGAGCACGAGCTGCAGATACTGCGCGGCGACGAGCTCCAGCCCGACCAGTGCCAGCATGGCCAGCACGATGCAGCCCACGGACGTGCCGAACGCGGGCCGGCTGAACATCGCCAGGTCGACCAGCGGGTGCTTGCGCCGGCGCTGCCGCCGCACGAAGAGGATGATCAGGGCGGCCCCGAGCGCCGCCGGGACGACCGTGCCCAGGGCGAGCGGGTCGGCGCTGCCGACCCGCTTGACGCCGTAGACGACGCCGAACAGCCCGAACGCCGCCATCAGCGCGCCGAGCACGTCCCACGGGCCGTCGCGGTCGCCGGTCGACTCGGGCAGCACCCAGCGTCCGATGGGGAGGCTGACCGCCATCAGCGGAATGTTGATGAGGAAGACCGAGCCCCACCAGAAGTGCTCCAGCAGGAAGCCGCCGAGCAGCGGTCCGACGGCCGCGCCCACCGCGGCCACCGCGCTCCAGACGCCGATGGCCACCGCGCGCTCCCGGCGGTCGGGGAAGACCTGCCGGAGGATGGACAGCGTCGCCGGCATGATCATCGCACCGCCGACGCCGAGCAGGGCCCGGGCGGCGATCAGGACCTCGGGCGCCGTCGCGAAGGCGGCCAGCGCCGAGGCCACGCCGAAGAGCGCGTAGCCGAACAGCAGCACGCGGCGGCGGCCGACGCGGTCGCCGAGGGTGCCGAAGAGGATGAGCAGGGAGGCGCAGACGAGGGGGTAGACGTCGACGATCCACAGCAGCTGTATCGCGCCCGGCCGCAGGTCCTCGGTCACGGCCGGCACGGCGACGTGCAGCACGGTGGCGTCGACGGCGACGAGGAGCAGGCTGACGCAGAGGACGACGAGCACGGCCCAGCGGTTCGCACCCGCGGTGCCGTACCCGTCCGCGCGGCGCGGCCGTGGCCGCTGCCGGGGAACGCCGACCGGCCGTCGGGGGCCGGCGGTGGTCGTCCCGGACATCCACACACCTCCGTGTCATGCGCTCGCGGCCGCCGCGGGCCTGGAAACTGTGGGGCCCCGGCGGAGTCGAGGGGCGAGTGAGTCGACAGAGTACGCGAGTCCCGCCGGAAGCCACGTGGCCCGCCTCACGTCACGGGGCTGGGACAATCGACCGGTGACCGATCTCGCTACCCCCTCCGGCATAGCCCCCGGCGCGGCCACCCTGCCCCATGGCCGCGCCGCGCTGCGCCGCGCCGCGCCCGCCCTGCTGCTGTTCGCGGCGGTGCGCGCGCTGGGCATCGTGGCACTCGCCCTGTGGGGGCTGGCGGACGGCAAGGGGGCGCGACACCTTCTCTCGGCGCGCTGGGACTCCATCTGGTACGCCCGCATCGCCGAGCAGGGGTACGGCCACACCCTCCACCTCCCGGGTGGCAAGGTCCACTCCGACATGGCGTTCTTCCCCCTGCTGCCCTGGCTGGAGCGGCTGCTGTCGGCCGTCTTCCCGCTGTCGGCACCCGACGCGGGACTGGTGGTCTCGGCCGTCGCGTCACTGTGCGCGGCGTGGGGCATCTTCGCCGTCGGCGACCACCTGTACGGGCGGCGGGCGGGTGTGGCGCTCGTGGTGCTGTGGGCGGCGCTGCCGGTCGGCGTGGTGCAGTCGATGGCGTACTCGGAGTCCCTCTTCACGGCGCTGGCGGCGTGGAGCCTGTACTGCCTGCTCACCGGGGGCTGGGTGGCGGCGGGGACGTTCGCCGCGCTGGCCGGGCTGACCCGGCCGGTGGGAGCGGCGGTGGTCGCGGCCGTGTGGATCACGGCGGCGGTGGCCCTGCTGCGGGCGCGCCGCCGGCCCGCGGCGGAACGTCCGCCGCCGGCGCGGGTGCTGCTCGGGGTGGCGCTGGCGCCCCTGGGCTGGCTGGCGTACTTCGCCTGGGTCGGATCGCGCACCGGCAGCGTCACCGGCTATCTCGACGTGCAGGGCGGCTGGGGCAACGGTTTCGACGGCGGGCTGGCCTTCGCCTCCTTCATCGGGGAGCGGCTGGCGGGCCCGGCGTTCTGGGCGGGCCTGGGCCTGCTGGCCGGCGTCGCCCTGGTACTCGTGCTGTACCGGGCCGGGGTGCGGCAGGGGCAGCCGCTGCCGCTGCTGGTCTTCACCGGCACGGTGGTGCTGCTGGCGCTCACCGCCAAGGGGTACTTCGGCTCCAAGCCGCGGCTGATGATGCCCGCCTTCCCACTGCTGCTGCCCCTGGCGGCGGCCCTGGCCCGGCTACGCACGGTACGCGCGGTGTCGGTGGTGACGGTCGTCGCACTTGCGTCGGCCGTCTACGGCGCGTTCTGGCTGCATGGCTCCGGACCCCCATGATCATATTTTCGGGGCGCGCGGCGGGCCGGCGGGAAACGCCGCGAAACCCCTCGGCCAATCGCCGATAAACGCCTTCGTACGGAATGGAATTAAAGCGGTCCGGACCATTGTCCGGGGGCGCTGACGATTCCTTGGGTGTTTCTTGTTCCGGCGTTTCAAACCTGAGCCCCCGCCACGATTGAGACGCATTCCACATCACATCGTCATCACAAAGAGGCCCGAACGGCCTAAGCCTCCCGTCACGCAATGTAACGTCGATTGAGTGCGTACCGATGACGAGCTCGTCCCCGTGGAGGAGCACCCGACCAAGCCCGTGCGGCCGCGGATGACCCGTACCCGCCTGGGGATCTTTGTCGCGACCTCCGTGGTCTACGCGGCGATCGTGGTCGGCGTGGTCACCACGTCCTGGCCGGTGCGGTTCGACTGGCAGGTCATGCTCTTCCGGCCGTACAAGCAGTGGCCGGAGATCCATGCCTTCCTCGACTACTTCGTGGTCCTGGGCCAGCGCGGCCCGACCGCGGTGGCCGTGGCGGCCTGGCTGGGCTGGTGCACGTACAAGCACAAGACCCTGCGCCCGCTGCTGGTGCTGGGCACGTCGTTGCTGCTGCTCAACGTGACGGTGGGCGCCGCCAAGCTCGGCATGGGCCGGCTCGGGCCGCACTACGCGACCACCGTCGGCTCGAACGAGATGTTCGCCGGCGGTGACATATTCCCCTCCGGCCACACCGCCAACGCCGTGGTGACCTGGGGCGTCCTCGCCTATCTGGCCACCACGCCGCGCGCCCGCCGGATCGCCTCGGTGGCCGCCGCGATGCTGGCGCTCGGCGTGGGCATGACGACGGTCTACCTGGGCACGCACTGGATGAGCGATGTGACCCTGGGCTGGACCGCGGGCCTGCTGGTGCTGCTGGTCCTGCCCTGGTTCGAGCCGCTGATGGCCCGCACCGACGCCTGGCTGCTGGGCCTTTGGCAGCGGCTGCGCGGGCGCCGCACGCTCGCCCCGGTCACCGTGCCGGTGGCCGCCTCCGTCCCGCTGGGCGCGCCGCGCGGCCCGGTCGACGACGAACTGCCCGTCCGCGAGCCGGTGGCGGCGGGCAGCCGCCCGGGCGCCGGCGCCTCGGTCCGCGTCCCCGACGGCAGACCGCACCTGGCGCCGCGGCCGCACACCGCCCGCTCGGAGCGGACACCGGTCACTCCCACCGGCAGCCGCCGGCCCCCGCACGCCGACCGCCTGCCCCGCACCTCGCCGCTGGGCCCGGGCGCCGGCCGCGGCCGCGCCGCCGGGAACTGACGGCCCCACCGATCCACGCGAGAAGGCGGCCCCGGAACATCCGGGGCCGCCTTCCTGTGTGTGCGGGCCGTCCGCCGGGTCAGCCCTTCCAGCAGCGCTCCACGACGCCGTCGCGGACCTCGAAGTTCAGCCGGCCGACCCGGTACTCCATGGTGATGACCGCGCCGTGCGGCAGGACCCGTACGTCCGTCCAGCCGAGGGCCCGCGCGCGGACGGCGGCCGCTTCCTCGGGCAGGCCGAGGTAGGCCCCGGGGTCGTCGTCGGGCTCGCTGGGCAGGTGGGGAAGAGGTGCCATGACAGCCACCGTAGGCGGCGCCGCGCGGCGGCGGAAGCCGGGGCGTACCGGGCGCCCGGACCCACCCGGTCCGCCACTGGTCACACTTGTGTCACAGAAGACCCGCCGGGGTTTGGCCCGGAAGACCCCACCCGCGCAAGCCCTCCGCTTTCTTCCCAGAGCTTGCGCTAAACCTGTGCGCCGAATTAACCGAGCCGTTCCGGAACGCTCCCGCTAACCCCGCCCGCGGCACCCTGAATTACCGGGCCCGGGGCCGCACCGATATGGAGCCGCTGAGCTCCGTCATTGATCCCGGGCCGAATTGAGCGACGTCCCGCGCCGGGAGCCGGGTGTACGCGGAATATAAAGTTCCGGCACCTCACTCGCTGTCCGCGGGCCCCGCTTCGCCCCGGGGCCGGGGAGGCACCCTCGCGCGGTGACCTTCCGGCGGAGCATCATGGCGGTGCCCGAGAGAGCGCGTGGGCACCAGGAGCCCATGTGAGCCGACAGCGAGGGGGCACGGATGGGGACCGGGACCGCGCAGGCCACCGCAGCGGATCCGGCCGGAGCCCGGCGGCCCGGCCGGATCATCGTGGACTGGCTGACGACCACCGACCACAAGAAGATCGGCCATCTCTACCTGATCACGTCGTTCGCCTTCTTCCTCGCCGCCGGCCTGCTCGCCATGCTGATGCGCGTCGAACTGGCCCGCCCGGGCCTGCAGCTGATGACCAACGAGCAGTTCAACGAGGCGTTCACCGCCCACGGCACGATCATGCTGCTGCTGTTCGCCACCCCGGCCTTCGCCGGCTTCGCCAACGCGATCATGCCGCTGCAGATCGGCTCGCCGGACGTGGCGTTCCCCCGGCTGAACATGTTCTCGTACTGGCTCTACCTCTTCGGCGGCCTCATCGTCGTGGCCAGCCTGCTGATGCCACAGGGCGGCGCCACCTTCGGCTGGACCGGCTACGCGCCGCTGAGCAGCATGGTCCGCTCACCCGGCATCGGCACCGACATGTGGATCATGGGGCTGGCCCTGTCCGGCTTCGGCACGATCCTCGGCGCGGTCAACTTCCTGACGACCATCATCGGCATGCGGGCACCGGGAATGACGATGTTCCGGATGCCGGTCTTCACCTGGAACGTGCTCTTCACCTCGATCCTGATCCTGCTGGCCTTCCCCGTGCTGGCCGCGGCCCTGCTCTGCCTCGAGGCGGACCGGCGGTTCGGCTCGGTGGTCTTCGACGCCGAGTGGGGCGGGGCGCTGCTGTGGCAGCACCTGTTCTGGTTCTTCGGCCACCCCGAGGTCTACATCATCGCCCTGCCGTTCTTCGGCATCATCACCGAGATCATCCCGGTGTTCTCCCGCAAGCCGATCTTCGGCTACCTGACGCTGGTCGCGGCCACCATGTCCATCACCGCCCTGTCCGTGGTCGTCTGGGCGCACCACATGTTCGCGACGGGCGCGGTGCTGCTGCCGTTCTTCTCCTTCATGTCGTTCCTGATCGCGGTGCCGACGGGGGTGAAGTTCTTCAACTGGATCGGCACGATGTGGAAGGGCTCGCTGTCCTTCGAGACACCGATGCTGTGGGCGGTGGGCTTCCTGGTGAGCTTCCTCTTCGGCGGGCTGACCGGGGTGATCCTCGCGTCGCCGCCGCTGGACTTCCACGTCACGGACACCTACTTCGTCGTCGCCCACTTCCACTACGTGGTGTTCGGGACGGTGGTGTTCGCGATGTTCGCGGGCTTCTACTTCTGGTGGCCGAAGTTCACCGGGAAGATGCTGGACGAGCGGCTGGGCAAGGTCCACTTCTGGACGCTGTTCGCCGGCTTCCACACCACGTTCCTCGTCCAGCACTGGCTGGGCGCCGAGGGCATGCCCCGCCGCTACTCCGACTACCTGGCGGCCGACGGCTTCACCGCCCTCAACACGCTCTCCAGCATCGGCGCGTTCCTGCTGGGCCTGTCGACCCTGCCGTTCTTCTACAACGTCTGGAAGACCGCGAAGTACGGCAAGAAGGTCGAGATCGACGACCCCTGGGGCTACGGCCGTTCCCTGGAGTGGGCGACCACCTGCCCGCCGCCGCGCCACAACTTCCTCACGCTCCCCCGCGTCCGCTCCGAGTCCCCGGCCTTCGACCTGCACCACCCGGAGGTGGAGACGCCGGCCCGGCCGCCCGCCGCGGCCGGGCCCACCGCGCGGTGACCGGGGGACACTACCGGGCGGCCGCCACCGGCGGGCGTTCGTCGATCCTGATCGAGAGGTCGTTGTCGACGGTGTAGTACGGGCTCACCCGGGCAGGGGCGTAGGAGGCGGCCACGGGCTTCGCCGGGTAGGTGAAGACCTGCTTCTTGTCGGCGACGTCGTCCAGGATGCGGGCGATGCGGACCGGCTGCGAGCCCTCCGGCCCGCGCAGCCACAGGTCCCACACATCGAGTCCGCCCCGCCACTCCTCGCACAGCTCGGCGTAGGAGAGGGCGAAGGTGAAGTCCTGGCCGTCGGCGGTGACCGGTGCGGTGCGCACCAGCTCGGGGGCGCGGCGGCAGCGGGCCTCGACGACGGCCCCGGCGAGCCACGCCCCGGGGTTCTCGACCCGGTAGAGGCTGCCGCGGCCGGTTATGCCGCTGTCCTCGACCTGCACGTCCCCCGCCTCGGCGTGCGGGGCGCGCAGCCAGCTGCGCAGCGAGAGGTTGCCGTGCTTGGTCGCGTACGGGATACGCACCGCCAGCGGCGAGGTGCTGGGCCCGGGCCTGCGGTCGACCAGGGAGCGCAGGTCGGCCAGGCCGGGCAGCAGGCGCTGCGGGGTGTCCTCGCCGCACGCCACATGGACGTCCCAGCGGCCCTCGGGGAGGGCCACGGTGCTGGGCAGGACGGCGCGCACCCGGCCGGCGCCGCTGGGCGCGAGCGGCAGGCGGACCTCGTCGGCGCCGTCCGGCGCGTCGGGCGAGCCGCCGCGGCGGCGCAGCACGAGGGCCGCGGACCAGTGCGCGGCGGCGTCGGCACTGCCGGGGACGTCGAGGTCGAAGGTGAGTCCGCCCGCGGAGTCCGCGATGCAGTCGGCACTGGGGTTTCCCGCGCCGAAGGCCAGGGGAGGGGCAGACACGTCGGTGCACTCCTCGGAGGTGGTGGTCGAGCTCTCGGGCACGGTGGGCTGGTTCGGTGGCGTCACGCGGCACGCACCCTTCGCAGGGCGGAGCGGGAGAGGTCCTTGGCCTGGAAGGCGCTGCTGAGCAGGGCGCCACGGGTGCGGTGCAGCGAGCCGCGCAGGCTGCCGCGGGCCAGGAGGTCGGTGAAGAGGCTCTCGTAACGGCCGGCGATCCGGCCGGGGTCGAAGCGCGCCGAGCTCGCCAGGGCCTCGCGGCCCATGCGGGCGCGCAGTTCGTCGTCGTTGATGAGCTTCAGCAGCCCGGCGGCGACGGCGTCGGGCTTGCCGACGGGCACGAGCAGGCCGTCGACACCGTCGTTGATGATCTCCCCGGGGCCGTGCGGGCAGTCGGTGGAGACCACCGGCACCCCGCAGCGCATCGCCTCCACGATGGTCATGCCGAAGGACTCCAGGCTGGAGGTGACCGCGCCGATGGAGCCCTTGACCCACTCGGGGTCCAGCGGCGTGGCCGGGCCCATGAGCAGGACGTGGTTGTACAGGCCGTGCTTGTCGATGAGCGCCCGCAGCTTGGCGCGCTCGGCACCGGCGCCGTAGATCCGCAGCCGCCAGTCGGGGCGCTCGGCGACGACCTTCGCGAAGGCGCGGATGAGGACGTCGTAGCGCTTGGCGGGGGCGAGCCGGCCGGCGGCGATCACCCACTTGCCGCTGCCGTCGGCGGGCTCGAGCGCCGGCGCGGGCACGCCGTTGGGCACGGCCTCGACGCGTACGCCCGGCAGCCGCATCAGCTTGCGGTAGGTCTCGGCGTCGGCCTCGGTGACGGTGGTGACGGCGTCCAGGCGCGGGTAGTGGGTGCGCAGCGTCAGCTTCAGGCGTGGGGAGTGGGTGCCGAGCGTCAGGTGCTCCTGGCCGACGCGGACCGGGCCGCGGCGGGCCTGCTGGGCGATGTGGACGTTCAGCCCGGGGCGGGTGCCGACGACCACGTCGCAGTCCAGGCCCCGCAGATGCTCGGCGATCCGCCGGTCGGTGAGGGCGCTGTACTGCTTGTACCGGCCCTCGGTGGCCGGGAAGACCGACGCCGGGCGCTGGTAGTCGGGGTCCTCGCCCTCGTAGCCGGGGCTGTTCTTGCGCAGATCCACCAGATGGCGCAGCCGGATCTTGGGGCTGGGGGTGAAGACCGGCTCCTGGCGGTGACGGAAGACGGAAACGATCTCCACGTCGTGCTGCTCGGCGAGGATGCCGGCCAGGTTGTACGTGGTGCGGATCGTGCCGCCGATGCCGTACGCGTTGTGAATCAGGAATGAGATGTGCATTCGTCCCCATGCAGCCGGTATGCCGCGGACAGTCCTGGTAGCCCGCCTCCACTGAGAGGTTAGACCGTGGGGCGCCCCGGCGGGTTGGCCTTGATCACCAAGTCGTTCTTCAACAGATGGCGAATCGGTAGCGGATCCGGGAACTTTTCCGGGGCGTGACCCAGGCCATGGATCGTCCGTTGTCTCCTTACGAGCCGGGTTCCGCCCTGCTCACACCGCGTAGCGATCCGCAGTGCTTGTCTACCGAGTGTCACACCAAGTTTTCGAGGAGACCCCGTGCCGCGCATGCTCGATGTCAGCGACGAGGTACGCGCCGAGATCGGCGCCGAGGAAGCGGAGCGACTGCTGGGCGGCGACAGCGCCCCGGGGCTCTACGACTGCACCTCCTGCCGCACCCCCGGCCACACCGAGAAGGAGCGCACCAGCACGGTGCTGTTCGTCGGGGACGAGACGGCCGTGCTGGCCTTCGCCCACGCCGCCTGCATCCCCTCCCAGGTGGTCCCGGTCTCCGAGGAGCAGTTGCAGGGGGCCGTGCGCTCCATCACCGGCGAGGGCGAGCCGGAGGTTCCGCTGCAGGCCGAGCTGGGGGTGACGAGCGGTCTGGTGCTGGTCGGCGGCGCCGTGCAGCCGGCGCTGGTGGTCGAGCCGCTGGGGCCGATCGCCCGCCCGGGCACCACGGGACCGGTCGACGTCTTCCTGGATCTGCTCACCGAGCAGGGCTTCACGCCCGTCGCCGACGTCGACCAGGCGCCGCCGCCGCTCGCGGGCTGGTCGGTGCTGGTGGCCATGGGCAAGCTGCACGCGGTCATGCAGCCGCCGGCCCAGGGCACCACCCCCCAGGCCTGGTGGCAGGCGCACCAGGCGATGCAGGTCGCCGACGAGTGGCGGGCGGCGGTCAACAAGACGCGGCAGGTGCTGGTCTTCTGTGCCCCGGTCGGGACGATCGGGGCACAGCCGCGTGAGGACCTGCTGCGCGAGGCCCTGGACCGGGCGGCCGCCTCCGGCCGGCTGGTAGGGGCGGCCATGCCGCTGGCGGGCACATGAGCGGCGACCTGCGCCCCGTCGTACACCCCGCGGGCATGCTCCCGGCGGGCCATTCGCGCCCGGGGCCGCATCCGACGGGCCTCGAGGTCGTTGGCAGGGATGTGTACTCATACGAACCCGCAGCCCGGACCTCGTACCCGAACCACATTCCCGGCATGCGGCCACCCCGCGATGCCTCCACGGAGAGTCACCCCGCCTCGGTCACCCCGATCTACGACGCTCTCTGCTCCGAGTACCGCCGTTCCTTCCGGGCCCTGCCCGGGGACCGCTCGGGCGAGGAGGATCTGCGGTTCAAGGCCTTCGGCCCGCACCAGGGCGGGTACGGCTACGCCGGGCAGCTGACGGGGCAGTCCGCCTACCCGGGGCAATCGGGGTACAACGCGGTGTGGGAGTCGTACCACGGACGCCAGCGCGGCAGCCAGCTGCCCGCGCTGCCACCCGCGCCGCGCGACGGCCGCTCACGCGGCTTCTAGCCGCCCGACCCGCTCCGCTCCAGCATGCGACGGAGCCCCGGACCCCGGTGGGATCCGGGGCTGCCCGGCGTTGTCCTGCGCCCTACTTCTTGCGCCCGCGCTTCTCGCGCACCCGCACCGACAGATGGATCGGGGTGCCCTCGAAGCCGAACTCCTCGCGCAGGCGGCGCTCGATGAAGCGGCGGTAGCCGGCCTCGATGAAGCCGGAGGCGAAGAGCACGAAGCGCGGGGGCTTGGTGCCGGCCTGGGTGCCGAAGAGGATGCGGGGCTGCTTGCCGCCCCGGATCGGGTGCGGGTGGGCCGCGACGAGCTCGCCGAGGAAGGCGTTCAGCCGACCGGTCGGCACCCGCGTCTCCCAGCCCGCCAGGGCCGTCTCGATCGCCGGGACCAGCTTCTCCATGTGGCGGCCGGTACGCGCCGAGACGTTGACCCGCGGCGCCCACGCGACCTGCTGCAGCTCGGTCTCGATCTCGCGCTCGAGGTAGTAGCGGCGCTCCTCGTCGAGCGTGTCCCACTTGTTGAACGCGATGACCATCGCACGCCCGGCCTCGACGGCCATGGTGATGATGCGCTGGTCCTGGACCGAGATGGTCTCGCTCGCGTCGATGAGGATGACGGCGACCTCGGCCTTCTCCACCGCCGCCGCGGTGCGCAGGGAGGCGTAGTAGTCCGCGCCCTCCTGCAGGTGCACGCGCTTGCGGATGCCGGCGGTGTCGACGAACTTCCAGGTCGTGCCGCCCAGCTCGATCAGCTCGTCGACCGGGTCGCGCGTGGTGCCGGCCAGCTCGTTGACGACGACCCGCTCCTCGCCCGCGACCTTGTTCAGCAGGGAGGACTTGCCGACGTTCGGACGGCCGATCAGCGCGATGCGGCGCGGGCCGCCGGGGGCGGTCCCGAAGGTCTGGGCCGGGGCCTCGGGCAGCGCGTTGAGCACCTCGTCGAGCATGTCGCCCGTGCCGCGGCCGTGCAGCGCGGAGACCGGCATCGGCTCGCCGAGCCCGAGCGACCACAGCGCGGTGGCGTCGGCCTCGCCGGACTGGCCGTCGACCTTGTTGGCGCACAGCACGACGGGCTTGCCCGCGCGGCGCAGCAGCTTGACGACGGCCTCGTCGGTGTCGGTGGCGCCGACCGTGGCGTCCACGACGAAGACCACCGCGTCGGCGGCCTCGATCGCGTACTCCGCCTGGGCGGCGACGGACGCGTCGAGCCCGAGGACGTCCTGCTCCCAGCCGCCGGTGTCGACGACCTTGAAGCGGCGGCCGGCCCACTCGGCCTCGTAGGTGACGCGGTCGCGGGTGACGCCGGGCTTGTCCTGGACGACGGCCTCGCGGCGGCCGATGATGCGGTTCACCAGCGTCGACTTGCCGACGTTGGGGCGGCCGACGACGGCGAGCACCGGCAGCGGGCCGTGGCCGGCGGCGGCGAGCTCGCTCTCGACCTCCTCGGCGTCGAAGCCCTCCTGCGCCGCGAGCTCCATGAACTCCGCGTACTCGGCGTCGCCAAGCTCACCGTGCTCGTCGCCGGAGTGGATCTGGTCGTTCATGAAGTCAATTCCCTGCTTTTGAAGTGCTTCGTCATCCGGCGGACCGCTCGTGCGGGCCACCACTGAAAGTCTCGTCGGTCGTACGACCGGTCAGCCGCCTGGCTTCCGCCAGGTGTGCGGCCAGCCGCTGCTGGACCCGGGTCGCGGCCGCGTCCAGCGCCGTGCGGGTCCGCTTCCCGCTGCCGTCGCCCGCCTCGAACGGGTCCCCGAAGACCACGTCGATGCGGCTGCGCAGCGGGGGCAGCCCGGGGACCAGCCGGCCCCGGTCGCGGGCGCTGCCCAGCACCGCCACCGGCACGATCGGCGCCCCCGACCGTACGGCGAAGTAGGCCAGCCCGGCGCGCAGCGACGAGAAGTCGCCCTCGCCCCGGGTGCCCTCGGGGAAGATCCCCAGGACGTGGCCGCGCTCCAGCACGGCCAGCGCGTCGCTGATGGCGGCCCGGTCGGCGCTCTCGCGGTCCACCTTGAGCTGGCCGATCCCCCGCAGGAACGGGTCCAGCGGGCCGGTGAACGCCTCCCGCTTGATCAGGAAGTGCACCGGGCGGGGCGCGGTGCCCATCACCATGGGGCCGTCGATGTTGTGGGAGTGGTTGACGGCCAGGATGACCGGCCCCGCGGTGGGCACCCGCCAGGCGCCCAGGACGCGGGGCTTCCACAGCCCGTACATCAGCCCGATCCCGATCCGGCGGCCGACGGCGGCCCCGGCCTCGGTGCCGGTGACAGCTCCGCTCACGCCGCCCGCTTCTCCTCTACCAGGGTGACGACGCACTCGATGACCTGCTCCAGCGTCAGCTCGGTGGTGTCGACCTCGACCGCGTCGGCGGCCTTGGCGAGCGGGGAGGTCTTGCGGCCGGAGTCGGCCGCGTCCCGCTTGACCAGGGCGGCCTGTGTGGCGGCCAGGTCGCTCGCCTCCTTGCCCTTCAGCTCACCGTTGCGGCGGGCGGCGCGCGCCTCGGCCGAGGCGGTGAGGAAGATCTTGAGGTCGGCGTCCGGCAGCACCGTGGTGCCGATGTCCCGGCCCTCGACGACGATGCCGGCCGGCGCCTCGGCGGCGATCGCCCGCTGCAGCTCGGTCAGGCGCGTGCGCACCTCCGGCACCGCGCTGACGGCGCTGACCGCGGCGGTGACCTCCAGGGTGCGGATGGGCGCCGAGGCGTCCGCGCCGTCGACCGTGATGGTGGGCGCGGCCGGGTCGGTGCCGGAGATGATCTCCGGCTTGGCGGCGGCGTCGGCCACGGCCGCGGCGTCGTTGACGTCGATGCCGTTGTTCAGCATCCACCAGGTGATCGCCCGGTACTGGGCGCCGGTGTCCAGGTAGCGCAGGCCGAGCTTGGCGGCCACGGCCTTGGAGGTGCTGGACTTGCCCGTGCCGGAAGGGCCGTCGATGCCGACGATGACAGCTGCCGGGGCGGTCCGGGCGGCGGTTTCCACGGTGTCAGACACCTTCCTTGTGCACGGGGCGGAGAGTACGAGCCATATCAGGCTCACCCAAGGTTACTGGCTCACCGGACCGGCCCGCGCAGTCGTACGGTTCGGGCGGCTACTGGCGCACCGCCCAGCCGCGGTCCCGGAGCGTGGCGGTCAGCCCCGCCACGGCCGCCGGCTCGACCATCAGCTGGATCAGGCCGGCCTGCTGGCCGGTGGCGTGCTCGATGCGTACGTCCTCGATGTTGACGCCCGCCCGGCCCGCGTCGGCGAAGATGCGGGCCAGCTCGCCCGGCTGGTCGCCGATGAGGACGGTCACGCTCTCGTAGGCGGCCGGGGCGGCCCCGTGCTTGCCGGGGACCCTGGAGCGGCCGGCGTTGCCGCGCCGCAGGACGGCCTCGATGCCGGCCGCGCCGCCCAGGCGCTTGTCCTCGTCGGCGGAGTCCAGGGCGCGCAGGGCCCGCACGGTCCCGTCGAGGTCGGCGGCGACGGCGGCGAGGACGTCGGCGACCGGTCCGGGGTTGGCGGAGAGGATGTCGATCCACATGCGGGGGTCGGAGGCCGCGATGCGGGTGACGTCGCGGATGCCCTGGCCGCACAGGCGCACGGCCGTCTCGTCGGCCTCCTGCAGCCGGGCGGCGACCATGCTGGAGATCAGCTGGGGGGTGTGCGAGACGAGGGCGACGGCCCGGTCGTGGGCGTCGGCGTCCATGACGACGGGCACCGCCCGGCACAGGGCGACCAGCTCGAGGGCGAGGTTGAGGACCTCGGTGTCGGTGGCGGGGGTGGGGGTGAGCACCCAGGGCCGGCCCTCGAAGAGGTCCGCGGTGGCCGCCATGGGCCCGGAGCGCTCGCGCCCGGCCATCGGGTGCGTGCCCAGGTAGCCGCTGAGGTCGCAGCCGAGTTCCTCAAGCTCGCGGCGCGGGCCGCCCTTGACGCTGGCGACGTCCAGATAGGCGCGGGCCAGGTCGTCCCGGATCGCCTCGGCGAGGGTCGTGGCGACGTGCGCGGGCGGTACGGCGACGATCGCGAGGTCCACGCGTCCCTCGGGCGCCTGGTCCGTGCCGGCGCCGCGGGCGGCGGCCGTACGGGCCTGGGCGGGGTCGTGGTCCATGAGGTGCACCTGGACGCCGCGACCGGCCAGTGCGAGGGCGGCGGACGTGCCGATCAGTCCGGTTCCGATGACAAGGGCGGTTCTCACGTCCCCAGCCTAGTCAGCCCGCCGCCCGGGACGGGCGGGGCCCTCGTCGGGTAGAACCGTGGTCATGATCTTTCACGTGGTGCCCCTGGACGACTGGCTGACCGTGCCCGACCGCCCCTACTCCCCCGCGTCGCTCGCGGAGGAGGGCTTCGTCCACTGCTCCCCCGACGAGGCCACCACGCTCGCCGTGGCCACCGCGTTCTACCGCGAGGTGCCCGGCCCGCTGATGGCCCTGCTGATCGACGAGCACAAGCTGGACGTGATGGTGCGCTGGGAGGCCGCCGTGCCGGCGCCGCCGCCGGGGGTGGCGCCGGGCACCTTGTTCCCGCACGTCTTCGGCAGGATCACCCGTGACGCGGTGGAGGGGATGATGGAGATCCAGCGCGACGAGGAGGGCCGGGCGACGGGGCTGGCGGTGTGGTCGTAGCCTGCGGGGGCGCCGCGGCCTGCGCGGCGCCCCCGCCCCGTGGCCGGAGGTGACTAGAGGTCGACCTCGCGCATCAGCATGCCGACCTCGGTGTTGGTCAGGCGGCGCAGCCAGCCGGACTTCTGGTCGCCCAGGGGGATCGGGCCGAAGCTGGTGCGGACCAGCTTCTCGACCGGGAAGCCGGCCTCGGCGAGCATGCGGCGCACGATGTGCTTGCGGCCCTCGTGGAGGGTCACCTCGACGAGGTAGTTCTTGCCGGTCTGCTGGATGACCCGGAAGTTGTCGGCGCGGGCCCAGCCGTCCTCCAGCTGGATGCCGCTCTTGAGCTGCTTGCCGATGTCGCGCGGCAGCGGGCCCGTGATGGCGGCCAGGTACGTCTTCTGCACGCCGTACTTGGGGTGCGTGAGGCGGTGGGCCAGCTCACCGTGGTTGGTGAGCAGGATGATGCCCTCGGTCTCGGTGTCGAGGCGGCCGACGTGGAAGAGCCGGGTGTCGCGGTTGGTGACGTAGTCGCCGAGGCACTGGCGGCCGTCGGGGTCCTCCATGGTGGAGACGACGCCGGCCGGCTTGTTGAGCGCGAAGAACAGGTACGACTGGGTGGCGACCGTCAGGCCGTCGACCTTGATCTCGTCCTTCTCCGGGTCCACGCGCAGGCCCTGCTCGGTGACGATCTCGCCGTTGACCTCGACGCGCGCCATCTCGATGAGCTCTTCGCAGGCACGCCGCGAGCCCATGCCGGCCCGGGCCAGCACCTTCTGCAGGCGCTCGCCCTCCTGCTCGGCGCCGGGGAAGGTCTTGGGGGTCTTCACCTGCGGCTTGTTGTGCCGCTCCCGGTTGCGCTCCTCGATCTTGGCGTCGAGCTCGCGCGGACGGGCGGGGGCGTAGCCGTGGCCGCGGGCGGGCCCGCTGCTGCGGCCGCCGGAGCCGGCCGTGGAGCCGCGCCTGGGGCCGCCCTTGGCACCGCCGCGGGCCGCCGCGCCCCGGCCGCTGGTGGGGCCGCCGGTGCGGCCGCTGGTGGCGCCGCCGCGGGTGCGCTCGGCGTCGGGGCCCACGTCGTAGCGACGCTCCTCGGGGCGCGGACGGCGCGGACGCTCCTGCTGGCGGTCGTCACGCCGGTCGTCGCGCCGGTCCCCGCCGCGGCCGCCGTCGTAACGCCCGCCCTCGGAGCGGCCGCCGTAGCTGCCGCCGCCGGAGCGGCCACCGCCGCTGTAGCTCCCGCTGGAGCGGCCGCCGCCCTCGGGGCGTCCGCCGCCGGAACGGCCGCCACCCGCGCGCCCGCCCCCGGACGCCGGACGGGAGGCTCCTGCCCGGCCGCCCCGGTCGTCCCGGTTGCCGCTTCCGCTGTTCCTGCCGCTGCTTCGCATCAAAGTTCCGTCTTGTCGTCTGCGTCGGTGTCCGGTGCGTCCGGATCGAACGACGGCACACCTTCCTGAGTGTCGCCCTCGATCGCTTCCGCCTCGGGGAGGAAGGGGGCGAGCTCCGGGAGCTCGTCCAGGCCGCGCAGGCCCATGCGCTCCAGAAAGTAATTCGTCGTCCTGTACAGGATCGCACCTGTTTCGGGTTCCGTCCCCGCCTCCTCCACCAGACCGCGCTGGAGGAGGGTGCGCATGACCCCGTCGCAGTTCACGCCGCGTACGGCCGAGACCCGGGAACGGCTGACCGGCTGACGGTACGCGACCACGGCCAGGGTCTCCAGCGCGGCCTGGGTGAGCCGGGCCTGCTGCCCGTCGAGGACGAAGGCCTCGACGGCGTCGGCGTACTCGGCGCGGGTGAAGAATCTCCAGCCGCCGGCCACGTGCCGCAGGTCGAAGCCGCGGCCCTGGGCCGTGTACTCGTCGGACAGCTCGCGCAGCGCCCGCGCGAGCTCGCGGCGGGGGCGGTCCAGGACCTTGGCGAGGTGCTCCTCCGTGGCGGGCTCGTCGACGACCATGAGCACGGCCTCCAGGGCCGGCTTGAGATCGAGCCGCGCGAGGGCCATGACCCCCGCGGGAGCCGCGTCGTTTTCGCGGGTCTCTTCCGTCACGTCTTCGCTCACGATGTGCTCTCCTCCGGCTCCGGCTCCGGCTCCGGCTCCGGCTCCGGCTCGGCCTCCGGCTCGCGGTCGAACTCGTCCGTCACCGTCGGCAGGGCGTCCTCCGTGCCCGTCCAGCGGACGTTCAGGGCCCCAAGCGCCTCGTCCTGGTCCAGGGCGACCGCCCGCTCGCGGTAGAGCTCCAGAAGGGCCAGGAAGCGCGCCACGACGGTGAGGGTGTCCGGGGCGTCGGCGGTGAGCTCCGCGAAGCTGGCCTCGCCGGCCCCGCGCAGCCGGGCCACCACGACCTCGGCCTGTTCCCGGACGCTGACCAGCGGCGCGTGGATGTGGTCCACGTACACCTGTGGCGCGGGCTTGGGCCGCATGGCCTTGACGGCCAGCTCCGCCAGCCGCTGCGCCCCGATGCCGAGGACGACCTCGGGCAGCAGCTCGGCGTGGTGCGGTTCCAGTCCGACCGTACGGGGGTAGCGGCGGCCTTCCGTGGCCAGCCGCTCGCTGAAGATCTCCGCGATGCGCTTGTACGCCCGGTACTGCAGCAGCCGGGCGAAGAGCAGGTCACGGGCCTCCAGCAGGGCCAGGTCCGCCTCGTCCTCCACCTCGGCGGCGGGCAGCAGCCGGGCGGCCTTGAGGTCGAGCAGTGTCGCCGCGACCACGAGGAACTCGGTGGTCTGGTCCAGATCGAAGTCCGGGCCCATGGCACGGATGTGCGCCATGAACTCGTCGGTGACCTTGGACAGGGCCACCTCGGTGACGTCCAGCTTGTGCTTGGCGATCAGCTGCAGCAGCAGATCGAAGGGGCCCTCGAAGTTCGCCAGCCGAACGGTGAACCGCCCGTCGTCCGCCGCACAGTCCCCCGCCCCGGCCCGCGGCCCCTCCGGCGCCCCGTCCGTGGCGGCGGGAGCCGCCTGCGGCTCCGGGGGCCGGTGCCCCGGTCCGCGGCCCAGCGGACGGCGGGCCGGAGAGGGGGCGGCTGCGGGCATCGGGGTTCCAGGGTGCGGGGCGGGGCGGGCCGTGCGCCCGGAAGTCCGGGGACGGCGGTCGACTGCGGTTGACGGCAGGTTAGCGGCCGCGCAGGCGCCGCACGAGGATGCTCGCGTCGCCGCGCTGCTCCAGGTCGGCCAGGACGACGGCGACGGCCTCGCGGACGATGCGGCCGCGGTCCACCGCGAGCCCGTGTTCGCCGCGCAGCACGAGCCGGGCGTGCTCGAGGTCCATGAGCTCCTCGGCGGAGACATAGACCGTGATCTTCTCGTCGTGGCGCTCACGGCCGCTGGGCCGGCGGTTGGCGGCGCGGCCACGCCGCTTGCCCTGGGGGGCGGCGGGCTCGGCCGCCGTACGGCCGGCGGCCGGGCGGCGCTCGGCGTCCTGCTCCGGGCCCGCGGCGGCCGCGGCGGTCGGCGCGGCCGCACCGCGGCCGGGCGGCTCCGCGCCCTTGCCCGGGCGCTCGTCGGGCCCGTCGCCCGGTCCCGGCACCCTCGGCTGCGGCTCGCCGTTCGCCTTCCGGCGGGGGGAGGAGGACTGCAGCCCCATCCCGCCGGTGGTGCGGAACAGCTCGTCGGCACCGGGCAGACTCACTCGGCGTGACACCGGGCGAGCACCTCCCTGGCCAGCTGACGGTACGCGGCGGCGCCGACGGAGTTGGACGCGTACGTGGTGATGGGCTCGCCCGCGACCGTGGTCTCGGGGAAGCGGACCGTACGGCCGATGACGGTGTGGTAGACGTGATCGTCGAACGCCTCGACCACGCGGGCGAGGACCTCACGGCTGTGCACGGTCCGCGAGTCGTACATCGTGGCGAGGATGCCGTCCAGCTCCAGTTCGGGGTTGAGCCGCTCCTGGACCTTCTCGATCGTCTCGGTGAGCAGCGCGACACCGCGCAGCGCGAAGAACTCGCACTCCAGCGGCACGATCACCTTGTGAGCCGCCGTCAGCGCGTTGACGGTGAGCAGGCCGAGCGAGGGCTGACAGTCGATCACGATGTAGTCGTAGTCCGACATCAGCGGCTTCAGGGCGCGCTGGAGGGTGGACTCGCGGGCGACCTCGCTGACGAGCTGGACCTCGGCCGCCGACAAATCGATATTGCTGGGCAGCAGGTCCATGTTGGGGACGGCCGTCTTCAGCAGCACCTCGTCGGCCGACATGCCCCGCTCCATGAGCAGGTTGTAGACCGTCAGGTCGAGCTCCATCGGGTTGACCCCGAGGCCGACCGAGAGCGCGCCCTGGGGGTCGAAGTCGACCAGCAGGACCCGGCGTCCGTATTCGGCGAGCGCGGCGCCCAGGTTGATGGTCGAGGTGGTCTTGCCGACCCCGCCCTTCTGGTTGCACATCGCGATGATCTTGGCCGGGCCGTGGTGGGCCAGCGGGCCGGGGATCGGGAAGTACGGCAGGGGACGCCCGGTGGGGCCGATGCGCTCACGGCGCTGGCGCGCGGCGTCGGGTGCGAGCGTCGCCGCGTACTCGGGGTCGGGCTCGTACTCCGCGTCGGGGTCGTAGAAGTGCCCGTCCGGCACTTGCTCGTAGTCGGCGAGACGGGTGGATTCCGCCCCGCCCCGGTCGCCGGCCATGGCGTTCACGTGTTGACCGTCCATGCTCTGGTGGGCTGTCGTCATGCTCTGGATGTTCTGGTGGGCTGCGAAGGTGTGGACAGCGACGGAGCCGACAGCTTGGAGTCCCACGGGACTCTGGCCCAGCGCAGGCATTCCTGGGTGACCACCCCCGGGAGCAAATGTCGACTCATTCACAAGTCGTCCTACCTCCTTGGTGACCAGGAAACATCTCAATACGTCAGCGTGGCACCATGCCGACGGTTGGCGACTCTATGGCGTGTCGGCGGTCCGCAGCAACACAATCCGCCGGAGACGGCACGATGTGTCGGCAATCGAACACCCTTCTGTCAAGGGTGTACGACGGATAACCCGGAAGAATCACGGGCGGGTCAAAGCACCGTAAAACACCCCGGCCGGACCTTGCTCGGCAAGGCCCGGCCGGGTGCGTGCTCTTCTGGGTTACGCCATGACGGCTCAGCCGAGCAGGGTGCTCAGTTCGACGTGCGGCAGGCCGTGCGCCTCGGCGACGGGGCCGTAAACGACCTGACCCTCATGCGTGTTGAGACCCTTGGCGAGCGCGGCGTCGCGGCGCAGCGCCTCCTGCCAGCCGCGGTTGGCCAGCTCCACGATGTAGGGCAGCGTGGCGTTGGTCAGCGCGTAGGTGGAGGTGTTCGGCACCGCGCCCGGCATGTTGGCGACGCAGTAGAAGACGGAGTCGTGGACCTGGAAGGTCGGCTCCGCGTGGGTGGTGGGCTTGGAGTCCTCGAAGCAGCCGCCCTGGTCGATCGCAATGTCGACAAGTACACTTCCGGGCTTCATCTTGGCGACGAGCTCGTTGGTGACCAGCTTGGGGGCCTTGGCGCCCGGGATGAGGACGGCACCGATGACCAGGTCGGCCTCGACGACGGCCTTCTCCAGCTCGTAGGCGTTGGAGACGATCGTCTGCACCTTGGTGCCGAAGACCTTGTCGGCCTCGCGGAGCTTGTTGATGTCACGGTCGAGCAGGGTGACGTGGAAGCCCATGCCGACGGCGATCTGCGCGGCGTTCCAGCCGGAGACGCCACCGCCGATGACGACGGCCTTGCCCGCCGCCGTGCCCGGGACGCCGCCCGGCAGCACGCCACGGCCGCCGGCCGAGCGCATCAGGTGGTAGGCGCCGACCTGCGGGGCCAGCCGGCCCGCGACCTCGGACATCGGGGCGAGCAGCGGCAGCGCGCGGTTGGCGAGCTCGACCGTCTCGTACGCGATGGCGGTGGTGCCCGACTCGAGCAGGGCGTCCGTGCACTCGCGGGAGGCGGCGAGGTGCAGGTAGGTGAAGAGGGTCTGGCCCTTGCGGAGGCGGTGGTACTCCTCGGCGATCGGCTCCTTGACCTTCAGCAGCAGGTCGGCGGTGCCCCAGACGTCGTCGGCGGTGTCCAGGATGGCGGCACCGGCGGCCACGTACTCGGCGTCGGTGATGGAGGAGCCGAGACCGGCCCCCTTCTCCACGAAGACCTGGTGGCCGTTGCGCACCAGCTCATGCACGCCGGCGGGCGTGATGGCCACGCGGAATTCGTTGTTCTTGACCTCGCGGGGGATGCCGACCTTCACGTCGATCACGGTCCTTGTATCAGAGAATGACAGGCTAATCCTGATATGCCGGGCACACCAGAGCAGACCGCGTCGATCGCGGCCTTGCCAGTCTAATGAAGGATTGCGCGCTGTCTAGCCTTGCAATGCACCAATCTTTGCGCCAAGCGCCACTGATTTCTTAGGTCGAAGATCCGGTACCCTGCGTAACCCCTATCGCGCCTCCGCCTGGGCTCCTCCTCCTGGTGCTCCCGGTCCTCGCGGTCCGCCCGGTCCTCCGGGCTCCCCGGCCGTCGCGTCCCCCGGTGGCGCCGCCGATGCCTCGCCTCCCCCGCCGCCGGCGCCCAGCAGCCGCTCGGCGGACCGCCGGTGCTCGACGGCGGAGTCCGGGTCGCCCAGCCGCTCCAGGGTGTCCGCCAGCCGCAGCCGCACCGCCGCCTCCAGCCGGGCGTCACCGGCGCCCTTGGCGCACTCCACCGCCTCCAGGCAGGTGCGCAGCGCCTCCCGCGGCCGGCCGGCGTGCTCCAGCACCCGGGCGGCCTCGCTCAGCGCCCGGGCGTGTCCCGGCTGGTCCCGCAGCCTGCGGCAGGCGGCGGCCGCGGCCCGCCAGTCGCGCAGCGCCTCCGCCCACTGGCCGGCATAGCTGTGCACCGCGCCGAGGCGCCCGTACAGGCGTGCCTCGTCGGCGAGCTCACCCCGCGTCAGCCGCAGCTCCAGCCCCCGCCGGTACCAGTCGGCCGCCCGCTGCCAGTCGCCCAGCTGCTGGTGGGCGGCGGCGATGGACTCCAGCGCGCGGCTGGTGGCGTACGGGTCACCCGCCTCGCGCGCCGACTGCAGCGCCTGGCGGTAGCGGTCGAGCGCCTCGGTGGTGCGCCCGCCCCGGGCGTCGAGGTCGCCGAGGTTCAGCAGCGCCGCGGCCTTCTCCAGCGGCATCTCGCAGCGCCGCGCCACATCGAGGACGAGCTGGTGCAGCCCGTACAGCTCCGGTGCCGCCGCCTCGGGGCCCAGGTGGGCGGTCAGCGCCCGGGTCAGCGCGGAGACCAGCCGGCGGGCGAGGGTGTCGAGCCGGCCGTCCTCCACGGCCAGGCGCGCGGCGGCCAGCAGCGCCGGCAACCGGGCCCGCAGCCACTCCTCGGCGGCCCGCTCCGAGGGGAAGCGCAGCGGCCGGGGCAGCTGCTCGATCCTCCGGCGCACCGCGGGATCGTTCCGCTCCGTGGCGGCCCGGCAGGAGTGCAGCTGGCGCACGGTGCGCTCCAGCATCCGGGCCCGCGCCAGCTCGATCTCGGCGGGCCGCTCCTGTGCCTGCAGCAGCGCGCCGAGCAGCGGCGCCAGGCAGCCCGGCACCCGGTACTGCGGCGGCAGCGCGCCCGACGCGCTCTCGGGGGCCTCCAGGCGCAGCAGGCCGCGGGTGGTGAGGTCCTCCAGCGCCGACTGGGCGGTGGCCAGCGAGGAGCCGGCCAGCGCGGAGGCGGTGTGCGCGTCGAGCAGCCCGGCCGGTGCCAGCGCGAGGAGGTGCAGGGTGCGGGCGGCGGGCGGGGGCAGCGCCTCGTAGGCGAGCCAGAAGGCCCGGGCGAGCGGCCGGCCGGCGTTCTCGTAGCCGTCGACGGCGGGCGGCAGCTCCCGCAGCCGCTTGGCGACGTCGACGATCGTCATCTTGGTGCGGGCCGCGAGCCAGCCGCCGACCAGCACCAGGGCGGCGGGCTGGCCGCCGCACTCCTCCACGACGGCGTTGGCCGCGACCGGGTCGCAGGTGATGCGAGTCGGGCCCGCGTACCGCTCCAGCAGCTCGACGGCGGCGGCCGTGTCCAGCCCGCCGAGGGTGCACGGCCGTACGTCGGGCACCCCGGTCAGCGGGCCGCGCGAGACGGCGACGACGAGGCAGTCGGGTTCGTCCGGCAGCAGCGGGTCCACCTGTTCGGCGCCGGCCGCGTCGTCCAGGAGCAGCAGCACCCGCCGCCCGTCGAGGGCGGCGCGCAGCTCCTGGGTGAGCTCGTCCTCCAGGGCGCCCGCGGGGACGGGCTCGCCGAGCTCGGCGAGCAGGGCGCGCGCCGTCCGCTCGGTGGGCACGGGGGCGCCGTCGGCACCCGTGAGGCGGGCGCGCAGTACTCCGTCCGGGTACTCCGTGGCGAGCTGCCGGGCCAGCGCCTCGGCGAGGGCGGTGCGGCCGGAGCCGGGGCGGCCGGCGATGAGCAGCACCCGGCTGCGGGGTTTCTTGCGGCCGGAGAGGGTGTCGAGCCCGGCGCGGACGATGTCCTCGCGCAGCTCCTTGAGCTCGCGCAGCCGCCCGACGAACCGCTCCGGCGCGGGTCCGGTTGCGCGGGCGGGCGTCTGACGGGGGCTCATTCCCGCGCCCGGGGCGGGCAGCCGTCGCTCGGGCGGGGCCGCCGCCGGTCCGCCGGTCTCCACCGTCCGCTCCGCCACGGGTCCACTCCCGTTCCACCTGCACTGCACGCACGAGCCCGCCGCGGCCGCGGTCGGGAACACAGCGAGCCTAGTTCACCGCCCGGCGCGCTCCGGGGAACGCGGACCCGCCATGCTGAAGATCACCTATTCGGGTTGCATGACGATCGGACCGGCGAGGGTGTTCCCGGCGGTCCCCGACGGGCCGTCAGGCCTCGAAGGGGCGGGCCGGCCAGGGCGCCTCCGCCGGGCGCAGCGCGTCCAGGCCGTCGCCCGAGAGGGCGGCCAGCACCGACAGGACGCCGACGACGAGGCTGTTGTTGTGCAGCTCGCCGGCGAGGATGCCGCGCGCCAGCAGGGCCAGCGGGACGCGGTCGATCCGCATGTCGAGCTCCTCGTGCTCGACGGCGAAGCGGTCGCCCTCGACGTCGGAGATGCCGCGCGCCAGGAAGATCCGTACGGCCTCGTCGCAGCCGCCGGGCGTGGTGTAGACGTCGGTCAGCACCCGCCAGTCCTCGGCCTTGACGTGCGCCTCCTCGTAGAGCTCGCGCTGCGCGGCGTGCAGCGGGTTCTCACCGGGGACGTCCAGCAGGCCGGCGGGGATCTCCCACAGCCGCTGCCGCACGGGGTGGCGGTACTGGTTCACCAGCAGCACCCGGTCCTCGTCGTCGAGGGCCAGGACGGCGACCGAGCCGGGGTGGACCTGGTAGTCGCGGGTGACGGTGGTCCCGTCCGGCATGACCACGGTGTCGGTGCGGACGCTGGTCTTGTTGCCGGTGAACGGGGTGCCGGTGGCGGTGACCTGCCACTCCTCGGCGGTGTCATGGATGGGTGCGTGCGCCATGTCTGTCCTCCAGCGAATACGGAAACCGGGGTGAGTGCCCCCGGAAGGAGGCGCTCACCCCGGTCAACCGTATAGGTCAGCCCTGCTGGCGCTGCACGGCCGCCTTGATCAGGCCCGCGAAGAGCGGGTGCGGGCGGGTCGGGCGGGAGCGCAGCTCCGGGTGGGCCTGGGTGGCCACCAGGTAGGGGTGGACCTCGCGCGGGTACTCGACGTACTCGACGAGCTTGTTGTCCGGGGAGGTGCCGGAGAAGAGGATGCCGGCCTTCTTCTCCAGTTCCGCGCGGTAGGAGTTGTTGACCTCGTAGCGGTGGCGGTGGCGCTCCTCGACGTAGGGCTGGTCGTCGTAGACCTCGCGGACGATGGAGCCCTCGGCGAGCTTGGCCGGGTACATGCCCAGCCGCATCGTGCCGCCCATGTCGCCCTCACCGGCGACGATGTCCATCTGCTCGGCCATGGTGGAGATGACCGGGTGCGCGGTGGCGGGGTCGAACTCGGTGGAGTTGGCGCCCTCGATGCCGGCCAGGTTGCGGGCGGCCTCGATGACCACGCACTGCAGGCCCAGGCAGAGGCCCAGCAGCGGGATCTTGTTCTCACGGGCGAAGGTGATGGCGCCGACCTTGCCGTTGACGCCACGGTCGCCGAAGCCGCCCGGGATGCAGATCGCGTCCACGTCCGCGAGCTGCTGCTTGGCGCCGGCGGGGGTCTTGCACTCGTCGGAGGCGACCCACTTGATCTTGACCTTGGCCCGGTTGGCGAAGCCGCCGGCGCGGATGGCCTCGGTCACCGAGAGGTAGGCGTCGGGCAGGTCGATGTACTTGCCGACCAGCGCGACCGTGACCTCGTGCGAGGGATTGTGGACGCGGTCCAGCAGGTCCTCCCACTGGGTCCAGTTCACGTCGCGGAAGGGCAGGTCGAGCTTGCGCACGACGTAGGCGTCCAGGCCCTCGGTGTGCAGGACCTTGGGGATGTCGTAGATCGAGGGGGCGTCGATCGCGGCGACGACCGCGTCCTCGTCCACGTCGCACATCAGCGAGATCTTGCGCTTGATGGCGGTGGGCACCTCGCGGTCGGCGCGCAGCACGATCGCGTCGGGCTGGATGCCGATGTTGCGCAGGGCGGCCACCGAGTGCTGGGTGGGCTTGGTCTTCAGCTCGCCGGAGGGGCCGATGTAGGGCAGCAGCGAGATGTGCACGACGAAGACGTTGTCGCGGCCGACCTCGTGGCGCACCTGACGCACCGTCTCCAGGAACGGCAGCGACTCGATGTCGCCGACGGTGCCGCCGACCTCGGTGATGACGACGTCCACGTCATCGGTGGCCATGCGCCGGATGCGGTGCTTGATCTCGTTGGTGATGTGCGGGATGACCTGCACGGTGTCGCCCAGGTACTCGCCGCGGCGCTCCTTGGCGATCACGGAGGAGTAGACCTGGCCGGTGGTGACGTTCGCCGAGCCGTCGAGGTCGACGTCCAGGAAGCGCTCGTAGTGGCCGATGTCCAGGTCGGTCTCGGCGCCGTCGTTGGTGACGAACACCTCGCCGTGCTGGAACGGGTTCATCGTGCCCGGGTCGACGTTCAGATACGGGTCGAGCTTCTGCATCGTCACCCGCAGACCCCGCGCCTTGAGCAGCGCGCCCAGGCTGGAGGCCGTCAGTCCCTTGCCGAGCGAAGAAGCGACACCCCCGGTGACGAAGAGGTGCTTGGTCGTCGTGGGCTTTGCTGCAATGGCCAAAGGGGGGCTCCCGTGGTCGCGAGTGAGGGTGCGTTCCGGCGATCACCCGGTTGGTTTCGGGGGTGCCGTCGCTGCGGTTGGGGGGTCTTGCGCCCACCGGTCCACGGGGTACCAGGGTATCAGCGCCCGGGGCCGTACGCGTCCGGTGACGCGGCGCGACGGGCCCCGGGACCGTGCGTCACGGACGTGTCGGCGGGCGTGTGCGGGGTACGCATCAGGCCACCCATTCGGCACAGATTCAACTCCCAACCGTCGCGCGTGTCCCAACTCCGCGTCGTATCCTGCTCGGACACACGCAGCGAGCCGGCCGGCACGGCGCATCCCGCCTTCCCCCAGTTGCCTCCCCCAGCCACCGCCGGGGGTGCCCAGGGGGGGACTCCCCTTCCGGAAAGAGCTCGTCGAAGATCGCTTGACCGCCAAGGCCCCCCGGGGTCCTGAGATGCCGTTCGACTGGAGATGACGTGGCCGGGCGTATCGAGGATTACGCACTCATCGGCGATATGCAGACCGCCGCACTGGTCTGCCGGGACGGCACGGCCGACTGGCTGTGCCTGCCCCGATTCGATTCCCATGCGGCGTTCGCAGGGCTGCTCGGCGAAGAGGAACACGGCTTCTGGCGGATCGGCCCGGCCCACCCCTCGGGGGCGGCGCCGCCGGTCGCCGACCGGCGCCGGTACCGGGGGGACTCCCTCGTGCTCGAATCCGAGTGGGACACCCCGCGCGGCACGGTCCGCATCATCGACTTCATGCCGCCGCGTGACGGAGCCCCGCAGCTGATCCGGATCGTGGAGGGCGTCAGCGGCCGGGTGCCGATGCGCTCCGCCCTGCGGATGCGGTTCTCCTACGGGCGGGTCGTGCCGTGGGTGCACAAGGTGGGCGACCGCACGGTGGCCGTCGCGGGCCCCGACTCGGTCTGGCTGGACACCACCGCCGACACCTTCGGCAAGGACCTGACGACCTACTCCGACTTCACCGTCTCCCCCGGTGACCGCATCGCCTTCACCATCAGCTGGCAGCCCTCGCACCGCGAGCCCCCGGCCCTGCCCGACCCGGAGGGGTCGCTGGAGGCCACGGAGGAGTTCTGGCGCGAGTGGGTCGGCCACTGCACGTACCACGGCCCCTACCGGGACGCCGTCGTCCGCTCGCTGATCACGCTCAAGGCGCTGACGTACGCGCCCACCGGCGGCATCGTGGCCGCCCCCACCACCTCCCTGCCGGAGGAGATCGGCGGGGTCCGCAACTGGGACTACCGCTACACCTGGCTGCGGGACGCCGCCATCACCCTGTCCTCGCTGCTGCGCACCGGCTACCGCGAGGAGGCCCGCGCCTGGCGGGAGTGGCTGCTGCGCGCGGTCGCCGGCGACCCCGAGAACCTGCAGATCATGTACGGCATCGCCGGCGAGCGCGAGCTGGGCGAGGCCGAGCTGCCGTGGCTGCCGGGGTACGAGAACTCCGCCCCCGTCCGGGTCGGCAACGGCGCGGCCGGCCAGCTCCAGCTGGACGTCTACGGCGAGGTCACCGAGGCCCTGCACCTGGCCCACATGACGGGCCTGGCCCGCAACGACTACGCCTCGCTGCTGCAGCTGCGCCTCATCGGCTACCTCGAGGACCACTGGACCGAGCCCGACGAGGGCATCTGGGAGGTGCGCGGCCCGCGCCGCCACTTCGTGCACTCCAAGGTGATGGCCTGGGTCGCGGTCGACCGCACCATCAAGCTGATCGAGTCCGGCGACGTCGACGGCCCGCTCGAGCGCTGGCGCGAGCTGCGCGAGGACATTCACCGGGACGTCTGCGAGAAGGGGTACGACAAGGAGCGCAACACCTTCACGCAGTCCTACGGCTCCAAGGAGCTGGACGCCTCCCTGCTGCTGATCCCGCAGATGGGCTTCCTGCCGCCCGACGACAAGCGCGTCATCGGCACCATCGAGGCCATCCAGCGGGAGCTGTCGACCCCCGACGGCTTCGTGCTGCGCTACCCCACCGCCGGCCACGAGGCCGGTGTGGACGGGCTGGAGGGTGACGAAGGGGCGTTCCTGGCCTGCTCGTTCTGGCTCGCCGACGACCTGGCCATGATCGGCCGGGTCGACGAGGCCCGCCAGCTCTTCGAGAAGCTGCTGGCCCTGCGCAACGACCTGGGGCTGCTCGCGGAGGAGTGGGACCCGCACCTCAAGCGGCAGGTGGGCAACTTCCCGCAGGCCTTCAGCCACGTGCCGCTCATCGACACGGCGCTGCGGCTGACGGCGTCGAGCGCGTTCGGCGGCTAGCGCCGGCCCGGGGGCGGTCGCGGCCCGGGGCGGTGCGCGGCACTGTAGGTTCCCCGCCATGGAACAAGGCAGCATCACCGTCGCCCGGGCCCTCGAGCTGCCCGCCCTGCGCCGGGGCCTGCCGGAGGTGGTGGCCGCCGCCGACCGGCTGCACCGCCCGGTGCGCTGGGTGCACGCCGGCGAGGCCCCGAACATCGCCGCCCTCCTCAGGGGCGGCGAGCTGCTGCTGACCACCGGCCTGGGGCTGGGCAGCCGCCCGGCCGAGCAGCGCGCCTTCGTCCGCGGCCTGGCCGAGCGGGACATCGCGGCCCTCGTCGTCGAGCTGGGGGCGCGCCTGCCGGCGCTGCCGGCCGCGGTGGTGGACACGGCGCGCTCCTGCGGGCTGCCGCTGGTGCAGCTGCACCACGAGGTGCCGTTCGTGGCGGTGACCGAGGAGATCCACACCGAGCTCGTCAACGAGCACTACGCCCTGCTGCGCCGTGCCGAGGACGTGCACCGGCGCTGCACCGAGGTGCTGCTGGGCGGTGGCGGGGTGCCGGAGGTGCTGCGGCTGTTCGCGGACTTCGCGGGCAACCCCGTCTTCCTCCAGGCCGCGGACGGCCGCCTGCTGTACGCGGCCGGCCCCTCCCCGGCGCCGCCGGGGGCGGCCGATCCGCTCCAGGTCTGGGACGGGCTGCGGGCCGCCGGGCTGCCCGGGAGCGTCGTCGCCGACGTCCCCGGCCACCACCCGGGCCACGGCCCGGGCCCGGGCGCGGTGCGGGCCCGGCTGACGGTGCTGCCGGTGAACGCGCCGCTGGCGCCCGTCCACCGGATCGCCGCGGACCGGGCGGCCGGGCTGCTGGCGGTCGTCCTGCTGCAGGCCCGGCAGGAGGAGGAGCTGGCCGCCCGCGGGCGGGGCGACTTCCTCACCGACCTCGCCGAGGACCGGCTGGACGCCGCGGACGCCCCCGCGCAGGCCCGCGTCCTGGGCTTCCGGCCGGGTCCGGGACCGCTGCTGCCGGTGGTGATGCGGATGGCGGCCGACCTGGTGCCGGCGGACAGCTGGGCGGCCCTGGCGGGGGCGGTCCACAAGGAGCTCTCCCGGCTGGGCATGCCGGTGCTGCTGGGGGTACGGCTGCCGGAGGCACGGGTGCCGCTGCTGGTCGGTCTGCGCGAGGAGGCGGAACGGGCCGCGGTGGCCGATCGCGTGGCCGCGGCGCTGCGGGCGGGCGCGGAGCGGGCGTCCGCCCGGCCGCCGGTGGTCGTCGTCGGCGCCCCGGTGACGTGGGCGACGGCCGGCGCGGGCCTGCGGCACGCGGCGGAGGCGGCGACGGCGGCCCAGGGCCTGCCGGAGCGGCCCTGGCACGACGTGCGGCGGCTCGACGTGGACGTCCTGCTGTGGCGGCTGCGCTCGCACGGCGACCTGGCGGCGTACGTGGAGCGGGTCCTGGGCCCGCTGCTTGCCCACGACGCGGCGTCGCGGCCGCCGTTGCTGCCGACGCTGGAGACCTTCCTGGCCCGCGGCGGGTGCAAGGCGGAGACGGCACGGGAGCTGCATCTGAACCGGCAGACGCTGTACGACCGGCTGGGCCGGATCGGGCGCCTGCTCGGCACGGACCTGGAGGATCCGGAGGCGGTGCTGGCCCTGAGCCTGGCGCTGCGGGCCAGGCGGCACGTCGGCTAGCGGCGGCGGGCGTCGCCTGTGCCGCCGGTGAGTTCGTCGTAGACGCTCAGGACGTGGGCGACGGTGTCGTCCTCCGTGGGCCAGGACGCCGCCTGCCGCCGGCCCGCGGCCACCAGGCGGGCGCGGCGCGGCGGGTCGTCGAGGAGGCGGGCCACCGCGTCCGCGAGGGCCCCGGCGTCCCCGTAGGGGACGAGTTCGGCGGCGTCGCCGAGCAGATCGGGTACGCCGCCGACGGAGGTGGCGACCAGGGGCACGCCCGCGTGGAGCGCCTCCTGGGCCAGCAGGGAGCGGGCCTCCCAGCGGCTGGGCAGGATGGCGACGTCCGCCGCGGCGAGCAGCTCCGGCACGTCGTCCCGGCTGCCCAGGAGCATGACCGGCAGGTGTTCGTCCTCGATCCGGCGCTGCAGGCGGGGGCGTTCGCCGCCCTCCCCGGCCATGACGAGCAGCGGCTCGGGGTCCAGCTCCCGCCAGGCGCGGGCGGCGTCCAGGAGCGGCCCGTGGCCCTGGCCGGGTTCGAGGCGGCCGACGGTGACGAGCAAGGGCCGGGCGATGGCGCCGAGTTCGGCGCGGGCCTTGTCGCGCAGGTTCTCGTCCTCCTCGGGCACGGAGGTCGGCGCGGGCAGCGCCACGGGCGCCAGCCGGGCGTCGCGGGCGCCGCGCCGCCGCGCCCGGTCGACGAGGTCCGGGGAGGCGCCGAGCACCACGGCCGCGGCCCGTGCGGCCTGCCGCTCCATGAGCCGTACGACGTGGGACCGCGCCCCCGCGACGCGTACCGGCGCGTGCCAGGTGACCACCAGGGGTGTGGGCCTGCCGCGCAGCGCCAGCGCGGCCAGCACGCCGGAGCGCAGGCCGTGCGCGTGCACCACGTCGGCGCCCTCGCTCGCGGCCCGTAGGGCGGCCACCGTCAGGGCGTTCGTCCCCGTGCGCAGCGGTGTGAAGGTCGCCTGGGCCTCCGTGAAGCCGTACCGCTCGGCGGCGACCGGGGATCCGCACACCGTCACCCGCAGCCCCCGGGCCACCAGCCCGTCCGCCAGCGACCGCACGTGCGCGCCGCTTCCCGCGCTCCCGCTGCCCAGGACCTGAACAGCGTGCAGAGGCGGCCGCCCGTGCGAGGGGCCGGGTGTGCTGCTCACGCGGGGGAAGCTCCTGTGTCGACGTCGGGCGGTGGCGTACGGCGAGGTGCTGAGCCCAGGATGCCAGCCTCCACCGGCATCCCGGCACCACCGTTCCGAGGGTGGCCCGTCCTACCTCGCCCGCAGATCCCCGGATTCACCCACTTTGGGGATTCCGGCCGTTTCCGGCCCGCCCCGCGGGCGGCAGCATCAGCGCCCCGCCCGGGCCGCCTCCAGCAGTTCCTCCGCGTGCGCCCGTGCCAGCTGCGAGTCCTCCTGGCCTGCCAGCATCCGTGACAGTTCCCGCACCCGGGCCTCGCCCTCCATCGCCTGCACCCCGCTGCGGGTGACGGCGCCGTCGTGGGTCTTCTCCACGACCAGGTGCCGGTCCGCGAAGGCGGCCACCTGCGGAAGGTGGGTGACGACGACGACCTGCGCGCTCTGCGCGAGCCGCGCCAGCCGGCGGCCGACCTCCACGGCGGCCTTGCCGCCGACGCCGGCGTCGACCTCGTCGAAGAGGTACGTCGGCACCGGGTCGGAACCGGCGAAGACGACCTCCACGGCGAGCATGACGCGCGAGAGCTCGCCGCCGGAGGCGCCCTTGCCGATGGGCCGCGGCTGGGCGCCGGGGTGCGAGGCGAGGAGGAGCTCGACGTCGTCGGCGCCGTGCGGCCCGTAGGCGACGGCGCGGCCGCCGACGTCGATGCCCGCGGCGGCGTCGGCCACCTCGTTCTGGCGGATGGAGAAGGTCACGCGGGCGTGCGGCATGGCGAGCGAGGCGAGTTCGGCGGTCACGGCGTCGGCGAATCGCTTCGCCGCCTCCGTGCGGGCGTCGGTCAGCAGCTGGGCCAGGTCGCCGAGCTCGGCGCGGAGCGCGTCGCGCTCGGCGGTGAGCTCGCCGATGCGGTCGTCGTCGCCCTCCAGCTCGCTCAGCCGGGCGGCGCCGGTCTCGGCCCAGGCGAGGACTTCCGCGATGTCCTGGCCGTACTTGCGGGTCAGGTGCGTGAGCGCGGCGCGGCGCTCCTCGACGGCGGCCAGCCGGCGCGGGTCGGCGTCCAGGCCGGAGGCGTAGCCCGCCAGTTCCCCGGCCACGTCGCCCAGCAGGATGCCGAGCTCGCCGATCCGGTCGGCGAGGGCGGCCAGGGCCGGGTCGTGGGAGCGCACCGCCTCCAGGGCCCGCTGGGCGCCGGCGACGAGGGTGCGGGCGTCGACGCCCTCGGGGTCCTCGGGGTCGCCGGCCAGCGCCGCGTGCGCGACGGTGGCGGCGGAGGCGAGGGCCTCGGCGTGGCCGAGCCGCTCGGCCTCGGCGGCGAGTTCGGCGTCCTCGCCCGGCAGCGGCTCGGTGGCGGCGATCTCGTCGAGGCCGAAGCGCAGCAGATCGGCTTCCTGGGCGCGCTCGCGGGCGCGGGTGGTCAGCTCGGCCAGCTCGGCGGTCACCGCGCGCAGGCGGCGGTAGGCGTCGGCGTACTTGGCCAGCGGCGCGGCGACCGCGTCACCGGCGTACCGGTCCAGGGCCTGGCGCTGGCGTGCGGGGCGCAGGAGCCCCTGCTGGTCGGTCTGGCCGTGCACGGCCACCAGGTCGTCCGCGAGCTCGCCCAGCAGCCCCACGGGCACGCTGCGGCCGCCCACATGGGCGCGTGAGCGCCCCTCGGCGGAGAGGGTGCGGCTGATGAGCAGCGTGCCGTCGTCGAGCTCGGCGCCGGCCTCCTCGGCCCGTACGGCCACGGGCGAGCCGCCGTCGACGGCGATCCGCCCCTCGACGACGGCGGCCTTGGCCCCCACCCGTACCAACGCCGGGTCGGCGCGTCCGCCGAGCAGCAGGCCGAGGCTGGTGACGACCATGGTCTTGCCGGCGCCCGTCTCGCCGGTCACCGCCGTGAAACCGGGCGACAGCTCGACCACCGCGTCGTCAATGACGCCCAAGGACCGGATCCGCATCTCCTCCAACACGGATACGACCATACGAGGTTCCGGGGTCCCCTCGCGACGGCCTCCCCCACCGGACACCCTGGGGACAGCCCCACCACCGTTCCGGGTGACCGCTCCATCGCCCCCGCACCCCTTGGGACGTCAGGCTGAAGACATGATCAATTCCGTTCGTGGCCGGCGCGCCGCCACCTTCGTTCTCACCACATCCGTCGCCCTCGCCACGTTCTGCGGGGCTCGGGGCGCGCTCGCCGCCACCCCTGGCGCGTCCTCCGCCGCCGCGTTGGACGGGGTGTGGCGGATGGACGGCTACGGCACGGTCGTCGCCATCGAGGACGGTGGCCGGCGGCTGCGCGAGTACGAGACGGCGGGGGCCGGCTGCCTGCCGGGCGACGTCACCGACCTGACCCGCACGGCCACCACCACCGTCACCCCGGCGGGCCCGGGCCGGGCGCGGCTGGGCTACGCGGGGAGCGTCGGCCACCGCACGCTGTCGCGCCTCGCCGCCCTGCCGGACGCCTGCCGCGAGACGGACCCGGCGAAGGACCCGCGGGCCGTCTTCGACACCTTCTGGCAGACGTATGCGGAGAATTACCCCTTCTTCGGTGCGAAGGGCGTCGACTGGCGGGCCGTCCGCGACCGCTACCGGCCGCAGATCACCGACCGGACCACGGACAAGGAGCTGTTCGCGGTCCTGACGAAGATGATCGAGCCGTTGCACGACGGGCACACGTATCTGATGAAGGGCCCCTGCGACGCGGACCCCGGCAACTGCTTCGGCGGGCACCGCGCCGACACCCCGTTCCCCTCACCCGAACTGGTCAAGAAGATCGACACGTCGGTCGCCGACCAGGTCGGCGCCTCCCGCCTCCAGGAGTGGGGCCGGGGCCACGGCAAGGGGAAGATCTCCTTCGCCGAGCTGCCGGACGGGATCGGCTATCTGCGCCTGACCGGCTTCGTCAACTACACCGACGACCACACCTTCGAGGCGGACAGCGCCGAGCTCGACCGCGCCCTGGACGCCGTCTTCACCGCGCGGCGCACGGCCGGACCGGGCGCCCTGCGCGGCCTCGTCCTCGACCTGCGCCTGAACGGCGGCGGCTCCGACCGGCTCGGCCTGCGCGTCGCCGAGCGGCTGACCAACCGCCCGTACACGGCGTACCTCAAGCACGCGCGCAACGATCCCGGCGATCCGCGCCGGTTCACGCCGGCCGAGCCGGTACGGGTCGTTCCGCACCGGGGCGCCGTCTACACGGGCCCCGTCGCGGTCCTCACCGGCCGCCTGACGATCAGCGCCGGCGAGACCACGACCCAGGCGCTCATGGGCCGTACGCCCGGCGTCGTACGGATCGGGCAGAACACCAACGGGTCGTTCTCCGACGTCCTCGAACGACGGCTGCCGAACGGGTGGCGCTTCGGGCTGCCGAACGAGGAGTTCCTCGCCGCGGCGGACGGCAGGACGACGTACGACGGCGACGGCATCGCGCCGCACGTCCGCGTTCCGGTCTTCACCGACTCCGACTTCGCCTCCGGGCGCGACTCGGCCCTGACGGAGGCCCGCAGGCGGCTGACGGCGGGCCGGTGAGGGCCCGCCCCTGCCCTAGTGCGGCGCCCCGCGCCACCCCGCGACGGGCAGCGCGAACTTCGCCACCAGCCGGTCCGTGAAGGAGGCGTGGTGCAGCCGGGCCAGGCGGACCGGCACGGCGCCGCGCCGCACCTCCACCCGGGCCCCGGCGGGCAGCTCCACGGTCCGCCGCCCGTCGCACCACAGCACGCCGTTGGGGGTCTGCGGCTGCACCTCCACGGCCAGCACCGAGTCCGGCGCCGTCACCAGCGGCTTGGCGAACAGCGCGTGGGCGCTGATCGGCACCATCAGCAGGGCCTCTACCTCCGGCCAGACCACGGGCCCGCCCGCGGAGAAGGCGTAGGCGGTGGATCCGGTCGGGGTGGCGCACACGACGCCGTCCCCGCCGAAGCGGGAGACGGGCCGGCCGTCGACCTCGGTGACGACCTCCAGCACCCGCTCGCGGGCGGCCTTCTCGACGGAAGCCTCGTTCAGCGCCCAGTCCGTGTGCACGACGTGCCCGTCGGTGCGCACGAGCACATCGAGGGTCATCCGCTCCTCGACCTCGTAGGCGCGCGTGACGACCCGGTCGACGACCTTGTCCAGGTCGTCGCGCTCGGCCTCGGCGAGGAAGCCGACCCGCCCGAGGTTGACGCCCAGCATCGGCACCCCCGAGCGCCGGGCGAACTCCGCGCCGCGCAGCAGCGTGCCGTCGCCGCCGAGGACGATCAGCAGCTCACAGCCCTCCAGGGCGTCCGGCTTGCCCGGTCCCGGGTCCACGCGCTCCGCCGAGCCCGGCAGCGGCAGGTCGGCGGCCTCCTCGGCCAGCACCCGCACCCCGATGCCGCAGCGCAGCAGGCCCTGGACGACGAGCTCGGCGCTGCGGATGGCCGCCGGCCGGCCGGTGTGGGCGAGCAGGAAGACGGTACGTCCGGACGGCTTTGCCGATGGTGCTTCTGAAGTGGTCAACGGGGCCCCTCCGCCACTGCACGGTCAACGTCCGCCGGGTCCAGGTCGGGCGCACCGGCGCGCAGCCACAGAAAGTACTCGACATTGCCGGACGGGCCCGGCAGCGGGCTGGCGGTGACCCCCAGGACGCCCAGTCCCAGTTCGGCCGCGCGCGCGGCGACCGCGCGCACCGCCTCGGCGCGCAGCTGCGTGCTGCGCACCACGCCGCCGGAGCCGAGCCGCTCCTTGCCGACCTCGAACTGCGGCTTGACCATCAGCACCAGGTCGGCGTCGGGCGCGGCGCAGCGCACGAGCGCGGGCAGCACCAGGCCCAGCGGGATGAACGACAGGTCGCCGACGATCAGGTCGACCGGCTGTCCGTCGATCTGCTCCAGCGTCAATTCGCGTACGTTCGTACGGTCCTTCACAGTGACCCGGTCGTCACTCTGCAGGGACCAGGCCAGCTGTCCGTAGCCGACGTCGACCGCCACGACGTGGGCGGCGCCCGCGCGCAGCAGGACGTCGGTGAAGCCGCCCGTGGAGGCGCCGGCGTCCAGCGCCCGCCGCCCCTCGACCTTCAGCCCGAGCGGTACGAACGCGGCGAGGGCGCCCGCGAGCTTGTGCCCGCCGCGCGAGACGTAGTCGGGGTCGTTCTCGTCCTGGGTGACGACGAGCGCGGCGCTGGTCTCCACCTGCGTGGCGGCCTTGGTGGCCGTCGCTCCGCCGACGGTCACGCGGCCTGCGGCGATCAGCTGGCCGGCGTGCTCGCGCGAACGGGCCAGCTTGCGGCGCACCAGCTCCGCGTCGAGTCGGCGGCGGGTCACTGCCACGTGCGGTTCAGCTCCTGTTGTCGTACGGACGCGTGGGGCCCTGGGGCCCCGGGCGCTGGTCGAGCGCGGTGAGCGCGTCGCGCAGGCCCTGGTGTACATCCTCGTACACCTGCAGGTGACCGCTCACGTCGAGGTGGTCGGCGTCCGCCAGCCGGGCCAGCCGTTCGTCCACGTCGGCGTCGCCGGTGGGGGTGCGCTCCACGCCGAGGGGCTGCGGTGTGGGCGGCTGCGTCGGATCGGTCATGGTTCCGACGCTACCCCGTGCCGGGGACATCTCCTGCGTTCCGGCCCCGCTGCGGTACCGTCCATGGCGATGGCGACCATCGATGAGTGCCTGGAGGCGCTCGACCGGCTGGCGGAGAACCTCGCGGGCGCGAGTGGCGAGCTCCGCGGCGTCGCCGCGCCCGACCGCTCGCTCAGCTGCCATGTCACCGATCTCGACGTCACCTTTGTGGGCCACCTGCGGGAGGGCCATATCAAGGAGGTGCGTACGGTGCCGGGCACGCCCGAGCAGCGGGCCGAGATCGGGCTGGAGATGACCGGTGACGACCTGGTGGCCCTGGTCGACGGCAAGCTGAACTTCGCGCGTGCCTGGGCCAGCGGCCGGGTCAAGCTGAAGGCGGGCCTGCGGGACGTGCTGCGGCTGCGGGCGATCCTGTAGCCGCCGCGGGCGTGCGGCGCCGGCGGGCGGCCGGGACGACCAGCGGGGTGCCCGTCTGCGGGTCCTCGATGACCTCGCAGCGCAGCCCGAAGACCTGCTCGACGAGCTCGGCCGTCACCACCTCGCCGGGCGCGCCCTCGGCGACGACGGTGCCGTCGCGCATGGCGATGAGGTGGGTGGCGTAGCGCGCGGCGTGGTTGAGGTCGTGCAGGACGGCGACGAGGGTGCGGCCCTGTTCCTCGTGGAGTTCGGCGCACAGGTCGAGGATCTCGATCTGGTGCTGGATGTCGAGGAAGGTGGTGGGCTCGTCCAGGAGCAGCAGCGGAGTGCGCTGGGCGAGGGCCATGGCGATCCACACGCGCTGGCGCTGTCCGCCGGAGAGCTCGTCGACGTACCGGTCGGCGAGGGCGGCGACGCCGGTGGCCGCCATCGACTCCTCGACGACGCGCTCGTCCTCGGGCGACCACTGACGCAGCAGCCCCTGGTGGGGGTGGCGGCCGCGGGCGACGAGGTCGGCGACGGTGATGCCGTCGGGGGCGACGGAGGACTGCGGCAGCAGCCCGAGGGTGCGGGCGACCTTCTTGGCGGGGTAGGAGCCGATGGCCGCGCCGTCCAGCAGCACGGAGCCGGCGGCGGGCTTGAGCATGCGGGACAGGGCGCGCAGGAGCGTGGACTTGCCGCAGGCGTTGGGGCCGACGATGACGGTGAAGGAGTGGTCGGGGACGGCGACGGAGAGGTTCTCCGCGATGACCCGCCCGTCGTAGGCGAGGGTGACGGCTTCGGCGGTCAGTCGGCTCATGGGGGTGTTCCTGTCCTTGTGCGTGCTCATATCCGTCCCGCCTTGCGCTCGGTGAACAGCAGCCACAGCAGATAGGCGCCGCCGAGCATGCCGGTGAGCGCTCCGACGGGCAGCCGGTCCGCGCCGAAGAGGTGCTGGGAGGCCCAGTCGGCGGTGACGAGCAGGGTCGCGCCCGTGCAGGCCGCGGCTATCAGGCCCGGGCCCGGGGAGCGGGTGAGGCGGCGGGCGAGCTGGGGGGCGGCTAGGGCGATGAAGGAAATGGGCCCGGCGGCGGCCGTGGCGGCGGCGGTGAGCAGCACCGCGGCCCCCATGCTCACCAGGCGGGTGCGTTCGACGGGCACGCCGAGCTCGTACGCCGAGTCGTCGCCCATCTCCAGCATCTTCAGGCCGCGGCCGTGGCCGAGGACGACGGGGACGAGCACGGCGCACGCGGCCGTCAGCGGCCACACCTGCTCCCAGTCGCGGCCGTTGAGGGAGCCGACCATCCACATGGTGGCGCGGGCGGCGTCGGTGAGGTTGGCCTTGGTGAGCAGGTAGCCGATGACGGCGACGAGGACGGCGGAGGTGGCGATGCCGACGAGCACGAAGCGGTAGCCGTGTACGCCCTTCTTCCAGGCCAGCGCGTAGATCGCGGCTCCGGAGACGATGCCGCCGCCCGCCGCCCCGAGGGCGACCGCCGTGGTGTCGCCCTGGAAGAGCACGATGACCAGGAGCGCCCCCACCGTCGAGCCCTGGGCCAGGCCGATCACGTCGGGGCTGCCGAGGGGGTTGCGGGAGACGGACTGGAAGACCGCGCCGGCCAGCCCGAGGGACGCGCCGACGAGCAGGCCGACCAGGACCCGCGGCAGCCGCAGGTCGTGGACGATGAATTCCTGTGCCGTCGTTCCGCCGCCGGTCAGGGTGCGCAGGACGTCGGCCGGTGCCATGGGGTAGTCGCCGGTGCCGATGAGGGCGACGGAGGCGGCGAGCGCGCCGGCGACGAGCAGCAGCACGACGAGCGCGGCCCGGGGGTCCACGCGCACCGAGAGCCCGCCGCGGGTGCGCAGCGCCTTCACGGTCGTCGTGGTCGTGGTGGTCTGGTCGGCTTTCACAGCTGGGCCATCCTCCGGCGCCGTACGAGGTGGATGAACAGGGGCCCGCCGATCAGCGCGGTGACGATGCCGACCTGCAGTTCGGAGGGGCGTACGACGACGCGGCCGACGATGTCCGAGCCGAGCAGCAGGACGGGCGAGAGGATCGCCGCGTACGGCAGGACCCAGCGCAGGTCGGGCCCGGTGAACGAGCGGACGACGTGCGGCACCATCAGCCCCACGAAGACGATGGGCCCGCAGGCGGCGGTGGCCGCCCCGCACAGCAGGGTGACCGAGCCCAGCGCGAGGACGCGCGTGGCGGTGAGCCTGGTGCCGAGCGCGCGGGCTTGGTCGTCGCCCAGCGCCATGGCGTTCAGGGGCCGGGCCAGCGTCAGGGCGACGACGACGCCGACCGCGACGAAGGGCGCGAGCTGGGCGACGAGGGCGGAGTTGGCGGAGGCCAGCGAGCCGACCGTCCAGAAGCGCATCCTGTCCAGGGCGGCGGAGTCCATCAGCTGGACGGAGTAGACGTAGCCGTTGAGCGCGGCGGTCACGGCGGTGCCGGCCAGGGCGAGGCGCACGGGCGTGGCGCCGCGGCTGCCGCCCAGGGCGTAGACGACGACGGAGACGAGCGCCGCGCCGAGGAAGGCGAACCAGACGTACCCGGTCAGCGAGGTGACGCCGAGGAAGCTGATGCCGGAGACGACGGCGGCCGAGGCCCCGGCGTTGATGCCGAACAGCCCGGGATCGGCGAGGGGGTTGCGGGTGAGGGCCTGCATGACGGTTCCGGCGAGGCCGAGCGCGGTGCCGGCGAGCACGCCCAGGAGGGTGCGGGGGACGCGTACGTCCCGTACGACCACGTCCGTGGCGTTGCCGGTGGAGTGGAACAGCGCGTGCCAGACCTGGTCCAGGGGGATCTGCTTGGCGCCGATGGCGATGGACGCCGCGACGACCAGCAGCAGGGCGCCCGTGGCGGCGAGCAGCCCCACCGCGTGCACGGCGCCCCGGCGGCGAGGCGCGGCTTCGGGGGCGGCGACGGGGGTGGGGGGACCAGGGGAGGGGGGACTGTCGACCAACACCTGGTTAGGTTAGCCTACCCTCACACTCCCCCCTCAGTGAGAGAAGCACTACCCATGAGCACCACCCGCACCATAGCTCCCTCCCGCCGCGGCTTCCTTGCCGCGGGTGGCGCCCTGGGCCTCGGCGCCCTGCTCACCGCGTGCGGTGGCGGAACGTCAGGCGCCGACGAAGGCAAGAGCTCCGGTGCGGCGGGGGCCAAGGACGGTGCGTGGAGCTTCAAGGACGACCGCGGCCAGACCGCCAAGTCCCCGAAGACCCCCAAGCGGATCGTCGCCTTCACCGGCACGGCGGCGGCCCTGCACGACTTCGGCGTCGAGTGCGTCGGCGTCTTCGGCCCCACCAAGCTCGGCAACGGCAAGCCCGACCCGCAGGCCGGCGAGCTCGACGTCGACAAGCTGACGATCCTCGGCAACGCCTGGGGCGAGTTCAACATCGAGAAGTACGCCGGGCTCAACCCCGAGCTGCTCATCAGCAACATGTTCGAGCCGGAAGCCCTCTGGTACGTGCCCGAGGACAGCAAGAAGAAGATCCTCGGCCTCGCCCCCAGCGTCGGCCTCACCTCCGCCCGCGTCTCCATGCTGGAGCCCATCAAGCGCTACGCCGCCCTGGCCGAGTCCCTCGGCGCCGACCTCAAGGCCCGGAAGGTCCTCGACGCCAAGGCCCGTTTCGAGAAGGCCGCCGAAACCCTGCGCAAGGCCGCCAAGGCCAACCCCGTCAAGGTCATGGCCGCCTCCGGCAGCGCCGACCTGTTCTACGTCTCCAACCCGGCCGTCAACGCCGACCTGATGTACTTCCGCGAGCTCGGCGTCGACTTCGTCGTCCCCGAGAAGCTCGACCAGGGCGGCTACTTCGAGAGCCTCAGCTGGGAAAACGCCGACAAGTACAAGGCCGACCTCATCCTGCTCGACAGCCGCACCTCGGCCCTCCAGCCCAAGGACCTCGCCACCAAGCCGACCTGGGAGCAGCTCCCCGCCGTCAAGGCCGGGCAGGTCAGCCCCTGGCTCAGCGAGCCGCGCTTCTCCTACGCCGGCTGCGCACCGCTCCTGGAGGGCCTCGCCGCCGCGATCGAGAAGGCGAAGAAGACCTCCTGACCCCGGGGCCCCCGGCACCTGACCGCCCGACCCGAAAGGACCGCCTCCCGCGATGACCGACGCCCCGCCCCCGCCCTACCGCTGGTTCGACCTGCACGTCATACGGACCGAGCGGATCAGCCCCGCCCTGGTCCGCGTCACCTTCGGCGGCGACCGCCTCGGCGACATGGTCACCGGCGGCCGCGACCAGCGCTTCAAGCTGTTCCTGCCCCAGCCGGGCCAGGACGCGCCGGTGCTCCCCGACGACCTGGGCGTGGGCTGGTACGCCGAGTGGCGCACCCAGGACCCGGCGGTGCGGGCCGTCATGCGCTCGTACACCGTGCGCGAGCTGCGGTACGAACCCGCGGAGCTGGACGTCGACTTCGTCCAGCACGGCGAGGGCACCGGGCACAGCGGGCCGGCCTCCCACTGGTCCCGCACCGCCCGCCCCGGCGACCGGGTCGCCATCCTCGGCCCGGTCGCCGAGGAGAACGGCGGCGTCGACTTCCAGCTGCCGGACGGCACCGACTGGGTCCTGGTCACCGCCGACGAATCGGCGCTGCCCGCGGCGGCCGGCATCCTCGCCTGGCTGCCGGCGGGCACCCCGGCCAAAGTCTGGATCGAGGTCTCGCACCCGGACGACGTCCAGGACCTCCCCACGGCCGCCGACGCCGACATCACCTGGCTGATCCGGGACACCCCCGGCGACCAGCCCGTCATCGACGCCGTCCGCTCGGCCGACCTGCCCTCCGGCACCCCCTACGCCTGGATCGCCGGCGAATCCGGCACGATCCGCACCCTCCGCCGCCACCTGGTCACGGACCGCGGCTTCGACCGCCGCACGGTCACCTTCACCGGCTACTGGCGCCGCGGCGCCACGGAGGAAGACCTGCTGGCAGAACTGGGCTGACCCCGGTCCTCAAGCGCCGGACGGGCTGAAAATCAGCCCGTCCGGTCCCGCTATCTCGACAAGTCGATACT
>NZ_JBEYZU010000012.1:0-180664 GCF_040646235.1 Streptomyces sp. NPDC046261 | reverse complement strand
CTGCTGCAGATCATCGACCCGACGTTCAAGGCGTTCCATGTCGAGGGCACCTCGTGGGACCCGTACGACCCGGTCGCCAACATCGTTGCTTCCTGTAACTACGCTGCCGACAAGTACGGCTCGATGGACAACGTCAACTCCGCCTACTGAGCCGGCAGACATCCGAAACGCCGAAAGGGCGGCGGCACCCACACCGGGTGCCGCCGCCCTTTCGCATGCCGGCTGGGCTCACTCGTGCGCTTCGGCCGCCACCGGCTTCGGGATCATGAACGAGGTCGCGAAGGCGGCGGCCAGGATGACCACACCGGCGATCATGCCGGCGAGGTACCCGTCGGCCGAGGCCGGGTCGCCCGGCAGCACTGCGGTCTTGACCGCGTAGAGCAGGGCGAAGCTCAGTCCGGCGCCGAGGTTGAAGGCGCCCGCGTTCAGGCCCGGCAGGAAGCCCGGGTTCTCGCTGGGGGACAGGACGATGCCGAGTCCGTTGAGGACGATGTTCGCCACGCCCGCGTAGGTGATGCCCACGAGGATTGAGGCCACCAGCAGCAGGGCGCGGGAGTGCGACGGCAGGGTGAGGATCATCAGGACGACCGACGCCACGGAACCGGTGAGCCCCAGCCGCAGGACGCGGCCGTATCCGTAGGTGGCGGCGAGCCGGCCGGCGACCGGGCCCATGGCGAGCCCCGCCAGGGCGTACGGCGTGAGCGTCCACCACGCCGACTCCTCGGCGCTCATGCCGAGGCCCGCCTTGGCGTCCTGGGCGAACGTGGGGATCAGCCCGTTCATGACGGCGAACACGCCGGTCATGGTGAGCACGGTGGTCAGCAGGGTCGCCCAGGTCGCGCGCTGCTTGAGGTGGTGGGTGGCGACCAGGGGGTGGGCGGAGCGGTCCTCGGTGCGCCAGAACAGCGCGAAGGCGATCGCCGAGACGGCCACGAGGCCGGCGACCAGGCCCCAGCGGGCGGCGCCCAGCTTGCCCGCCTCGTTGAGCGCGATGAGCAGCGAGCCGACCGATACGACCAGCAGGCCGACGCCGGGCCAGTCCATCCGGTTCGCGGCCGGAACCTTCGACTCCGGGGTCAGGGTGACGACCAGGGCGGTGGCGACGACCGCGACGGCGGCCATCGCCCAGAAGACGGCCTGGAAGCCGTGGTTGTCGGCGAGGAATCCGCCCGCGAGGGAGTCGACGCCGGCGATGCCGCCGTTGACGGCGGTGATCACGCCGAGCAGGGTGCCGTACCGCTTCGGCTCGGTGACCTCGACCCGCAGCATGATCAGGCAGAGCGGGACGGTCGGGCCGGACGCGCCCTGGATGACGCGGCCGACGAACAGCATGGGCACGCTCTCCGCCAGCGCGGCCACCACGCAGCCGACGGCCATCAGGGCCAGCATCCCGGCCAGCACCTTGCGGCGCCCGAGGACGTCGCCGAGCCGCGGCAGGAACAGGGAGAAGAGGGCGGCCGAGGTGAAGAACGCGGTCTGCGTGAGCCCGATCTCGGCGGAGGTGGCACCGAGGCTGTCCTCGATGCTCTTCAGCGCGGGGCTGAGCATGCTCGCGTTGAGCTGGAAGGCGATACAGGCCGTGAGGAGCGCGGCGACCAGTACACCCACCCGGGTGGTGCGGCCGCCGGGTGCGCCGGCGGTCCGGTCCCCGGCGCGGTGGTCAGAGTGAGAAACGTTCATGCCTCGGCGTCTTTATTTGTGGTCGACAAAACAGCCCTCTGCTCTGCTGAACAGTGGTGGATTTCTCGGAGCGCAGCAGAAGGGCTGCCACCGGAAGGAGCGCCCCGGCGTTTCCGGCGCCGGGACGGACCGGTGATCAACCGGCCGTACCTTTGGTCCGTGGGCAAAGGTACCGTCTCCACTCATTTTGCCAGGCCGCGGACCCTGCGGGTCATCGCCGGGACGGCCGGGCGGCGGGTCAGGAGGCGTCGCGGTGCACGGCGACGACCGCGGCGTCGTCCCCCAGATGGCCGTGGACGTGGGCCAGCAGGTCCTCCCGCAACTGCCGCACGAGCTCGTCCGGGCTGTCGCCGTTCCAGGCGGCCGCCCGTTCGGCGAGCGGGAAGAAGGCACCGTCGCGGTCGCGGGCCTCGATGACGCCGTCGGTGTACAGCAGCAGCACGTCGCCCGCCTCGAACGCGAACGTCTGCACCTCGTACTCGCCGCTGCCGGCGAGCTCGCCCAGGCCGACGGGCAGATGACGCGCCTCGGTCTCCAGGGTGATGACGCGGTTCCGCCGCAGGAGGAGGGGCGGCGGGTGGCCGCAGGAGATCAGGTGGACGGCCGGCTCGTGGTCCGGGATGTCCAGGAGGATGGCGGTCGCGAAGGACTCGGTGACGTCCGGTCCCGCGTCGGCGCGCCACTGGACGGTGTCCCAGCGAACGGCCCCGTCCAGATGGACGGCGAGCCGCGGCAACGTGGCCTGCCGGTGGGCGGCGGCACGGAACGCCCCCATCAGCAGGGCGGCGTGACTGATCGCCTTCAGCCCCTTGCCGCGGACGTCACCGATGAGCAGCCGGGTGCTGCCCTCCACCGTGCGGGCCGCGGCGTAGAGATCGCCGCCCATTTCCGCCTCGGCCTCGGCGGGCAGATACAGACAGGCGATCCGCAAGGGGCCGCTGCGGCGCGGCAGCGGCTGCAGCAGGACGTGCTGCGCGGCTTCGGCGACCGACTTCACCCGGTACAACTCCCGCTCCCGGCGGTCCCGCACCAGGCAGAAGACGACCAACAGCGCGGAGACGAAGACGAGCGCGGCGATCTGCGCGTGGATGTTGGCGGTGGTGAGCACCCCCCTCATGACGCCGATCAGCACCTGGCCGACGACGGCGAGAGCCCCGACCGCCGCCGTCAGACGGGCGCCCGCGAACGCCACCGTCAGCGCGGGCGCGGCCACCAGCAGAGGTCCGAGGTGAATGTGGGGCGGGGCCAGAATGTCGACGACGCAGACCGCGACGATCAGCCCGAGCGGGATCACCACCCGCGCCGGAGCGTGGCCCGGCTGCCAGGAATGGCGGACGACGGTCGGCGGCCGAAAGGGCATGCCGCAAGTCTGCCACCCGGCCCGACGGCACCCGCACACGCACGCCCGGACCCCGCCGGTGCCCCACCCCTCCGGCCCCTCCGCCCCTCACTCCACCACGACGGTGGCCTTTGAGGGCCCGGCGGCCCGCGTACTCCCACATCGCGCCATACCGCACGGACCTCTTGCGCACCGGCCGCCGCGCCACCACCGTGGGCCTGTGGTGGTCCCTGCCGTCGCGCACGCCGTGCCGAGGCGGGCCGGAGCCGACGACGGAGGGCATGCGATGACCGCGAACACCCGGAGCCTGCGGGTCATGTCGTTCAACCTGCGCTTCGCCTCCGAGACGGGGCCGCACCCCTGGTCGGAGCGGCGCCCGGTCATGCGCCGCCTGCTCCACCGGCAGGCACCCCAGCTCCTGGGGACGCAGGAGGGCCTCTACGGGCAACTGCGCGACATCGCGCACGACCTCGGCCCCCGCTACGCCTGGCTCGGCCTGGGCCGGCACGGAGGCAGCCGCGACGAATTCACCGCCGTCTTCTACGACATCACGCGGCTGGTCCCCGAGGAGTACGACCACTTCTGGCTGTCCGACACCCCGTCCCTGATCGGGTCGGCGACCTGGGGCAACGTCGTCGTGCGCATGGCCACCTGGATCCGGTTCGCCGACCGGCGCACCGGCAAGCGGTTCCACATGCTCAACACCCACCTCGACCACGTCCACCAGTACGCTCGGGAACGCTCCGCGGAGCTGATCACGACTCGGCTGGGGCCCGACCCGGCCCTGCCCCGCGTCGTCACCGGCGACTTCAACGTCCCGGCCCACCGCAACCCCGTCTACACCACCATGCTGACCAAGGGCGCACTGGTCGACACCTGGGACTCCGCTGCCGAGCGCGGCCCCCAGTACGCCACGTTCCACGGCTACCGCCCCCTGGTGCCCGACGGTGACCGCATCGACTGGATCCTCACCTCCCCCTCGGTCCGCACCTGGCGGGCGGAGATCGACACCTTCTCCGAGAACGGGAAGTTCCCCAGCGACCACCTGCCGGTCCAGGCCCTCGTCGAGCTGTGACGGCCGATCTGCGACCCCGGGTTCTGAGCATGGCCACTCGTCAGGTAATATTCATTTCGCGCCGCTAGCTCAGTTGGTTAGAGCGGCTGACTCTTAATCAGCAGGTCCGGGGTTCGAGTCCCTGGTGGCGCACAGAGAACGAAGGCCCCCACCACAGGTGGGGGCCTTCGTCGTGCCCGAGGTGGCGCCGGCGCGGAGCCGACGGGGCGCGCGGGGGTCAGAAGGCGGTGATGGTGGCGGGGGCGCGCTCGGCGCGGCTGAGGGCCCGTAGGACGCCGGTCGGGCCGTGGCGGCGCACGGCCAGGCGCGCGAGCAGGACGACCACCGCGTCGACGGAGCCGGGCGGCAGCTCCGGCGTCGCGACGCCGACGCTGACCGCCAGGTCGTCGCAGTGGACGGCGAGTTCCATCATCCGCGTCGTCAGCAGATCGTCGAGCGACAACGACCACGCCCCCCACAACGGAATGCGCACGGCCCTCGCGCCCACCGCCGGCAATGTCCGCGCCAGTTCACCGATGGCCGCCTCGACCTGTTCCGCCAGCGCCACCGGCCCCTCGGCCGCGGCCTCCTCTCCGCCGCGGCGGATTCGGACGTTGATGTCGTCGTCGATGCCGGCGCCGATCCACTCGACCCGTTCGTAGTGTTCGAGGAGGGAGACGACCGGCTCCCGCGGCGCCGGCCCGGCCAGGGCCCGCGGCACGGCCAGGACCTGATAGGCCAGATGACCGGCGAGACCACCCACGGTGAACCGGGGCAACGCGCTCGCCCCACCCCAGGCGGCACCGACCGCCGGTTCCCGCAGCAGACCGACGGCCGCCCGGGCCGTGCCGAGGAAATCGTCCCTGATCCTGGTCATCCGGCCCCTCCTCGCGCCTCGCCGGTGCCGCTGCCCCGCGACGCCGGTTCCTGGCACCGTACCGGCCGGGAACGATCGGTATCGACGGGGCCGGCGCGAGCTAGCATGCGCGCATGGACGCGAGCCGCGACTTCGATCCGTGGTCCCCTGGTTTCGTCGCCGACCCCTATCCCGGTTACGCGCGGCTGCGCGCCGCGGGACGCGTCCACTGGTTCGCGCCCAGCCGCCAGTGGCTGGTGCCGCACCACGCCGACGTACGGGCCCTGCTGTGCGACCGGCGCCTGGGCCGTACGTATCTGCACCGCTTCACCCATGAGGAGTTCGGCCGCACTCCGCCGCCGGCCGCGCACGAGCCGTTCCACGTCCTCAACGGCAACGGCCTGCTCGACCTGGAGGCCCCCGACCACACCAGGATCCGCCGCCTGGTGGCGAAGGCGTTCACCCCGCGCATGATCGAGGCCCTCGCCCCGACCGTCCGGCGGCTGGCCCGCGAACTGGTGGACGGCCTCGTCGCCGAGGGCGGCGGGGACCTGATCGCCGCGGTCGCCGAACCGCTGCCGGTGGCCGTCATCGCCGAGATGCTCGGCATCCCCACCGCCGACCGCGCGCTGCTGCGCCCCTGGTCCGCGGACATCTGCGGCATGTACGAGCTGAACCCCGGCGAGGAGACGGCACGGCGCGCGGTGCGGGCCTCGGTCGACTTCTCCGCGTACCTGCGGGAGCTGATCGCCGACCGCCGCGCGCACCCCGGTGACGACCTGATCAGCGCGCTGATCGCCGCGCACGAGGAGGGGGACCGGCTCACCGGGCAGGAGATGATCTCCACCTGCGTGCTGCTCCTGAACGCCGGCCACGAGGCCACCGTCAACGCCACCGGCAACGGCTGGTGGGCCCTCTTCCGCAACCCCGCGCAGCTCGCCGCCCTGCGCGCCGACCACGGCCTGCTGCCGCGGGCGGTCGAGGAACTGCTGCGGTACGACACGCCGTTGCAGCTCTTCGAGCGCTGGGTGCTCGACGACATCGAGGTCGCCGGCACCGTCATCCCGCGCGGCAGCGAGGTCGCCCTCCTCTTCGGCTGCGCCAACCGGGACCCCGCCCGCTTCCCCGATCCCGACCGCTTCGACGTGACGCGCGCCGACAACCCCCACCTCAGCCTCGGCGCCGGCATCCACTACTGCCTGGGCGCCCCCCTGGCGCGGCTCGAACTCGCCGCCTCCTGCGGCGAGTTGCTCCGACGGGCACCGGGACTGCGGCTCGTGAGCGAGCCGCGGTGGAAGCCCGGCTTCGTGATCCGGGGGCTGCGGGAACTGCTCGTCGAGTGCTGACCGGCCGTTTTGCCGGGCCCCTCGTCGGGGCATGGCCCGGCCGGGCGTCGTCCCGGCGTGCCACTTCACTGGTGTGGGTGACGTCGATTTTCGGATATCCGCCGTGATGATGGGCATTCAACCCTTTGGTGTGGCCGTGGCGTAGCTGTGGCGGGGGGCCTCGTGGTGGATGCCGGTCGGTGGAACGCACTGTCGGGGGACGCGATCGCGGTGGTCGGGGCGGCGTGCCGGCTTCCCGGCGGCATCGCCGACCTGGAGGGCATGGGGGCGGCCCTGGCCGAGGGCCGCGACCTGATCAGCCCCGGTCCGCCCGGGGGCCGCTTCGACGCCGCGCGTTTCCAGGACCCCGACCCGCAGCGGCCGGGCAAGAGCTACACCTTCGCCGGCGGCTATCTGACCGACGTCGCCGGCTTCGACGCGGCGTACTTCGGCATGTCCCCGCGCGAGGCCAGGCACCTCGACCCGCAGCAGCGGCTGCTGCTGGAGCTGACGACGGAGGCGTTCGACGACGCGGCCATCGACCCGCGAGAACTGGCCGGTTCGGACACGGCCGTGTTCGTCGGGGTGTCCGACATGTCCTACGGCGGGCTGCAGATGACCCGCCTGGAGGAGGTCGCCGCCCACACCATGAGCGGCAGCGCCCTCTCGCTCACCGCCAACCGCCTCTCGCGCACCTTCGACCTGCGGGGCCCGAGCATGGCGGTGGACACCGCCTGCTCCTCCTCGCTGGTCGCGCTGCACCAGGCATGCGAGACGCTGCGCTCGCGGCGCAGCGGGGCGGCGGTCGTCGGCGGCGTCAACCTGCTGCTGGGCCCGCAGGCGTTCATCGGGTTCTCGCGCGCCATGATGCTCTCGCCGCGCGGGCGGTGCGCGACGTTCTCGGCGGAAGCGGACGGCTACGTACGCTCCGAAGGCGGAGCCGTGGTGCTGCTCAAGCCGCTGGCCGACGCACTGGCGGACGGCGACCGCGTCCACGCGCTCATCGTGGCGAGCGGCGTCAACTGCGACGGTCTGACCCCCGGCCTGGCCGTGCCGAGCGCACGGGCCCAGCAGGCCCTGCTGGAAGAGGTGTACGGGCGCGCCGGGATCGACGCCGACGACCTGCTGTACTTCGAGGCCCACGGCACCGGCACCCCGGTCGGTGATCCGCCCGAGTGCGAGGCGATCGGCCGGGCCCTGGGCACGCGCCGCACCCGGGGGCCCCTGCCGATCGGGTCGGTGAAGACGAACCTCGGCCACGGCGAGCCCGCCTCGGGGGTGACCGGGCTGCTCAAGGGCATCGTGGTCCTGCGCGACGGACACATCCCGGCGAGCCTGCACGCCGAACCGCCCAACCCGGCCATCGACTTCGCGGCCCTCAATCTCGACCCGGTGACCGAGGCCCGGCCGGTGGCCGGCCGTCTCCCGGGCTTCGTCGGCGTGAACAGCTTCGGCTTCGGCGGCGCCAACGCCCACGCCGTCCTCGCCCCGCCGCCCCCACCACCCGCCACGGCGAAGAGCCCGGACGGCCCGCTGCCCGTGCTCGTCTCCGCCCGTACCCCGCGGGCGCTGGGCGAGGCCGCCGCCGCCATGGCCGCGCGCCTGGCCGCCGCCGACGAGGACGGCTTCCGCGACCTGTGCTGGACCGCGACCCGGCGCCGGGCCCGCCACCCGCACCGCCTGGCCGTCCTCGCCGACAGCGCCCAGGACGCGGCCCGGCGGCTTGCCGAACTGGCCGACGACGAGGGGGCGTTGCGTGCCGCCGACACCCCGCCCGTGGGCGCGGGCGCGGTGGCCTTCGCGTTCTGCGGCAACGGCAGCCAGTGGGACGGCATGGCGGCTGACCTGATGGCCGACGCCCCCGCGTTCCGCACCGCCGTCGAAGAAGCGGACGCCCACCTGACGCCCCTGCTCGGCTGGTCCGTCGCCGAACTCCTCGCCCGCCCGGCGCCCCGGGAGGGCGAGACCCCCGAGCGGCCGATGGCGGACACCCTCCATGCCCAGCCCGCCCTCTTCGCCCTCCAACTGGGCCTGGCCGCCCAGCTCGCCGCCTACCATGTACGGCCGGGCGCCGTACTGGGCCACAGCAGCGGCGAACTCGCCGCCGCCCACCTCTGCGGAGCCCTCGACCTGCCCGCCGCCGCACGGGCGGTCGCCGGGCGCAGCCGGGCCCAGGCCGGCACCGCGGGCCTAGGCCGCATGGCCGTCGTCGCCCTCGGCGAGGAAGCCGCCTGCCACGCGCTCGCCCCCTTCCAGGGACGGCTGGAGATCGCGGCGGTCAACAGCGCCCAGGACGTCACCGTCTCCGGGGACACCCACGCCCTGCGCGCCTTCTGCCGAACCCTGGCCGAACGGGACGTGCCCTTCCAGGAACTGGACATCGACCACCCCTTCCACAGCGCCGTCATGGACGGCATCGAGGAGGAGCTGCGCCGGACGGTCACCGGCCTCGCCCCCGCGGCCCCCCGCGTCCCGATGTACTCCACCGTCACCGGCCGGCCGGTCGGCCCCGGCGAGCTGGACACCGACTACTGGTGGCGCAACGTCCGCCACCCCGTCCGCTTCGCCGACGCCGTCCGCGCCCTCGCCGCCGACGGGCTGGCCGCGATCGTCGAGATCGGGCCCCGGCCGGTCCTGCGCGGCGCGCTGTCCCGGCTCGCCGCCGAAGGGCCGCACACGCCCTTCCTCGTCACACCGGCCATGACCCCGGACGCCCCCGGGGCGGAAGGGGTGCGGCGGGCGGCGGCCCGGCTGCTGGCCGGCGGCCCCCGGCGGCCGGACGACGGCACGGACCCCTGGTTCCCGGCCCCCGGCCGGGTACGGGCCCTGCCCGCCTACCCCTGGCAGCGCGAACGCCACTGGCACGGCACCCCCGAACACTGGGTCCGCACCAGTGGCGACGGCATCCTCGTCCACCCCCTGCTCGGCGAACGGCTTCCCGCCCTCGAGCCGATCTGGCACGCCACGGTGGAGCGCACCCGCACCCCCTGGCTCGGGGACCACGACGTCGCCGGGGCCGTGGTGATGCCGGCCGTCGGATACGTGGAGATGGCCCTCGCCGCCGGACGCGAGGTCTTCGACGCACCCGTCGAACTGGACACCATCCACATCCCCCGCGGACTCCCACTGCCCTGGGACGCGGCCATGGACATCCGGCTGCAGACCTCCCTCTGCGACGAGGACGGCATCTGGCGCGTCGCCAGCCGCACCGGCGACACCGGCAGCTGGCGCCTGCACGCACGCGGCCGGGCCCGCCGCCTCGCCACCACCACACCCCCACCGGACGCCGACCTCACGGCACTGCGGGAGCACGCGCCCGAACAGCGCGACGTCCAGCGGCTCTACGACACGGCGGCCCTCGCCGGCCTGCGCTACGGCCCCGCCTTCCGCTCACTGCGCGACCTCTACGTCGGCGACGGACAGGTACTGGCCTCCTACCAGTGCACACCACCGGACGACGGATACGGCGGTTACGTCGTCTTCCCGCCCCTGCTCGACTGCGCCTTGCACCCGTGCGTGGCGCTTCTCACCGACGTGGACACCCTCTACCTGCCCGCCGCGATCGGCCGCGTACGGGTCTGGCGCACCGCCCCGCCCACCGGGTGGGTGCACGTGCGGCTGCGCTCACGCACCCGGCGGGAGATCGTCTGGGACGTCACGATCATGGGCGAGGACGGGGCCGTCGCCGTCGAGATGGACGAGTGCCGCCTGCAGCGGATCGAGGTGAACCTCATCGACGACCTGGGCCAGTACACGACGGTCCTGCGCGCCGCCCCGCTGCCCGGCCGGCCCGTCGCCCCCTCGCCCCTCCCCGCGCCCGTGACCGTCCTTGAGGCGGCCCAGCCGGAGATCGACGCCATCACCGCAGGCATGTCCCCCGAGCGGTACGCCCGGCAGACGGGGGAGATCCAGCGACTGATCGCGGAAGGCGCGGTCGACCTGCTCGACAGCCTGCTCCCCGATCCCGCCGACGTATGCGCCGGCGTCCTGCCGGCCGGTGTGCTCCCGCGCTTCCGCGCCCCCCTGAGCCTGCTGCTGGACATGGCCGAGCGCCACGGCGCCCTGAACCGCGAAGCACGGACCATCCAGGTGGGCAGCGCCGCCGAGCGTGCCGGGGCGATGCGGGAACTGATGCTCGCCGCCCCCGAACGGCACGCGACCGGCCTGCTCTTCGCCCGCACCATCCTCTCCATGCCGGACGTCGTGAGGGGCCGGCGGGACCCCATGGAGTCGCTCTTCCTCGACAGCGGCCCCGAACTGATCAGCCAGTTCTACGACATCGACCCCACCACCGCCCTCCACAACCGGATCGGGCGGGCCCTGTTGAGGCAGCTGCTTGCCTCGTGGCCGGCCGACCGGGCCCTGCGGGTGCTGGAGGTCGGGGCCGGCACCGGCGGACTCACCGCCTGGCTGCTGCCCCTGCTGCCCGCCGAACGCACGCGGTACGTCTTCTCCGACGTCTCGCCCGCCTACTTCCCGGCCGCCCAGGCACGTTTCGCCGGCTACGACTTCGTCGACTACCGCACGCTCGACCTCGACGCCGACCCCCTCGCACAGGGCTACGACCCCGAGAGCTTCGACGTGACCGTGGCCGGATTCTCCCTCCACGCGGCCAAGGACATCGGCGGCTGTCTGCGGCGCCTGGCGACCCTGACGGCCCCGCACGGGCACCTGCTCGCCCTGGAGGCCCATTCTCCGGAACTGCTGGTGTGTGTCTTCGGCATGCTGGACAGCTTCTGGCAGACCGACGACACCCATCTGCGCCCCGGCTCCGTGCTCCTGGCACGCGACCGGTGGCCGACGCTGCTGGCCGGTCACGGGTTCGGGGACGTCGTACAGACCGGGGTGCCGCAGTCACCGCTGTCCGAGCAGTTCTCCGTGCTGCTGGCCCGCAGGCACGACGCGAGTACCGTACGGTCCGCCAACCGGCCCCTACCGCAGGCCGACGGAGAAGCTGCGGCCGAAGCCGATACGGCCGGCTCCGAGCCGCTGTCCTGGGTGCTCGTCACCGACGACGACTCCGAGGACGCACTGGTCCGCGCGCTCACCGCCCGGCTCACCGCGGCGGGCAGCCCCCACGTACGCACCCTGACCGTGGACGCGGTGCACCACGACGGCAGCAACCTCCGCCCGGACGGCACCGGGCCCGCCGGCGTCGTCTACCTGCTCAACGAGCGCCCCGACCACGCCGCGGCCGACGCCCCGCACCTCGCGGTGGACCTCGCGGTACAGCGGCTCGCCACCTTGCGCGCGATCGCCCGCGCGCACCGCGCCCAGGACGCCGACCAGGCGCTGCGCGCCCTGGTCCTGGTGTGCCACCCCACCGGCGCCCTGCCCGCTCCCGAACGGCCCGCCGTCCCCGGCCAGGCGGCCGCCTGGGGAGCGACCCGCAGCCTGGCGGCCGAGCTGCCGTCCCTTCGCGTCAAGCGCGTCTCCTTCGACCGCGGCACCGAACCCGACGCCGACGCCGCACGGCTGCTGGAGGAACTGCGGCCGGCCACCGTGACGGACGAGGACGAGGTCGTCCTCACCACCGCCGACCGGTTCGTGCCCCGCGTGGTACCGGCCCCGCACCCCTGCGAGCCGGGCGTCGGCGCCGCCGGCCGCAACCACCGGCTCACGATCGACCGGCCCGGACTGGGCTACCGGCTCGCCTGGGAGGAACAGCCCACCCCCGTGCCCGGGGAGGGCGAGGTGGTCGTCTGTGTGCGGGCCGCCGCCCTGAACTACCGGGACGTCATGGTCGTCACCGGCCTGCTGCCCCCGGTCGCCGAGGACGGCGTCTCCTCCGAGGAGTACATCGGCCTGGAGGGCGCCGGCGTGATCACCGCCGTCGGACCGGGCGTCACCGGCCTCCAGGCGGGCGACCGCGTCTTCGGCATGATGCACTCGTGCGCCAGGTACGCGCGCACCCGCGCCTCCCAGGTACGCCTGATGCCGGCCACGATGACCTTCACCGAAGCGGCCACGGTGCCGGTCGCCTTCCTCACCGTCCAGCACAGCCTCGAGGAACTGGCACGCATGCGCCCGGGGGAGACCCTGCTCGTGCACGGCGGCGCGGGCGCCGTCGGCCTGGCCGCCCTGCAGTACGCCCAGCACATCGGCGCGAAGGTGATCGCCACCGCCGGCTCGCCCGCGAAGCGCGACCTGCTCACGGCGCTCGGCGTCGACCACGTCCTGGACTCCCGGTCCCTGGCCTTCGCCGACCGGGTGCGGGAGCTGACCGGCGGCAGGGGCGTGGACGTCGTACTGAACTCCCTCAGCGGGGAGGCGGCCGCCCGCAGCATGGAGGTCCTCGCGCACGGCGGACGGTTCGTGGAGCTGGGCAAGCGGGACCTCTACGCCAACAGCCGCGCCCTGCTGCGGCCCCTCGCCGGCAACGCCTCCCTGCACGTGGTCGATCTCGCCCGCATGACCTTCGTCGAACCCGACGCCGTCTCGACCGCGCTGGACACGGTGGCCGAACGCCTCCGCGTCGCCCGCTACCGGCCCCTGCCGCACCAGGTGTACCCCGCCCACCGCGTGGAAGAGGCCCTCCGGCTGCTGCAGCACTCCAAGCACATCGGCAAAGTCCTCCTGTCCTTCGACGAACCGGTACCCGTGCGGACCTTCCCCGCCCCGCCGCCCGTCGACGCCGACGGCACGTACGTGGTGGTCGGCGGGCTCAGCGGGCTCGGCGCGCGCACCGCCGTCCACCTCGCCGAACGCGGCGCCCGGCACCTGGCACTCGTCGGCCGCCGTGGCGTCGACACGCCCGAGGCGCCGGAGGTCCTGTCCCGGCTCGCCGCCCGCGGCGCCTCGGTGACCGTGCACGCCGCCGACGTCACGGACGCCGACGCCATGCGGAGCCTGCTGCGGCAGATCGACGCCGGCGGGCATCCGCCGCGCGGCGTCGTCCACGCCGCCCTGCACCTGGAAGACCGGGAGCTGACCGACCTGGACGACGAACACCTGCGTGCCGTCCTCGCACCGAAGATGGCCGGCGCCATGGTCCTGGACCAGCTCACCCGCCACCGCGACACCGCCCTCACGCTCTATTCGTCGGTCGCCGCATGGACCGGCAACATCAAGCAGGCGAACTACGCGGCGGCCAACCTCTTCCTCGAAGCCCTCACCCGCCGGCGCCGCCACGACGGGGAGCCCGGCCTGGCGGTCGCCTGGGGCGCGATCGCGGAAACCGGCTACGTGGTACGCGAGGGCCTGACCTCCTCCCTCGCCGCGGCCGGCCTGACCCCCGTCACCCCGCACGAGGCGTGCACCGCACTCGACCGCTTCCACGCCCACGGCACCGATGTCACCGCCTACGGCCGCTTCGACTGGGCACGGATGGCGATGATCGTCCCATCGCTCACAGGCCCCCGCTTCGCCGCGATCGTCCCCCCGCCGCTCATGGGAACCGACTACCGGCTGGAGGAACTGCTGGCCCACCTCGCCGCCGCCTCCCCGCAGGAGGCACTCGATCTCCTGGAGAAGGCCCTGACCTCGGTCATCGCCGACATCCTGCGCATGCCCGCCGATCAGCTGGACCCCGCCGCGAACCTCAAGGACTACGGCATGGACTCCCTGATGGCCATGGAGCTTCTGGCGACACTCCGCAAGCAGTTCCAGTGCGACGTGCCCGTCATGCAACTGCTGCACAGCGACGGCTCCGTCCGGGGCATCAGCGAGATCCTCCTGCCCCACCTCACCACCCGGCGCACCGACGAAGCGCCCGTCCCCCCGAATTGACCCCCCGCGACGCCGGGCCGCGGTGCCGCCTCAGCGGCCGCGCCGGACGTACTCGCGCGCCAGAACCCGCAGCGCGCCCGGCACGGACGGGCGCGCCGCACCGCGCAGCAGCCCGGTGCCCCGGGCCATGGCCGCGTCCGCGGTGAGCACCTCCAGCGCGATCACCGCCCGGATGAACGCCCGGTGGGGCGCCGGCGCGAGGCCCGGCAAGCGCCGGCTGGCCAGCAGGTCACGGCGGGCCCGGCCCAGGAGATCGGTGAGCAGGGCGCGTACGGCCGCGGTCTCCCGCCCACGCTCGAGGTCCGCACGGCGGACGCCGTGCCGCTCCAGGGCCTGCGCGGTGAGCGTGAGCCGCCCCTCACGCAGGTCCTCGGCGAGGTCGTTGACGAAGTCGAGGCGCTGGCTGCCGTCGATGTAGGCGCGGCAGAGCTCGCGGGTGGTGCCGGCGTCGGCGGCCGGATCCAGCAGCAGGCAGGCGATGAGCATGAACGCCGGCAGCGAGTAGGCGTCGACGTAACGCCCGTACTCCGCCTCGTCGGTGAAGCCGGTGAAGTCCCGGTCCAGGGGCGCCCCCGCCAGGAACTCCTGGACATGGTCGCGCAGACGAGGGTGGCGGGAGGCGGTGTGCAGCAGCGGACGGAGCACCGGATGGCCGCTCTGCCCGGTGGCCAGACCGTCGCGGACCTCCTTCTCCCACGCCGCGTAGGCGTCACCGCCACCGGCACCGTTCGCGGGCCCGCCGCCCTCGTCGAGGAGCGTGTCGGTGTGGTGCATGAACGCGGTGGCGGCGATGACATGCGGAACGAGCGCCGGCGGCAGCAACAGGCGGACGGCGACGTAAGCGTGGCGCCGGTAGGCGGAGACCAGGGCACGCTGGCGGGTGTAGTCGGCGCGCAGGCGCTTGTCGTGGATGCCGGCCAGGGTGAGGGTCCTGTCCCACGCGTGCATGTCGGTGCGTCTCCCCGCGAGTGGTGATGAGAGGGCCGAGCCTATCCGCCCTGCCCGTCAGGTATTTCCGTTGCGGGTGCTCCGGCAGCGCGTTACGTTCGGCCGGTCCGCAACGGACCGTCGACGCTGTTCACCGCTTCCGCTTCCTCTTGACGGAGACTTCAGACACCTTGTCGATCCGCATCACGCCACTGACCTGTTCCGGCCGCGTCCTGTCGGGCCGTCGCCCGGCCTGGCTGGCGTCCGACGCCGACGGCATCCCTGTCGGCTCGGCCTTTCTGCGCCTGTTCACCGACGCCGGCCGCGACCACCTGGCCGAACTGACGCTCGCGGTCCACCCCGCGGAGCGCCGCCAGGGCACCGGCTCGCGCCTGCTCGACGCCGTGGTGGCCGCCGCACGGGAGGACGGCAGGCGCTATGTCGTCGCCCAGGCCCAGGCGGGCTCCCCAGGGGACCGCTTCCTGGCGGCCCGGGGCTTCCGGAAGGTCCTCACGCTGACCTACGCCCGGCTGGCCCTGGACGCGGTGGACACCACGGCTCTCGCCGGGATTGTCGGCCGCCACCACCCCGGCTACCGGCTGACGTCATGGCACGGGACCGTCCCCGACGACCTCGCCGCGACGTTCGCGGCCTCGCGCCGCGCCATGGACGACATGCCGATGGACGACACCGACCACGCCACGGTCACCTGGGACGTGGACCGGGTCCGCGAGGCGGCGCGGGCGGTCGAGGAGCGGGGCGAGCTGCTCCACACCGTGGTCGCGGTGGACGAGCGGGACGGATCGGTCGTCGGTTTCACGGAACTGGTCGTGCCCGGCGACGGCAAGGGCGACGCCCAGCACTACGGCACCGCCGTCCTGCCCGGGCACCGCGGACACGGCCTGGGCCGGTGGATGAAGGCCGAGTCGATCCGGCGGGCGCGCGAGGACCACCCGGACCTCGCCGGCCTGCTGACCGACACCGCCGACAGCAACACGTTCATGAGGCGCATCAACGACGGCCTCGGATACACACCCACACACAAGGTGCTGCGGTATCAGCTCACCCTGTGAGGCCCGCAGGCCGTGTCGTCCGGGCGAGGTCACGGTAGAGCGGGTCGGTGATCTCCGCGCGCACGTCGCGGGCCACGGAAGGACGCGGCAGCCCCACCGACGCGCGGACGACCTCGGTGAGAGGGACCTCGATCTGTGGAAGGCCCCAGGCGACGAGCTTGGCGATCGAGGTGCCGTACGCGACCGCGCGCACCCCGCCCCACAGGAGGGCGCCCGCGCACATCGGACAGGGCTCGGCCGTGGAGACCAGGACGTGCCCGGGAAGGTGCAGGCCGCCGGACGCGGCCGAGCGCAACACGTTCACCTCCGCGTGCGCGGTGGGGTCGCCGCTCTCCGAGGTGTTGCCGGCCCCGGCGACCACGTCCCCGTCGGCCGCGTCCACCAGCACCGCCCCGAAAGGCCACTTCGCCGAGGCCCGGGCATGACGGACCGCGACGGGCATCGCCTTGAGGACCGCGGCCCGCAGCGACGGCGGCCACTCGCCGGTCCAGTCGGCGTCCGCCCGGCCGTGGGCGTGAGCCCGCGGCAGCGCGCCGCCCAGTGAGAGAGGGGCGGCCGTGGCGGCCGCGCACAGGAAACGCCGTCGCGATGGGGCTCGTGAGGACATCGGTCCGTTCTAGGGCCTGTGCGAGGTCGTGGTCAAGCAGGCGCCCCAGGTAGGCGCGAACCCTTTCTTGTGGTGATCGTTGTCGTAGGTATGACGGTACGACGATGTGGTGGGGAGCGAGGTGCGGGGAGCGACGCCACGTCGGACGGCAGCCTCTGGCGGCATCCGGGCTTCGTCCGGTATTGGAGCGCGAACGCCGTCGACCTCGTGGGCAGCGGCGTCACACAGGTGGCGCTTCCGCTGGTCGCGGTGGTGGCGCTGGATGCCTCCGTCTGGGAGGTCGCGCTGTTGTCGTTCGCCCAGAAGCTTCCGCCCCTGCTGGTGTCGCTTCCGGCCGGGGCGCTGGCGGACCGGTACCGCAAGCGTCCCGTGATGGTGGGCGCGGCGCTGGTCAGCGGTGCCGCGTTGCTTGTCGTTCCGCTCGGCGATGCCATGGGCCGGCTGTCCCTGGGGGTGCTGTGCGGGGTGGCGCTGGTGAGCGCGGTCGCGGAGGTGTTCGGCTCCACCGCTCGTATCAGCTTCCTTCCCTCGCTGTTGCCCCGTTCGCGACTGCTGGAGGCCAACTCCAAGCTCGGCGGCGTCAATTCCTGGCCGACAGTGCCGGTGCCCAGCTCGGCGGCGCCCTGGTCACCGTTCTCGGTGCCGCCTACGCCATCTGCCTGGACGTCGCTTCCTACCTGCTCTGCGCGCTGCTCCTCGCTCGCATCCGCACCCCCGAACCGGCCGCGTCCTGGCCCAGGAAGAGCACGAGTTTCCGGGCCGAGATGGCCGAGGGAATGCGCTATGTGTGGTCCCATCCCGTGATCCGGCCGTTGGTGCTCGCGGCCACGGCGTACGTCGCCGTCATGGCCTTCCTCAGCACGCTGTGGTCCGTCTACGTGCTGCGCCAGCTGCACTATTCCAGTGCGGCACTGGGCACGACGCTGAGCGTGGCCGCGCTCGGCGGGTTCTGCGGCGCGCTCGCCGTCCGCCCGGTGGTCGCGCGGTACGGACCGGTGCGCGTCATGCTCACCACCCTGGCCCTGGCCCCGTTCACCGAGGTGCCTCTCCTGCTCGCGGAGCCCGGTCGCCCCTGGCAGGTGGCCGTCGGGGTGGGGATGTTCGTCCAGGTGGGGTGTGCCGTCGTCCAGGGCGCCACCCAGCGCACCGTCCGTCAGGCCGTCTGTGACCCCGCGTTGCAGGGCCGCATGCTCGCCACGAGCCGCTGGGTCGTCTACGGCTCCCAGCCGGTGGCCGCCCTCCTCGCCGGCGCCGTCGGGACCTGGCTCGGGCTGTGGAACGGCCTGGCCGTCGGCACCCTCGCCCTGGCCGTCCCCTTCCTCGTACTGCGATCTTCCTCGTTCCCCGGCGTGCCCCAGGGCACCGCCGCCCCGGAAAAAGCCCCTCGGGCAGGCGTGTGCCCGCGAAAAGAAAGTGGTGCCGCATGAGCCCTGGAGGAATTCCGGGCCAGTCCCGTCCATCGCGCGCCGCCGGACGGTACGTTCCCGCCAGGGGAATCTACACGGAGTCGGCACGCCTCCAGCGGCTCGGCTGGTTTCGCTCCATCACCCGGCATGGGCTGGACTCCTTGCAGCACACACAGCTCGACGCCGGCAAACTCACCGGGAACATCGAGGGATTCGTCGGTGCCGTGGAGATCCCCGTCGGCGTGGCCGGGCCCCTGTTGTTGTGCGGGGAGAACGTCCAGGGTGAGATCTATGCCCCCATGGCGACCACAGAGGGCGCCCTCGTGTCTTCGGCGACGCGGGGAGCCCTGGCCGTCACCATGGCAGGCGGCGTCAGCACCCGCGCTGTCTCACAGGTGATGACGCGTGCACCCGTTTTCGCCTTTTCCCGGCTGTCGGCCGCCGGCCGCTTCGCCTCGGCGATCGTCCAGCACCTCGACGACCTCCGCACGGCTGTCCGGGAGGTCTCCCGCCATGCCGAGCTCGTCTCGATCGAACCGGTGGTGCTGGGCCGGACCGTTCACCTGAGTTTCAGGTACACCACCGGGGACGCGGCCGGGCAGAACATGACCACTGCCTGCACGTGGCACGCTTGTCAGTGGATTCTGCGGCAGCCGCACCTGGTCGGGGACGAGGAACTCGAGTCCTTCATCATCGAGGGGAACACCTCTGGCGACAAGAAGGCGTCGTCCCAGGTCATGGCGGAGGGTCGCGGCATCAGGGTGTCCGCTGACTGCGTCCTTCCGCAAGGCGTTGTCGAGCGGGTCCTGAAGACGACCCCTGACGAGCTGGTCAGGGGCTATCAGCACATCGCGGCCGGGGCCGTGCACAGCGGAGTGCTGGGTTCGAACGCGAATACCGCCAACATGGTGGCAGCGATTTTCACCGCGACGGGTCAGGACATCGCCTGTGTTCACGAGTCGAGCGTGGGGCAGTTCATCCTGGAACGGACGCCGGACGGCGTCTATGCGAGCATGACGCTCCCCGGACTGGCAGTCGGCACGGTCGGCGGCGGCACCCACCTCCCCACCCAGCACGAACTCCTGGAAACGATGGGCTGCACGGGCCCGGGAAGCGCGGCCCGGCTGGCGGAAATCATTGCCGGTTTCGCACTGGCCCTGGACCTCTCGACGGTCTCGGCAGCCGTCTCCGGACAGTTCGCCAGCGCCCATGAACGCCTCGGGCGCAACAGGCCGGTCCGCTGGTTCCAGCTGGACGAGCTCGACGCCCAGTTCTTCGAATCGGCGCTGGGTCACTCCGAAATGCCGGGCGTCAAGGTCACCGGCGTCGAAACCGTCCACATTCCCATGGGGCCCAGCGTCCTGTCGGAGCTGACGTCGAGGACGGTGAAGAAGGCCGTCGGACTCTTTCCGATGCAGCTGAGGGTCGACCACGACGACGTGGAGCAGAAGCTCGACGTCATGGTGAAGATCAAGCCCACCGACCGGGAGGTCATCAAGATGGCCGGAATGGCAGCCGCCCTCTGCGGCGGTCCGGTGGCGACCCACTACCGCAGATTCGAGCAGCGCCTCGGCTTCGTGGGATGCGACGTACGGGAACTGGCCCTGTACGAGCAGACCGACACCCGATTCACCAGGCTGGTGCCGAAGAAGTACCGCACCTATCGCGATGACCGGAGGGAGGCGTATGTCATCGTGATGGAGTGCCTCGGCGACATGGAGCGGATGGACACGTCGGACCACGCACGCGGATGGTCACGCCGGCACCTCGGCATCGCCCTGCGCGACCTCGGGCAACTCCACTCCATCTGGTACGGCAAGGAATCGGCGCTCCGCCGGATGCCGTGGATCGGGCACGTTCCCCATGCCGCGGACATGGTGGAGATGAGGGACCTGTGGCTGGCCCTGGCCGACCACGCGGCGGGGGAGTTCCCCGAGCTCGTCGACAAACGCCACCACGATCGGCTGATGTCGTGCATCGGGACCATCGACCGCTGGTGGCCGCGGATCGAGGCGATGCCAAGGACCCTCGTGCACAACGACTTCAATCCACGCAACCTCGCCATCCGGGCGGACGGCCGGCTCTGCGCCTACGACTGGGAGCTCGCCACCCTGCACATTCCCCAGCACGATCTGGCGGAGCTGCTCTGCACCGCCATGGAACCCGCCGACATCAATGCCACGGTGGTCGGGGAGCTTTCGGAAATCCACCGCAAGTCGCTCGAGACCCATGCCCGGACCGCCATCGACAGGACCCAGTGGGAATCCGGGTACCGCCTCGCCCTCAGGGACCTGGCGGTCAACCGCTTCGGGCTCTACTTCGTGGCACACACCGTTCGCCACTACGGCTTTCTCGAGCAGTGGTGGCGGAACCTCTGGGCCTTGATCGATCTCGCTGAAGCAGCCGACGGGAACTGATGCGCGGCCCCGCGGCGGTGGCACACCAGGAGACGGCAGGTGCCGCCCGCCGGCCGGCTCCGCCCGCGCAGGCCCGGTGAATCTCCCTGCCGAACGGTCGCCGTCCGGGGGTCAGTCCTCCAGCAGGCCCCGCACCACGCGGCCGAAGACCCGGTGGCCGGCCCGGTTCGTCAGGGCGTCGCACCACCGCGGCAGCCCCGTCACGTGCAGTGCCTCGCGCCAGACGACCCACGAACCCGTCTCGTGCGCGCCCACCTCCAGCTCGGCCCAGCCGGTGATCGCCGTGCCCCGCTTCTGCAGGCGGCACAGGCCGGCGGCGCCGTCGGAGGGCGGCTGCCAGCGGACGACCTCCATCACATCGTCGACGGATGCGGGCCCCAGCCCGGTCCGTGCCACGAACCGGGTCCCCACCCCCGTCGGCGGCGGCGTCGTCACGACGACGCTCGTCAGGGGGACGTGCGCCGCGTGCCGTTCCCAGTCCGTCAGGCGACGCCACGCCTCGCCGACGGGCAGCCGGGAGCGGTACCGGACCAGGAAGGGCCTCATACCGGCATCGTATGCGGGGCGGCGGTCAGCGCCGCAGATAGCAGCGCGTGGTCGTGCCGCCCGGCACCGTGTGGGTGCGGACGAGGTCGCTGACGTAGTGGACGAGCAGCAGGCCGCGGCCTCCCGGGCGGTCGGGCGGGGGCGGGCAGCGGCCCGCCAGCGGGTCGCCGATGTGCCCGCCGTCCTCGACCTCCCACACCAGGTGGTCGCCCTCGGCCCAGATCCGTGCCGTGCCCGAGCCACCGCCGTGCACGACGCTGTTGGTGGTGAGCTCGGCGACGGCCAGCGCGAGGTCGTCGTGGCGCCCGGGCGGCAGGCCCAGCGCGACGGCCCGCTCGAGGAGGAGGTGCCGGGCGTCGGGAAGCAACGAGCTGTCGAAGGTGAAGGCGAAGGCTCCGGGCGGGCGCGGCAGCGGCTGGTTGTAGGCGGCGATGACGTGGTCCGGGGCGTAGGAGCCGCTGGACAGCTCCAGCCCGTCGCTGATGACGACGGGGTGGGTGGCGTGCGCGTCCGCCAGCACCTCGGGCGCGAGCCGGGCGGCGTCGTACGGGCACAGGACGGTGACGCGGCGTCCGGCGAAGGCGTGGTTGATCAGGGCCTCGTGCTGGGCGCACGCGGGATACTCGGTGGGGGAGCGGCCGGCCCAGATCGGTTCGCCGACGAGGCGGACGTGGCGGTGGGGGTGGGCGTCGGCGAAGGCCCGCAGCACGCGGGGGATGATCCGGCCCGGATTGCGGCCTTCCTGTTCCATGTCGACGAACCGCACCTCCGCGCCGTCCTGCCCCAGCTCCCCGCGCAGCAGCTTCAGGTTGTCCTGGGGGACGGCGACCGCGACCGGCTCCCCGGCCTCGAGCCCGGAGCGGATGAAGGAGACGTTGGCGGACACGTACTCGCACTGGTCCCGGTAGAACAGCGCCGGGTGGGTGAATGTCGCGTCCCCGGCTGTCACGTCCCTCACCCCGTCACCTCGATCGCTGCCAAGCCGGACCAGAACGTCTCCAAGGTTCGCAGGAGTGAGGGCGGTGGCCGGTCCACGATGATCCGCCGGCCGTTCCCGAGCCGCTGGGCCGTGAGCGCCAGCGCGGCGGTGCCGGCGACGTCGACGAAGGTGACGGCGGCCAGCTCCAGGCAGGGGAGACGGCCCATGGCCGGCAGCGATTCCAGCGCGCCCTCCCATGTGGTGTGCGTGCTCAGGCTGACTTCCCCCGCCAGCCGCAGGCCCGGTCGCCCCACGAGCGGGCTGACGTCCAGAGCCGCCCGGGTCATGGTCACTGCTCGGCGAGCAGGTGCGTGCGCAGTCGGGCGAGCGTACGGCTGAGCAGCCGGGAGACGTGCATCTGGGAGATGCCGAGCTCCGCCCCGATCTGGGTCTGGGTCATCTCCTCGCCGAAGCGCAGCCGCAGTATCCGCCGCTCCCGCTCGTCGAGGCCGGGCAGCAGCCGCTTGAGGACGTGGAGGTTCTCGACCTTCTCCAGGTTCTCGTCCGTGGTGCCGATGCGGTCGGCCCAGGGCCGGGAGGCCGCGCGGCCGCGCTGCGGGGCGTCGTCGTCGGTGGGCATGTCGAGGGAGTTGGCGCGGTAGCCGTTGCTGGCGATCTGGGCCTCGATGACCTCGTCCTCGGAGAGGTCCATCACCTCGGCCAGCTCCTTGACGCCGGGGGCGCGGCCGAGCCGGCTGGAGAGCTCGTCCGTCGCCTTCGCCAGCTCCACCCGCAGCTCCTGCAGCCGGCGGGGCACGTGGACGGCCCAGCTGGTGTCCCGGAAGAAGCGCTTGATCTCGCCGGTGACGTAGGGGATGGCGAACGTGGTGAACTCCACCTCGCGCGTGAGGTCGAAGCGGTCGATCGCCTTGATGAGACCGATGGTGCCGACCTGGACGATGTCCTCCATCTGCTCCGCTCGCGACCGGAAGCGCTTGGCCACGAAGCGGACCAGGGAAAGGTTCATCTCTATGAGGGTGTTGCGCACGTACTGGTATTCGTGCGTCCCCTCCTCCAGAACCTCCAGGCGATCGAGGAACACCTTGGTCAGGGACCGGGCGTCCCGCGGGTCGATGCTGCCCGGATCGTCCACCTCGAAAATCGCCGGATCACCGGCCCGAGGCCCGCACACCTGCGTGCCGCTCTCCTCGGCCACCGCCGACCGCGTCGCATGTGTGGTGGTCACGCGCACACCCTCCTTAGCTCGGCTGTCAGAGCCGCTTCTGCCCGTGTCCCGCCTCACCATGCCTCGGTGGCCGAAATCCGGACGAAGGGCCGGCGAAGGTGGACATCCGGTCACGGCCCGGCCGTTGCGGCACCCGCACGGCAGTACCGGCCGAGCCATGTCCGTCAGGTCGGCTTAGGGTGGCCGCATGGGCGGAACGAGCGGCGACGGCGGCCCCGCCGGCGCCGTCCGACGGCATCGCGCGGGTGAGCGCCGGCGGGCGTTCCGCCACTCGCCGTTCTTCCCGGCCACCGTGCTCACCTTCATCGTGGCCGCGGCCGCCGGCCTCTTCGCCGGCTCCTACACGTACGCCATGGCCGACCCGACACCCCACAGCGTCCCCACCGCCGTCACGGGCGTGCCCGCGTCCGAGGTCAAGCGGGCCGAATTCGTCCAGGGCATGGAGAAGGCGCTGGGCGCCGAGCTCACACTGCACCACTACGCCACCTACGAGGACGCCAGGAACGCGGTGGAGGAACAGAAGGTCTACGCCATCCTCCAGGAACGCCCCGGCGCCGCCGAAGCCGAACTGGACGTCTCCGGCGCGTCCGGCGCCACCGTCGCGCAACTGCTCTCCGAGACCGCGCCCCGGGTCGGCAAGGCCATCGGGGTGCCGGTGACCGTGAAGGACATCAACCCGCTCCAAAAGGGTGACCCGCGCGGGCTCGCGCTCTTCTACATCACGCTCGCCGCGGTGATCCTCGGCTTCGTCGGCGCGATCCAGCTGAGCGTGCACGCCTCCGCGCTCAACCCGGCCGAGCGCATCGCCTTCACCGTCTGCTACGCGCTGCTGGGCGGCTTCACCATCGCCGCTGTCGTGGACTGGGGACTGGGCGCGCTGCGGCTGCCCTTCGCCGAGTCATGGCTGATCCTGGCGCTGACCATGTTCACGTCGGGCATGGTCTTCTCCATGTTCAACGCCCTGATCGGACGCTGGGCGATGCTCCCCACGTGGGGCCTGATGGTCCTGCTGGGCAACCCCTCCTCCGGCGGGGCCGTCTCCTGGCCCCTGCTGCCCTCGCTGCTCGGTTCGATCGGCCGCTGGCTGCCCCCGGGCGCCTCGGTCAACGCCCAGCACACGGCCGTCTACTTCGGCGAGCACCAGCACCTCTTCCCCTTCGTGGTGCTCACCCTGTGGGCGGCCGTCTCCTGCGCGGTCTTCTGGACCTGGCGTCACCGCCACCCGGGCGGCCGCGACCCCGACCCGCCCACCACCGCTCCGGGGGGAGCGCCCGCGGGGTGAGAGGGCAGTTCCCCCAGCGGCCCGGCCATGAGTTCGGGGAAGTCCGCCAGGCTTTACCGGCAGGTCGCCGGGACAGTATCGACGCATGGTGTTGTTCACGGCGTTTTTCGCTGCTTTGTTCACGGCCCAGGGGGTGTTCTCATGAGCCGGAGCGTTCCTCCGCCGGGGAACGGGCACCGTGTACGACCCGCTCTGGAGGGAATTCCGGAAACGGCCTTGTGGGCGTTGTACTACCGGGCCGCGGCGGCCGCGCGCTTTCCCCGACTGGTCTCCGACCCGATGGCCGCGAAGGTGATCGGGCGATGCGCGTTCCCGTTCGAGGAGACATTCGGCCGCCCCCTCTGGTGGGCCTGCCGGTATCTGGCCCTGCGCACCCGGTTCTTCGACCAGGAGGTGCGGCGATTCCTCGCCCGGCACCCGCAGGGCGCTGTCGTCGCCCTGGGCGAGGGCCTGGACACCCAGTTCTGGCGGGTGGACAACGGCCGCGTGCGGTGGCTGACGGTCGACCTGCCCGAGGTGATCGCCTTGCGGCGATCGGTGCTCCCGCCCGGGAACCGCCGGCAGTCCGCGGCCTGCTCGGCGCTCGACCCCCGCTGGATGGAGAAGGCCGACCCCGACGGAGGCCGGGTGCTCCTGCTGGCCCAGGGACTGTCCTCGTACCTCGGGCCGGAGGAGATGGACGGGCTGATCGGCGCCTGCGCCGCCCGGTTCCCGGGCGCCACCCTCGCCTTCGACGGACTGCCCGGTTGGCTGACGGCTCTCAGCCGCCGCGGACTGATGCGCATCGGCCCCTACCGCTTCCCGCCCATGAGCTTCAGCATCGCGCCGCACGACGTGAGCCGCCTGCGCGACCGCCATCCGGGAGTGCACGACGCACGCCACGTCGGACCGGACCGGGTCCGGGACCCGCTGGCGGCCCTCCTGCGCTACGGCTACCGCCTCCCCGTGGTGGACCGGGCCCTGCCGGCCTTCGTACGGGTCACCCTCTCCCGCGCATCCGCCGGATCCGCCGAGCCCCCTGCACGGGCTGAGCGCCCGTAGCCGGGGCCGTCATCCGGCTGAGGTCCCCACCGCCCCGTCGCCGCCGTGCTCGCGCGTCCGGGCCTCCGTCCGTGCCAGCGCTTCGGCGAAGGCCCGTACGCGGGCGGTCTCGTGGTCGCGCCGCCAGACGAGGGCGAGCTCGGAGTCCGGGAGGCCGGTGACCGGGACGTAGGCCAGCGCGCTGCGCCCGTGATACTCCGCGGTCGGCCGGCACAGCAGCATCGCGCCCCGGTCCGCCGCGGCCAGGGTGAGGCCCTCCTGAAGCGTGCCGGCGAGGGGGCCCGCCGGTATCGGACGCCCTCCGGGGGTGACGGAGGGCGCCATGGCATCACGCCAGTAGGCGGGCGCCGGTCCCCGCACACCGATCAACGCGCACCCGGCCAGCTCCTCCGCCCCGACGCGGGCGCGTGCGGCCAGGGGATGACGCACCGAGACCGCCAGCGTCTGCGGCTGCCGCGAGAAGACCGCCCCCACCACCAGGTCGCTCTCCATGACCGGCGCCAGGACCACGGCCAGATCCGCTTCCCCTCTCCGCAGGGCACCGAAGGGGTCGGACAACGGCACCTCGATCATCTCTGCGACGCAACCGGGATGCTGCTTCTGAAAGCGGGTCACCGCCCGCATCATCTGGTCGTTGGCCGTTCCCTGAAAGCCCAGCCGCAGCGAACCCTCGACCGCGCGGGCGGCGGAGCGCGTCGCGTCCACGACCGCGTGCAGGCCGTCGTACGCGGGCCGGAGCCCGGCCAGGAACTCTTCGCCCAGCGGTGTGAGCCGCACCCGGCGGCTGGTGCGCTCGACCAGCCGGGCCCCGATCCGGCCCTCCAGCGACCGCAGCAATTGGCTGACCCGGCTCTGGCTGACATAGAGCCGTTCCCCGGTCCGCCCGAAATGCAGCTCCTCGGTCAGTACGAGGAAACACTCCAGTTCACGGATGTCCAGACCGTTCACCGTCGCTGTGCCCGCCCTCTCCCGGCGCCCCGGGTGCTCTGAAATGGATCAATGAATCTGACTCATTGAAGGATGAGAGACCGGCCGTTGTTCCCGCCGCGCGCCCCGGGTTGCCTGGGGACATGACGACAACAGCACGACGTACGACCGCCGGCCGGGCGCAGGGGGAAGAGGCGCTGTCACCGCGGCGCGGCTGGGCCGCGGTGGCGGCGCTCGCCGCCGCCACCTTCACGGTGGTGACCTCGGAGATGCTGCCGGTGGGCCTCCTCACGCCCGTCGGCGCGGCGCTGAAAGTGAGTGAGGGCACCGCCGGACTGGCCCTGACCGTCACCGGGCTGGTGGCGGCCGTGTCCGCGCCCCTGGTCATGCCCGCCGTGGGCCGGGCGGAGCGGCGCCAGGTCCTGTGCGCCCTGATGCTGCTGCTCGCGGCCGGCAATCTGCTGGCCGCGTGGGCGCCGCACTTCGGGGTGCTGATGGCCGGCCGGGTCCTGGTGGGCGCGGGCATGGGCGGGGTGTGGGCGGTGGCCGCCCCGCTCGCGGTACGGCTGGTGCCGGCGAGGTCGGTGGGCGCCGCGACCTCACTGATCTTCAGTGGCATCGCCGTCGCCTCCGTCCTCGGCGTGCCCGCGGGCACCTTCCTCGGCGAGGCGGCCGGCTGGCGTACGGCGTTCGCGGCGGCCGGCGGTCTGGCCGTCGCCGTGGCGGCCGCGCTGTGGCTGCTGCTGCCCCGCCTGCCGGTGGAGCGGGCGGTGAGGCTGGGGGGAGTGGCCGGGCTGACGGGGCGGCGCACCGTGCGCAGGGCGCTGGCGGCCATGGCCCTGCTCGTCACCGGCCACTTCGCCGCCTACACCTACATACGTCCGGTACTGGAGGACATCTCCGGCGCGGGCGCCGGCCTGATCGGAACGCTCCTGCTCGCCTACGGCGTCGCGGGTGTCGCCGGGAACTTCGCCGGCGGAGCCGGGGCCGCGCGGTCCCCGCGCGCCACGCTGCTGGTGATCAGCGCGGTCCTCGCGGCGGCCGTCCTGCTCGTCCCGGGGCTCGGCGGCTCACTGGTGGCCGCCGCGGTGCTGCTGGTGGTGTGGGGCGTGGCGTACGGGGGAGTGTCGGTGACCACCCAGGCCCTGCTGGTGGCCGCGGCACCGCGCGCCCCTGAGGCGGCGTCCGCTCTCTTCGCCGGCGTCTTCAACGCCTCGATCGCGCTCGGGGCGCTGGTGGGCGGCCTCACGGCGGACGGCTGGGGAACCGCCCCGGTCCTGTGGACAGGGGGCGCCCTGGCCCTCGGGGCCCTGGCGACCGTCGCCCTGAGCCCCATGACCGGGGCGACGGGCCCGGCACCGCAGGACCGCGACGGGTGAACCTAGTCGGTTCCTGCCCGCCGTGACGCGTCCGGCGAGGACGGCGGGGCGAGCGGGGAAGCTGAGCCCTGGTCAGGGCGGCCGCTGACCGGCCGCGGGGCGAAGGCTCAGGACACCGTGTGCTCGACGGCGTCCGCGACGACGGCCCGCAGCTCGCCGGTACGCGCGAGCGTCCCGCGCTGCCTGCCGGCCCCGCCGCCCCCGCTCAGCAGCCGCTCCAGCGACTCCCGCACCAACGCCAGGTCCCCGGCGTCGTACAGGGCTTCGTGGACGTGGTCCACCAGGGCCCGCACCACCGTCCGCGCCGGGGCCGGGGTCCACCGCAGCGGGTGCACGAGCCGGTCCGAGACGCCGGATTTGGCCGCCCGCCAGCTCGCCAGCCGCAGCAGCCCCACCGTGGCCGGCGCCGGTGGCTCGCCGGCGTGCCAGGCACGGACCGCCGTCTCCACCAGCCCCCTGGCGAGCGCCGCGATCAGCACGGTGTCCCCGGCGTCCAGACAGACGTCGGGCACCCTGATCTCGACGGTGGGGTAACGGCTCGACAGCCGGGCATCGAAATAGATCATGCCGGTGTCGACCAGCGTGTCCGTTCCCAGCAGCGCGCGCACTTGCGCGTGGTATTCCTTGGCCGAACCGAACACTTCCACCGCCCCCGTGGAAGGCCAGCGGCCCCACACCTGACTGCGGTAACTGTTGTATCCGCTGTCCCGCCCCTGCCAGAACGGGGAATTCGCGCTGAGCGCCAGCAGGGGAGCCAGCCACGGCCGGATACGGTCCAGAACCGCGACGCCCTCTTCGTCCGAAGCGACGCCCACATGCACGTGACAGCCGCAGGTGAGCTGCTCCTGCGCGGTGAGCCCGAATTCCGCTGCCAATTTCCGGTAGCGCCGCCCGGGGCTCAGCGACGGATCGACGGGAAGCGGTGAGGTGGCCAGCGCCGCCACCTCGGCCCCGGCGGACCGTGCCTGCTCAGCGGCCATGCCGCGACGGCGGCGCACCTCGGCCGCCAGATCCGTCATCGCGGTCGTCGGCCGGGTGGCGATCTCCAGCTGTTCCCGCTGCAATTCCTTCTCCAGGCCCGCGCCGGTCTCCTCCTCGCACCCCACCCCGGCATGAGCGAGAACCGTCCCGGCGACGGCCCGCGGATTTCCGGTGTCCGGGTCCACCAGAAGCAGTTCCTCTTCCACACCGACACTCCGCATTGCTGCCGCCCCTTTCGGTGGTCCGCCCGTCCTGCTGCTTCCCGACCCCGCCCGGGATAGTCCGGCGGGAGACCGCCCGCTACGGCGTCACAGTTTCCGCCAGCGCGCCATCGCGAAGGAGAACAGCCCGAACAGCAGGAGGCCCACGGCCACCACGGTGAGGAGCCACGAGCCGGCCGGTGTGCCGGCGAAGGTGCGGAGCGTGTCGTCCAGCCCCTTGGCCTGCCCGGGGTCGTACGCCGCGGCCGCCTGGATGGCGAAACCTCCCGCGACGGCGAAGACCAGACCGCGGCAGACGCCGCCCCCGACCCCGAGGACGTCCACCGCCTTCCGCGCGCCGGCGGACATCCGCGGCAGGTCGAGGTCCTCGCGGTACGCGCGCAGGGCGGCCCGTACCCCGATCCAGACACCGGCGCCCGCCAGCACGGCGCCGGTGATGATGAGCAGCACCTGGCCGCCGGGCCAGCCCAGCACCCGGGCGGTGATGTCCTTGGACTGCTCGTCGGTCGAGCCGGCACCGCTGCCCCGCTCGCCCGCCGCGAAGGCGATCACCGAGCCGGCGATGACGGAGTAGAACACGAAGCGCGCGGCCGACTGCAGCCGCCTGCGGGCCTTGCGGCCGTCGGGGCCCGCCGCGCCGAAGACCACTTCCGACAGCCGCCACAGGGCCATGCCGATCAACCCGATGCCCACCGCCCAGACCAGCACCTGGCCGAACGGCTTCTGGGCCAGTTCCTGGACCGCTCCGCCCCGGTCGGCCTGCTCACCGCCGCCGCCGTGCGCGATGCGCAGGGCCAGCACTCCGACGAGGAGATAGAGCACTCCGCGTGCCACCAGTCCCGCACGTGCCGCCGCGACCGTACCCGTCTCGCGTGCCGCCTGCGCGCTGTCGCCGTCCGGCCACCGCCGCATCATGCCGCCTCTCGCATCACGCGCTCCGTCCGCGCGCCATGGGTAGGTTCAGCTGCCCCCGGGCCCCCGGCGCGAAACGACCCGCACGGGCGACGGCGCCGCGACTGCACCCCGGGGTGGAGAACAGGGGCCCTCCCGCCGGCCCCGCCTCGGCCGCGGGGTTGACACGCCTCACGCGGTACCGCCGTGGTTCACGGGCCGGCTCAACCCCCCACGGGATGGCCCCTGGCATGTCCTCGTCGATAGCGTCCGGATGTCGCTCCCCCTCCATGAATGGCACACCGGCACACCGGCACACCGGCACACCGGCACTCCAGAAGGGAACACCTCCGTTGAGCACATCCCTGATCCGCCGTTACCTGACCGCAGGAGCAGGTGCCCTGGTCCTCGCGGCCCTCGTCCAGCCCGGCACGGCCCGCGCGGGCGAGCCGGCGCCGCCGCCTCCCGGCGTCCGGGCCGTTCCCGAGGACGACCACCACGCCGGCTCCGGCCTCGCGGCCCGGACCGGCAGACAAGCCGACCCTCTGATAGCGGCCGAGGTACGCGGCCTCGATGTGAGCAGCCACCAGGGCGCAGTGGACTGGCCCGCCGTGGCGGCCGCCGGGGCCTCGTTCGCCTATGTGAAGGCCACCGAAGGACTGACGTACAAGAACCCGTACTTCTCCCAGCAGTACGACGGGTCCGCCGCCGCGGGGCTGGTGCGGGGCGCCTACCACTTCGCCCGGCCCGACAACTCCGGCGGCACCGTGCAGGCCGACAACTTCGTCGACAGCGGCGGGGCATGGACGCCGGACGGGAAGACGCTGCCGGGCGCGCTCGACATCGAGCACAACCCGGTGCAGGGCGCTCCGGTCTGTTACGGGCTCGGGCAGAGCGCCATGGTCGACTGGATCAGCGCCTTCGTCGAGCGGTACCACGCCCGGACCGGCCGCTACCCGGCCATCTACACCACCACGGACTGGTGGGCACAGTGCACCGGCAACTCGGCCGCCTTCGCGACGAAGTCACCGCTGTGGATCGCCAACTACAACGGCACGCCCGCCCCGCTCCCCAAGGGCTGGTCCGGCTACACCGTCTGGCAGACCGCACGGTCCGGCCCGTTCCCCGGCGACCAGAACGTCTTCAACGGCTCGCTCGAGGACCTCAAGACCTTCGCCAAGCGCGACTACACGCCTCCGCCGACCATCGCCTGGCCGATCGTGCGGCAGGGGCACAAGGGCCCGCAGGTGACCGCCGCCCAGTATCTGCTCAACGCCCGGGGCGCGTCGCTGGAGGTGGACGGCGCGTTCGGCGGCGCCACGCACGCCGCCGTCGTCGCCTTCCAGCAGGCCAACAATCTCGGCGCCGATGGCATCATCGGCCCCAAGACCTGGCAGGCACTGATCACCACGGTCCGGTCGGGTTCGGCCGGAGACGCCGTACGGGCCGCCCAGTCCCTGCTCAACGCCCATGGAGCGGCACTGCAGGTCGACGGCGTCTTCGGCGCCGGTACGCGCGATGCGACCGTCTCCTTCCAGCGGACCCGCAACCTCACCCCGGACGGCATCATCGGCCCCAACACCTGGCAGGCGCTCCTCACCTGAGTCCACGGTCAGCTGGGGCGGACCGTACCGGAACGGCCGGGCGCCGCGCAGGAAGGGATGGCTGCCGGGAGACGGAGGTCGTCTATCCTGCCGGGCGACAGCCGGACGTGCGAGGGCGGTGCGCGAGCCCGCCGGTGCGGAGAAGCGACATGACCGTGCCCGAGGGCGTGCCCGCGGGGGCCGTGCTGCGGCGACGCCTGGGCGTGGGCGACGCGGTCGTGATCGGCCTCGGGTCGATGATCGGCGCCGGGATCTTCGCCGCCCTCGCTCCGGCCGCCGCCGCCGCGGGCTCCGGCCTGCTCGTGGCCCTGGCCGTCGCGGGCGTGGTGGCGTACTGCAACGCCACCTCCTCCGCCCGCCTGGCCGCCCGCTATCCGGCCTCCGGCGGGACCTACGTCTACGGCCGCGAGCGCCTCGGCCCGTTCTGGGGCTACCTCGCCGGCTGGGGCTTCGTCGTCGGCAAGACCGCCTCCTGCGCGGCCATGGCCCTCACGGTCGGTGCCTACGTCCGGCCCGGCCAGGCCCACGCCGTGGCGGTCGCGGCGGTGGTGGCGCTGACAGCGGTGAACTACGCCGGGGTGCGCAAGTCCGCCCTCCTCACCCGGGTGATCGTCGCCGTGGTACTGGCGGTGCTCGCCGCCGTGGTGGTCGCCTGCCTCACCTCCGCTTCCGCGGACACCGCGCGGCTGGCCGCCGGCCCGGACGTCACGTGGGGCGGAGTGCTCCAGGCAGCGGGCCTGTTGTTCTTCGCGTTCGCCGGGTACGCGCGCATCGCCACCCTGGGCGAGGAGGTCCGCGACCCGCGGCGCACCATTCCCCGCGCCATCCCGATCGCCCTCGGCATCACCCTGGTCGTGTACGCGTCCGTCGCCGTGGCCGTCCTGACGGTGCTGGGCCCGCGGGAGCTGGCGGACGCCACGGCGCCGCTGTCGGACGCCGTACGGGCCGCGGGCGCGGGCGGGCTGGCTCCGGTGGTGCGGGCCGGTGCGGCGGTCGCGGCGCTCGGGTCGCTGCTGGCCCTGATCCTGGGCGTCTCCCGCACGACCCTGGCGATGGCCCGCGACCGGCACCTGCCGCACGCCCTGGCGGCCGTCCACCCCCGGTTCCACGTGCCGCACCGGGCCGAACTCGCCGTCGGCACGGTGGTGGCGGTGCTCGCCGCGACGACCGACGTCCGCGCCGCCATCGGCTTCTCGTCCTTCGGCGTGCTCGTGTACTACGCGATCGCCAACGTCTCCGCGTGGACCCTCACCCCGGCCGAGGGCCGCCCGGCACGGCCCGTTCCGGTGATCGGCCTGGTGGGCTGCCTGGCCCTGGCCTTCGCCCTGCCCGCGTCCTCCGTGATCCGGGGCACCGCCGTCCTGGCCCTCGGCGCCACCGCCTACGGCATCCGCCGCACGGTCACCGCCCACCGCCGCCCGTAGGGTGACGCCACAGGGAGAGCACGGGCCCGGATAATCGATCGCTCCGGTCGACGTGATCCCGCTAGGTTGACGCGATGACCGAGCAACCGACCGAACTGCGCACCAGCCGACTTGTCCTCCGGGGGTGGCGCGAGTCCGACCTGGCACCGTGGGCGACGATGAACGCCGATCCCGAGGTGCGCGAGTACTTTCCGGGGCTGCTGACGCGGGAGCGGAGCGACGCGTCCGTCGCGCGTTTCCGAGCGGATCTCGACCGGCGGGGCTGGGGATGGTGGGCGGTCGAAGTGCGTGCCACCGGCGAGTTCATCGGATTCGCCGGGCTGGACCCGGTGGATGAGGAGATGCCGTTCACCGGAGTGGAGGCGGGCTGGCGGCTGGCTCGTCCGGCCTGGGGACACGGCTATGCCACCGAGGCCGCTCTCGCGGTGCTTTCCTTCGGCTTCGGAAGGCTTGGCCTGCCCGAGATCCTGGCGGTGACACCGGCCACCAACCTCCGTTCGCAGGCGGTGATGCGCAGGATCGGCATGACCCGTGACCCGGCCGACGACTTCGACGATCCGACCGTGCCCGCCGGGCCGCTGCGCCGGAGCGTCGTGTACCGGGCGACGTCCGTCCGGGCCGGTCGCACCCCGCCCGGCGAGGTGTCCGGCGGATCCTGAACCGGGCGTTGCCAAGCGGCGCGGACCGCGGCAAGGATGCTGGGTATGGCCAGCCAGGGGGATGTGGCGCCGCACGAGGCACGGGACGCGGCCGAGTTCGTCGCTCTGATGCGGCGGCTGAAGGAACGATCCGGCTTGACCTACCGGCAGTTGGAGGAGCGCGCCGCCGACCGGGGTGAGGTGCTGGCGCGCAGCACCTTGGCCGATGCCCTGCGCCGGCAGGCACTGCCCCGCTCCGAGATGCTGGCCACGTTCGTCCGGGCCTGCGGGGGAGACCACCAGGTCGACGCGTGGCTGGAGGCCAGGGACCGGCTCGCCGCCGTCCCGGCGCCCCCGCCCGGCCGTACCGTGGCAGGTGCCCGCGCCTCGTCCCTGCCCCGCAGGGCCCGCCTCACCGCGCTCGCGGCAACGGCCCTCTTGCTGCTGGCATGCGTGTGGATGCTCATTCTCGAGGGCTCGAAGCGGAGTGCGGCGCGGCCCGGCGCGCCCGCCGGAAACGCCGACTCGAGCGGACAACCCCTGCTCTCGTCGAAGGCATGCGCCGCGACACTGTCCAAAGGCGATCACAACGTGTGCGTACAAGAGCTGCAGAAGCGGCTCCAGCACCATGGACTCGACCTGCCGGCCGACGCCGTCTTCGGCCCCTACACGAAGATGCGGCTCGCGGCCTTCCAGGTGTTCGCCGGGGTACCCGTGACCGCGATGGCGGACGACCCCACCAAGAAGGCCCTGTACAAGAAGAGCCCCGACATTCCCAGGTGGTCGCCCGAGCAGGTGGAGCGGCGGCTGCGCGAGGTGTTCCCCGAGGAGCCGGAGACGGCGGTGCGCCTCGTGCGGTGTCTCGCGCACCTGGATCCGCTGTGGATCTGGGCCCATCGCGACGGCAACCGGGAGTGGGGCTTGTTCCAGTTCTCGGACCTGGAACTACGCGAACTGCGCGCCGCCCCCGCTACCGCCCTGGACCCCGAGTGGAGCATCCGGCGAGGACGGGCCATATGGGAACGCACGAAGGACTTCCGCCATTGGTCGTGCACGCCCCGCGTGACGGCCATGGACGACCAGCGGGGCTGACCGGCCCCGACCGCCTCTACGCTCTGTGCCATGAAGAATGAGCACGCCGTCGTGACCACGACCACCGACTCCGAGGACAAGGCGCAGGCATTGGCCGCCGCAGCCGTCGAGGGCGGACTGGCGGCTTGCGCGCAGATCTACCCGATCGGTTCGGTCTACCGGTGGCAGGGGAAGGTCGAATCGGCGCGGGAATGGCGGATCGACTTCAAGACGCGCTCCGCGTCGGTGGACGAGCTGACCGCGTTCGTCGTCGGCGCGCACGACTACGACACCCCGGAGGTCATCGCCGTGCCGGTGACCGGCGGGCACGCCGCGTACCTGGACTGGGTCACGGCCGAGACGCGCCCCTGAGGGCCGGCCGGGCGCACCCGCCCTCCGGTCAGGAACGGGAGCGTTCCCGTTCCCGCTCGGGCCAGCCCGGCAGACCCACGAGCGGCGGCAACTCCGCAGTCCGGGCGGCGCGCCGGACGACCTCACCCGGACGCTCCCCGGGCGTCATGACCACGCTGCCCCAGTGCTCGGGCAGTGCCTGCCCCTGGGCGCGCAGCTCGGTCCGCAGCGCCACGTAGAGAAGCTCGAAAGCCTGCAGGGAGATGTGCGCCCAGTCCCCCTTGACGTGCTCCTTGTAGCGCAGATCCACCTGGCCGATGGACTCGGCGCCGTGCCGGCGGCTGATCTGGTCGAGGATGGCGAATTCGGTACCCCACCCGACCGGGAACACCAGCTCGGCCAGCGTCGGCCGTCTGGTGGCGTGCTCGCCGCTGAGCGGCTGACGCATGCCGGCCAGCTCGGGATGCAACAGCGACAGCATCGGCCGGGCCATGGCCTCGGTGGTGCGGCCGCCTTCGTAATGGTCGTAGAAGGCCCGTACGTGGTGCAGGGACGGATCGCGCAGCAAGGGGCCGATCAGCCGGGAGACCTTCGACGAGTCGAACCTCAGATGATCGCCGTCGATGAAGACGATGATGTCGCCGTCACTCGCCCAGATGCCCTTCCACATCACCGACCCCTTGCCGGAGTCCGGGATGTCGGTGATCGGCCCGGCGGTCGGGAAGTCGACCACCCGTGCCCCGGCACGGGCCGCCAGCCGGGCGGTGTCGTCGCAGGAGCCGTGGTCGACGACCACCACCTCGTCGATGACCTTGGTGGTCAGGAGGTCCTCGACGATCGGCGCCACCACCCCCTCGATCGTCGCGGCACAGTTGCGCGCCGGAACCACGACGGATATCCGGACGGGAGCACCGCTGTCCGTCGCGCAAGCGGCTTTGACCGCGGCGAGATCCTCGGGGGGATCCGCGTCGGAACCGAGAAAAGTCTTGATCGTCACGTTGCTCAGTCCCTTCGATCCTCACGCCGGCCACCGCCCCGCGCCGCGTACGGCCAGGGCGCCACGCGCACGGGCCGGGCAGAGCGCGGGCGACGCCGCCCGCGCCGAGGGCAGGCGCTCCCCGCCGGGCTGTCGCATGTGGTGGATGTGAACGAATCCCGATGGCTGAACGACCCGTACCGAAGCGGTACCGGTCGGCGCCGGGCGTACGAGCCGGCGCCGGCGATGCCTTCCTGCGCGAGGCCGGCGGCCCGGGCCTCGGCGCCGGGCGGCGCGGAGAACTCCGTCAGAGCCGTCGGGGTCGCGCGCGTGGTTGCGCGAACGCAAGACGATGATGCGCCCAGTGGCAATCTAAGGCGTGCCGCCACCGGCCGCGACCCGGGGCGCTGGCCGAGCGGGGCAGCGACCGCCCGCGTCCGGCCGTACGGGCGATACGGGCGATGTTCGCCCGGCCGCACCGTGGCGCTGCGGGGCACGGGGGCCCGCCGGATGCATCCTGGCGAGCGAGCGCCGGACCGCGAGGGTGTCCCGGCGGGCGACCCGGCCAGGAGAGGTGCGGCATGGCGCAGTGCGAGGTATGCGGAAACGACTACGGCATGGCTTTCGAAGTGCACGCGGCAGGCGCGGTCCATGTCTTCGACAGCTTCGAGTGCGCGGCCTACAAGCTCGCGCCGATCTGTGACAACTGCGGATGCCGCATCCTGGGCCACGGCCACGAGACCGACGGCAAGTTCTTCTGCTGCGCCCATTGCGCACGGAAGAAGGGCTACACGGAACTCACCGATCACGCCTGAGCGGCCCCCGGGGCGTACCCGGGGGCCGTCCGGGGCGATGCGAAGACAGCCGGCTCCGGATCAGGGGGCGGGGGTGAACACGAGCGAGGCGTTGTGACCGCCGAAGCCGAAGGAGTTCGTCAGCGCCGCCTTGAGCGCGCCTCGCCGGGGCGAGCCCGTGACGACGTCCAGCTTCACCTCCGGGTCCAGGGTGTCCAGGTTCCGGGTCGCGGGGATGACGCCGTCGCGGACGGCGAGGATCGCGGCCAGTGCGCCGATCGCTCCGGCCGCTCCGAAGAGGTGGCCGGTCATGGACTTGGTCGCGGTGACGGCCGGGTGGGTGCCGATGGCTTCGCCGATGGACCGGGCCTCGACGAGATCACCCTTGGGCGTGGAGGTCGCGTGGGCGTGGACATGCTCGATCGCGAGCGGGGTCAGCCCCGCGGACCCCACGGCCAGCCGCATGGCGCGGATCTGCCCGTCGGCGTGGGCGGCGGTGATGTGGTGCGCGTCCGAGGTGACGCCGGCTCCGGCGAGTGTCGCATGGGCGCGGGCCCTCCGCGCGGCGGCGAATTCGGCGCGTTCCAGGACGACTACGACGGACCCCTCGCCGATGACGAACCCGTCCCGGTCGACGTCGAAGGGCCGGGAGGCCCGCCCGGGCTCGTCATTGCGCGTCGAGTGGGCCTTGGCCTGCGCGAACCCGGCCAGTGGCAGCGGATGGACGCACGCCTCGGTGCCGCCGGCCACGACCACGTCGGCCCGGCCGAGACGGATCAGGTCCAGGCCCGTCGCGATCGCCTCGGCACCCGAGGCGCAGGCGCTGACCGGGGTGTGGGCGCCGCCGCGGGCGCCGAGGTCGATGCTGACCCAGGCGGCGGGACCGTTCGCCATCAGCATGGGGACGGTGTGGGGCGAGACGCGCCGCACTCCGGAGGTCTCCAGGACGTCGTCCTGGCCGAGCATGGTCAACGCGCCACCGGTGCCCGTGCCGATCACGACGGCCAGCCGCTCGGGTTCGACGTCGGGCTCCCCGGCGTCGGCCCATGCCTCGCGCGCGGCGACGAGCGCTATCTGCTCACAACGGTCCATGCGGCGGGCCTGCACCCGGTCCAGAACCTCGGTCGGTTCGACTTTGAGCCTGCCCGCGATCCGCACGGGCAGGGCGGCCGCCCACTCCTCCTCGATCGGGCTGATGCCGGAGTGCCCGGCCAGCATCCCGGACCAGGTCGAGGCGACGTCCCCGCCGAGCGGCGTCGTGGCCCCGAGCCCTGTCACCACCACTGCGGTGTCGGCACTCATGAGAGGAACCCCCTTTGTCGTAGAGATACACATCCCGCGCCGTGGTCGGGCCGCGGGAAGCGATCGACTCACCTGCCACTTTGCCAAGCGAATGACGGGTGATCAGGTGTTGTGATCCACGGAGTCCGGAGCCGGGGATTTATGGGGTTCGGCCATACACTGTCATGATCGACGCCTGCCTCCTCAGCGGCTGGAGCGCTGCCTCTCCCGCAGAATCGCCGCGGTGAGCTCGCACCAGTCCCGGTTGCCCCGCTCGAAGGCGAGGCCGCGCAGGCAGGTCAGGTACGGGCCGACGCGCTCGCCGTGGCGCAGGAACTCCTCCTCGGCGCGGTCGCCGCGCATCTTGCGCAGCAGTGCGCCGAACAGCTCGATCTTGGCCTCGGCGAAGGCGGCCCGTTCGGTGAGGCGTGTGATCAGCTCGCCGGCGTCGACGTGGTCGGCGGCCTGGACCTTGACGAGCAGGTCGTCGCGGATGAACGAGGGCTTGGCCGCGGTGGCCGCGAACCGTTCCATCTCGGCGAGACCGGCGTCGGTGACCTTGAACAGGCGTTTGTTGGGCCGGGTGTCCTGGACCACCTCCCGGCCCACGACCAGCCCCTCCTTCTCCAGCTTCGTCAGCTCGGTGTACAGCTGCTGGGGCAGTGCGTGCCAGAAGTTCGCCACGCCCGCGTCGAAGGTCTTGGCCAGCTGATAGCCGCTCAACTCCTCGTTCAGCAGTGCCGCCAGTACGGCGTGACGCAAAGCCATCGGTCCGCCCCTCCTCGCCTCTATCGGCAGAACCTCCCGGCATGATACTCAATAAAGTGAGTAATCATATTGGTGACTATCGAGGAGGGTCCGAGCCCATGGCACCCGCAGACCGCTTCCGCGCTGCCGTCGAGAGCCGCGATCTCGCTTCCCTGAACGGCCTGTTCGCCGAGAACATCCGTTTCTACAGTCCGGTGAAGTTCACCCCGTTCGAGGGCAAGCCGATGGTGATGGGCCTCCTCGGCGTCCTCCTGCGCACCTTCGAGGACTTCCGCTACATAGGCCACTTCGACGGCGCCGCGCAGACGAGCGCCGACGGTGTCGAAGCCCCGTCGGCGATCCTGCTCTTCCGTACGACCGTGAACGGCAAGGAGATCCACGGCATCGACCTCCTGCACTTCGACGAGGAGGGGAGGATCAAGGAGTTCACGGTGATGGTCCGCCCGCAGTCCGCGGTGCGGGTCCTCGGAGAGGCGGTCCTCGCCGGCCTGGTCGCCGACGGCCTTCTCCCGGACGCCGGCGCTCGGTAGAGGGAGGAACGGGTCGCTCCGATGACGGTCCGGTCCTACGCCGTTCGCACTACGGCGCTCTGGCACCGAGCACTTGCCGGAGGCAAGTGTGGGGCCCATGAAGCGACCTCGATGGGACAGGCTGGCTATTGTGCTGATGTGTCTCGCCGCGTTCCTCGACGCCGGCATCAACGCCCGGGCCCACGCGGTGGCATGCCCGCACGACGCCCCCGTGCGGGCGGCCGACTCGGCTGCCCCGCTGACACGCGGGTCATGACGTGCCGGAGCCGAACGGGGGTCATGACGTGCCGGAGCCGACCCGGGGCATCGGGACGTCCAAGGGCCGCGCGGCGTCCAGGACGTCCTCGACCGTTCCGTTCGTCGAGGCCAGCACGTCGGCCACGAAGCGCCCGCGCCCCACTCCCAGGCGCCCCAGGGCCGGGCCGTGGTCCAAAGCGACGAACACCGTCGCGCCGAGGACCAGGCCGCGCCAGCCCGTCATCGTCAGCCGGCGCAGCGGCCGTCCCGGCAGCTCGGCGACGGACGCGCGTAGGCGGCGGCAGTGGAACGGGATGTGGCGCTCCTCGTCCGCCAGGATGCGGGCCGCCACGTCCGACACCAGCGGATCCCCGCAACCGTCGCGGACAGCGCGGTAGTAGCGCACGGCCACGAGCTCCGCGACCATCAACGTCATCAACTCCATGCGCAGCCCGAGCAACCGGCGCAGCCGGACGAACACCCGGTCGCTCCAGCACGTGTCGATGGTGGGCTGCCCGCCGGCGGCCAGCAACAGCGCCAGCAGGCGCGCGTGGTTCCGTTCCTCGGCGACGAACAGACGGACCGCCTCGGCGTAGTCGGCGTCCCCTGCCCCGTCCGCCTTGCCGATCAGGTTCGCCCCGTCACCGTTCTCACCGACCTGGAAGCGCTGCAGGCTCCGCCACACCGCGTCGGGCAGGGCGGCACCCTGCGCCCAGTCAGGGTCGCCGACGCCACGCCGGTGTTCCGCCTCCGCGATGAAGTGCGCCGTCCACTCGGCGAATCCCCCTGCGCTCATGTGGTCGTACCGCCCCTGCCTGTCGTGCCATCGCCTCACTCCGCGGACGAGTCAACCAAACGTTTGTTCCGAATCCGTCTCGGGCGCGTCACGCGGTGATCCAGCAGGCTCCGCATATACTACTCTGACCGTAGTGGTCAGAGCGTAGTACTGCGATCGGAGTGGTATCCATGGTGCGCCGAAACGTCGAACGGAGGGTGGCCCTCGTCGACGCCGCCATCGAGGTACTGGCACGGGACGGCGCCCGGGGCCTGACCTTCCGGGCGGTGGACACCGAGGCCGGTGTACCCACCGGCACGGCCTCCAACTATTTCCCCAACCGCGACGGTCTGCTGATCCAGGCAGGTGCCCGGGTCTACGAACGGCTCCAGCCCGACGAGGCGACGATCGCCCGGCAGCGGGCGAGCACACCGGACCGCGAGACCTACGCGATGCTGATGCGCGAGGTCGTCGGCCGCGTCAGCGCCTTCCGTACCGGCTACCTGGCGCTGCTCGAACTACGCCTGGAGGCGACCCGGCGCCCGGAGCTGAGCGCGCTGCTGACCGAACGCGTGCGTGCGGACATCGACGCCAACGTGGCGTACCACGAGGCATCCGGACTGCCCGGCGACGCGACCGCCGTCCGACTGCTGTACCTGGCGTTCAACTGGCTCATCGTCGAACAGCTCACCCTGCCGGGCGTGTTCTCGGAAGCCGAGCGCGACCAACTCGTCACCGCCGCGGTCGAGCGCATCGTGACACCCTGAGCCGGGCCCGGCCGCGAACGTTCGCCCGGTGGAACGGGCCGTCATCACCTGTCGACGGCGCCGCCGGCTCTGTCAGGGGGCGGGCCTCCAGGGGCCGACCGTCAGCTTTCCGGTGCTGCCCAGGTCCACGCCACCGTCCGGGGTGAGCGTCTGCCAGGGAGCGTCGGCGGCCGGGGCCACGTTCAGGTAAGTGCCGCGCACGGGTGGCCGGCTGGGGTCGTCGTAGGTGTTGCGCCACATCACCACCGCCACCGCCGCCTGCCCGGGCCGCAGCCTCACCGGCCGCGGCGCGGCCTCCCCGGCGTCGCTGCGGCCGCCGGCCTTGACGTCCTGGTGGATCGTCACATCGACCACCCGTTTCCGCTCGTCCAGGACACGCACGCTCGGGTAGCCGTTCACCGTGTAGGGCGCGGCGCCGCAGTTGACCAGCCGGACGTCGAAGGCGCGCAGGCCCATGGCGGCGTCCACCGTCCCGCCCATCACCTGGACGCCCTGCTGGTGACACTCGGAAGGGCGCGAGGGCGGGCCGGACGGGTTCCGGGGGCCGGAAGCCGCCGTGGGCAGCGCGGCCTGGGGCGTGCGGACGCCGGGGGAGCCAAGCCGGTCGGCCTTGACGAGGTGGTCCGGCGCGGAGGACGCGGGCGCCACCTTCGTCCGGTCGGCGGGCGTCTCGCCGGACCGCGCACCGCATCCGGTCAGCGCGGCGACGCAGGCCACGAGCAACAGGCCGAGCGGTCGGTTCAACTCCGTCCTCCTCATCGGCCGATCGTCTCATGCCGTCCGGCGCTCACGGCTGGTCACCGGTACCGCGATCACTGGGTAGAGTGTCGCCGCCACAAGGATCATCGCAGGTGAGGCAGGGTCAGGGGTATGGGCATATTCGACCGGGTGAAGAGTCTCGGCGACTCGGTGGGCACGGCTGCCGCCGGCTTCGGCAGGGACGTCGCACAGGCCGTGCAGCGCGGCGCCGACGCCGGACGCGCCGGTACGAACGCCTCCGGTGACTGGGTGCTCTCCGTCCTCCGCTCCCTGCCCGCCCCCGCCGCGCCCACGCACCAGGAGTGGGAGTTCTCGCTCGGCGCCCTCATCTGCCGTCACCCCCGGGTCCCCGCCATCACCGCGAAGGCGCTGCGCCCGCTGGACTCCATCGGAGCACTGCGCTTCGGCCCCGATTCCGTCGGCTTCGACGGCGAGGACATCCCCTGGTCGAAGGTCGTCCACCTCCAGCTGCACGACGCCTTCAGCGCCATGACGACGGAGGCGCTCGACGCCGAGATCGACCGGATCCGGGATCTGCTGCCCATGCTTCCGGGGCGCAAGTGGGTGGTCACCAAGGTCGTCGAGGGCCTGGCCTCCGTCATGCTCGCCGCGCTGGAGCAGGCGGGCGAACAGCGGCTGGAGACCGTCACGGTCGCCTGCGAGATCACCTACCGGGGCGGGCTCGGCATGAAGAAGACGCTGCGGGCCAACATGTTCACCACGGCCCTGCTCGCCCAGCAGGCGGAGGTCATGCACAGCCTGGTCCTCACCGCGCAGGCCAACGGCGTGCCCGTCCTGCCCGCGGAGGGCCCCCAGGCGGGCACCAAGGCCGCCGAGCGCGTGCGCGCACTGCGTGAGCGCACGGACGCGGTGGCCGCTCAGCTGCGGACCGAACCGGACCAGGACGCCCCGGCGCTGGAAGCCGCCCCCGCCTTCGCCCCCGCTCCTCAGGCGCCGAGCCGTCCGGCGGGCTGAGAAGCCCCCGCCCCGCTCCCGGCGGAGCCCCGCGGTACGCAGCGATCTCGAGGCCGGAACCAGGCCGGGACCGGAACGAAAGGAACCCCATGCACACGGCAGCCGAGGACGAGCTCCACGACGAGTTCTTCCCGGTCGTCCCGGCCCCGGCGGACGGCGGGCACTGGCAGGCGCCCACCGACCTGGAACAGCAGCTGTACAAGCTCAGCCGGGCGGACAACGCGTACGCCTACCTGCGCACCCTCGCCATCGAGGGCGTGTACTACCCGGTGCGCCTCGACGAGGCGCGGGCGGCCGGTGAGCACACGTACCCCATGCTGACCAACGAGACGCCCGACGGTCGCACCATCGCGCAGGTCTACACCGCCGGCCTGCTGCCGCGGCCCCATCCGTTCCTCGTCTACGAGCACACGACCCTCGGCGCGCTCGCGCACATCCTGCCCGAGGAGGTGGAGATCCTCGCGGTCAACGCGGCCACCCCCTGTGAGCAGTACTTCCTGGCAAGCGACGACGAACGGGACACCTGGCTCGAACTGCACCACGAGCTGTTCTCGCCGGACGCGTTGATGGACCGTGTGGTCACCCGGCGCACCGGTGCCCCCGCCCCCGGCCCCCTGCTGCGCGGCCTCGCCTGCGGAGCGCACCTGTGCTTCCGCAACGGCGACGCGTGGAACACCCCGCACTGGCACGGCATGGGCTACCGGGGCGAGGTCGAGCGGATCGCCGACGACTGGGGTGTGCACGGACGCGAGGACTGGCTCAGCACGCAAGAGCGGCTTCTCGGCCAGGACGTGAGCCCCTGGTACTGGGACTTCGTCCTGGGGGCGCGGACCGCGCTGATCAGCGCGCGGGGCGGTCGCGTCGATCCCGCGCAATGGCGCGACCAGGTGGAGCTGACGCTGCGCGAGCGCGCGCAGGAGACGGGCACCGCCACCGACGACCGCGACTTCGACGAGTTCGTGACCCATCTGCGCGCCCTGGTCGGCAAGGTGCTGCGCTACGAGGCGCGCTTCCGCGCCGACGGCCTCCTGCCGCCCGACGGCTTCGTGCGCACCATCGCGGCCTGGGACATCGGCCGCGGCTCCAAGATGGCCCGCTGGGGCCGGGGCGCCCGGTACGCCACCGAGGCCGAGATGCACACGGCACTCGAACGCGCGGCCGGCGCCGCACAGTCGGCGTACGACTCGTGGGAGGAGTTCTCCGCCGGCTACGTACTCGGACGGTGCCTGCACTTCGACGAGGAGAAGTTCGGCCGCTGGTACACGACGGTCCTCGATGCCCACCGGGCACTGACGACCGACCCGGAGAGCCCGTGGCTGACGGTGCCGTTCCGCAGCCGTACCTGAGCCGCGGCCGCCGCTCGCCGACGCGTCACACCACGGACAGGAATTCGCCAATGCGTTCCCTTGTCTCGACTGTCCACGAGGGGAAAACCATCATGGGCGGCGGCGCATCCTCCGTCCGATAGGCCCGTGCGCGCTCCGGGCCGAGCACGGTGACTTCGCCATGATCGACGGGGGGACGGTATTTCCTGACCGAAAGGAATCCGGATCATGCAGAGGAACGCCAGACGACTCGTCTCGACCGCGGCCGTGCTCGCGCTCGCCGCCGGCACCCTCATCGGAGGGTCGGCCGCCGCCGGCGCGACCGAGGCCGATTCCCGGAGCCAGGACGCGGTGCAGTCCTGCTACGGCAGCGCGAAGGCGTACTCCAAGCCCAAGGGCCAGGACTTCTACCCCGACAACGGCGCCTCCACGCTCACCACCACGGCGAACTGCGCCGACATCAACATAAAGACGAACACCGACCGCTACGTAGCGGTGTGCTTCTGGAAGAGCTCGGGTGGATGGCTCTGCAACCAGGACCACTGGACCCTCGCCAAGGCGGGAAAGTGGACCACTGTGGCGCGTAGCGTGCTGAACGGCAGCCGTTTCGTGTTCTCCTTCAGGTCGGACGCCAAGTCCACCGGCCACTGGGCCGCCTGACCCCGCCGCCGAACGGCCGGAGCCGAGGACGAAGAGCCGCGACGGCGCCACCGCTGCTGCTTTCGCTCTTCGGCTCCGCTCATGACCACCGGACAATGGCCGATTGGTCACTGTGATTGCTGTTGCGTACGCGGCGAGGCTTGCCCAAGTGGACCAATGGGGTCCACGACCCACGAGGTCGATCGGGCGACGAGCGAGGGAGTACGCGTGAACCATGACGGCGCCGCATCCGGCACCACCGAGGACACGACACGCCGCTACTACGAAACCGGTGACGTCGACGCCTTCTACGATGCCGTGTGGGGCGGCGACGACATCCACACCGGCATCTACGCCCGCCCGGAGGAGCCGATCGCGGACGCCTCCCGGCGCACCGTCGAGCGGCTGGCGGACCGGATGGTGGACCGCCTGGGCCCCGGACGGTCCGTGGCGGACCTCGGATCCGGATACGGCGGGACCGCCCGCCACCTGGCCGCCCGCTTCGGCTGCCGCGTCGTCGCACTCAACCTCAGCGAGGCCCAGAACGAGCGCCACCGCAGGACCAACGCCGAGCGCGGTCTCGACAGCCACATCGAGGTCGTCACCGGCTCCTTTCACGACATTCCGTACCCGGACGGGCACTTCGACGCCGTGTGCTCCCTGGAAGCCTTCTGCCACAGCGACGACCGGGCCCGCGTGCTGGGCGAGGCCGTACGGGTCCTCAAACCCGGCGGCGTCCTGGCCTTCACCGACCTCATGGCCGCCGAGGACGCGTCCGCCCAGTCGCTCCACCCGGTGGTGTCCCGCCTCGGCGTGGACGAGCTGGCGACCCCCGCCTTCTACCTCCGCGAGCTCGCCCGGCTCGGCCTCGACCACGTCGACTTCGACGATCACAGCGACCAACTGCCCGTCCACTACGACCAACTGACCCACGAAACCGCCCGCCGGGAAGCCGAGCTCCGCGCCATCATCAGCCCGGACTACGTCGACCACCTGCTCGACAACCTCCCCCTATGGGCAGCAGCCGCCCGCAGCCGAAAACTCCGCTGGGGCATCTTCAGCGGCCGCCGCCCCGTGTAGGCGCGCCCTGCGCGGTCGCGCCGGCTACCGCTGCGCGAGTTCCGCCCTCTGGCTGAGCACCCGCGGGCCGCGCCCGGCTAGCCTGGCGGGATGGAAGCGATACTGGTCAGCGCGTGTCTGCGCGGAGTGCCGTGCCGGTACGACGGGCGTCACAAGACGTCGTCGGACATTGCGGAGGCGGTAGCCGGACGTCATGTCGTGTCCTTCTGCCCGGAGGTGGCCGGTGGGCTCGCCACACCGCGGCGGCCCGCGGAACTGGTGGGCGGCGATGGGCATGACGTGCTCGACGGGACGGCGCGGGTCGTCGAGGACACCGGGCGCGATGTGACGGCGGAGTTCGTGGACGGAGCGCGGCGAGCCCTCGCGGCGGCGCGGCATGCGGGCTGCACGGAGGCGCTGTTGATGCCGCGCAGCCCGTCGTGCGGGCGGGGCGCGGTGTACGACGGGTCGTTCGCCGGGGAGCTGGTGCCGGGCGACGGTGTGACCGCGGCGCTGTTCGAGCGGAACGGGATCGCGGTGCGGCCCGCGCCCGGAGTGTGAGCCCGGCGGCAGCGAGCGAACCGGCGTGCGGTGGGGGAGCGCTGGTGTACGAGCGGCCCGGGCGGGCCTTCGGTCGAGTCGTGACCGTGCCCCGAAAGGTCCGGGTAGAGCCCCTCGCCGGGGAGGTACCGGCCGGGGAGGTACAGGCTCTCGTGCGTCAGGTCGTGGGCGTCGGCGTTGTTGTGCATGTTGCTGCTGCTGCTGCTGTGGCGGCGTTGCTGGCGCTGGTTCATACGGCGGTCGATGCTGTCGGCCGGCCAGTCACGGCTGACTTTGTCGGCGGAGATGTTACGGGCCGCGGCGATGTCGACGACCTTGATGCCCCGGTCGCGGGCCTGCTGGGCGATGGCGGCGTCCAGGTCCTGGATGTCCTTGCTGATCTCCGCGGAGCCCTTGAGCAGCGCGAGCGTCTGGGAGCGCAGGGAGTCCGCTCCGGTGAGCCCGGTGCGGTCGGCGTGCGCGAGGTCGCGTAAACGGTCGACGCGCTGTCCGAGTTCGTCGAGGATCTGCTGGACGTAGTGGTCGTGGCGCTCGGCGTCAGGCGACGTCCTGCGGGTCGTACCGGTCCTGTAATAGGCCCTACGGCAGGTGTCGCTGCAGTACTTTCTCGGCCTGCCCGACCTGGTGGAGGGCTCCAAGGGGCTGGAGCAGGCCGGGTTGTGGCAGGTCGCCGTGGAGCCCGCACCGTTCTTCATCTCGGGGGTAGCCCTTTCGGGGTGCTTGCTGTACCTGCGGGTTACGTCACCGGCGGCAGGGTCGTCTGCGGGGGCAGGGCGGTGGTTACCGCCGGGCCGGCGTTCCCCTCCCGTCCGGCCCGGCGGCGAATGCGCCCTACGTGTCGTGCGGACGTCGGCACCGCGGGCAGGAACGGTCCACGTACACCAGCACGGTCACGGCCACGGCCGGAGCCGGTGCCGCGGCCGTGACCGCCGCCGAGGCGAAGGCGTCGGGTGAGAAGACGAGCACCAGGCCGATCACGAGCAGCGCCAGGAATACCGCTTGCTGAAGGCTCAACGTCAGGTAACGGACTTGCCAGGTTTGGCCGGAGCCACGGCGCGGGATGTTACCGTCGGCCCAATGCGCCACAGCGCCGGAAACGGCCTGTCGCAGTGTGCGGTCAGGAGGCACAGCACCCTCCAGGATCGAGATGAACAGGGAGAGAGAGGCCCTGGCACTGGTTGACGGCCGGCCAGGGCTTTCTCGTTTCCCAGGACGCTACCGGGCCAAGACTTCGATACGCCAACATGACGAACCGCAAAGGGCAGCGTTGCCCGAACGAACAAAAAATCCCCAAAACCGGGCGCGAGTGTGGTCGTAATTGATCCCCGTCCCCGCCACTTTGTGCCATTGACGGCCAGCCGTCCTTCGGTGAGTTGGCGGTCGGCGTTCGGCTGCCCCGGTCGGGGTGAGGGCGCCGCCGGTGGACGCTTCACGGCCGTCGACGAAGAGCACGCCGGGCCGGTCGCGGTCGGGCCCGACCATGGCCCGGGCCTACGGTCCTACCGACCGGGGCCGAGGCAGGGCCCGCAGGCCCCTGTCCGCTACTTCCGTCGAGCGTGCCGCCCGCTGCCGGATCGGAAGACTGCCCGAAGGAGCCGGAGCGGCCCCTTCGGCCGGGGGACCGGCACCTCGGGCGCCGGCGTAACGGCTTCGGCTGATGCCACTGATGTCGCTGACGTCGCGGCGGGGATGCGTCCCTGCTCCGGGTGCGCTGTCACATTCGCATCGGCGAAGGTCGCTGACAGCGAGGGGAAGGTCGCGACGCCGGTGTGGCTGGGCAGCGCGGTCGCCAGGGTGCCTTCGGGCGGCGCTCCGTCGGGCGGGGCCGCGGGCGACCACGAGGACGGTGGGTACAGCGGGTATTCGAAGGAGTGGAGGGCGTAGCCGTCCGGCGTCCTTCCCTCGGGCGGGACGCTTTGCATGAGGTAGCTGTCCACGACCGGGTAGGGACAAGAGTGGCTGTCGTACACGTCCCACTGGACGTAATCGCCCCAAGAGGTGACGTCCCAGTCCGTCATGGGGACGCTCGGGATGACGGGCGGGGGGTCGTGCTCGGCCGCGAAGGCCATGGTGGCCGAGACCTCGAGCAGCGCCGCCTGCTCGGCGTTCTTGCGCTTGAGTTCGTCACGCTGGCCGCGCATGTCGAGCACCAGACTCTGGGCGTCCGCCGTGTCCTTGCGTGCCCTTGAGGCCGCTTCCTCGGTCTCGGACAGCTTCCCCTTGAGGCTCTTGATGTGCTCTTGCTGGCGGGTGATGTGCTCTTGCTGGCGGGCCAGATTCGCCCGCAGGGCCCGGGTCCGCCGGCGCTCCAGATCGAGCTCGTCCTTGACCAGCCACGCGTCGAGCCGCGGACGACGGGTGGGAGCGGCACACTCCTCCTCGGTCTCCCGTGGTTCCGGCTCCGGCTCCGGCTCCGCCTCGCGCTCCCGTTCCCGCCGGTGCTCGAGAGCGTGCAGCCGGTCCTCGAGAATGCCGCGGAACTGACGCTGGGCGTCGCATTCGTCGCGCAGCATGCAGTCCGCGTACCGGTGCGGGGCGCAGGCGCGGAGCATGTCGTAATAGGACACCATCAGCGCCTGCCGGGCCTCGGGCTGGAGCCCCCGGCCGTCTTGGTCCAGCAGGTCCAGGAGGCATTCGAGCTCGCGCCGTCCGGGCACGCGGGTGCCTTCGCAGATCGCCTTCAGCGCGGCGGCGGGCACCGCGGCGTCGTCACTGGACGACGCCGCCGGCGCGCCCAGCCGTTCGCTGATCTCGTCGAAGTCCCCGCCCAGCGGGCCGATCACCGCGCCGCGCAGTGCGGTGGTGAACGCCCGCACCGGTTCGGGGAGAACGAGGTGGTCCCTCTCCTGTTTCGCCTCGCGCCACAGTGCTTCGAAGGGGGGCCAGACCACGTCAGGCGGTCGCGGGTCCTTGCTGTCCTTGTGCAGCTGGAGGACCACGAGCTTGAGGGTCTCCAAGCGGGTGAGCCGCTTACCGGTGAGCACGTCGCCGACGGTGTTGTGCGACGCTGTCGCCGTCCGCGCCTCGTTGCAGCCGATGCTGCTGGCGATGACGCGGTATGACGGCTCGCCCGCCTCTTTGTGCAGCGCGCGCACCGCGTCGCGCAGGCCGAGCAGAGCGCCGCCGGGCCCCTGCTCAGCCGAGGTCTGAACGGGCATGGCCGAAGGCTCCCTGCTGTCAGAACGTTCAGAGAATCACGATGCTGACATCACACGGGCCCCAGCGGCGGTGATGTGACAACCATTCACTCGTAAGAGCACGTAAGCCACTCCTTGCCAGGGTGTGTCCTGGTAGGAGCCGACGGTGACACCGCCGCCGGCTCCGATACGACCGGGCCGCCGCGGACCAGCTGGGCAGCAGGGGGCGGCGGCCCGGTCCATACCCCCCAAGGGGCACCATGCATCCTAAGAAGCGGCACACCCGGCACGTCCGTCACGCCCAAACCCGCCACAAAACAGCGCCGGTGAGCTACCGTGCCCGCCCTCACGCGGCCCTCCTCGCCGTCTTCATCGCCATGGCACCCGCCGGCACGGCCCAGGCCCATGAGGCGCCCGCGTCCCCCTCGGCCTCCGCGAGCCCGGCATCCCCCGGCGCCGCCCACCCCGTAGCGCCGGGCACCCAGCCTCCCGACCTGACCGTCGACGGGGTCCTGCGCGCCTCGCTGCCCGGGTTCGTCGCGGGTCTCGGCTCCGGCACCGCGCTCGCCGTCACGGGGTGGGCCATCAAGAAGCTGACCGCGCGCCGTTCCGTGCCCTAGGGCGCGCCGTCGGGCGGTGCCTCAGTTGGTGAGGGTGACGCAGGGCAGGCCCACGCTCGCCCCGCCGCGGAAGCCTTCCGCGCAGAGCCGCGTACCGGCCGGGAAGTGCCGTTGGGGATAGACCTGGTCCCGGTACGTCCTGAAGGATGCGACGTCCTCCGTCTTGGTCCTGGCGCTCCAGCCGTTGGTGGTCCACACCCGGGCGCTGATGCGGTGCGGCTGATTGGTGTTGACGACCGACACCTCCACCCTGCCCAGGTAGGTTCCGTGGTCGTAGGTCTCGATACAGACCGAGTTGTTGCACCACTTGCCCGCCGCTGACGCGGGCGGTCCTGCGGCGACGAGGCAGCCGAGCGCCGCCGCTGTTGTCGCGATCCCCGTGATGATCTTCTTGATGGTGTCGTGCATGGTGAGCGACCTCGTTCTTCCTGGGCCCCGCCACATGGAGCCCGGATGGAGCAACGCACGGAAAGATCACCAGTTACGCCTCGCCTCGGGAACGACGGTGGCCTCCCCCGCACGGGGGAGGCCACCGTCCCAACCTCGTTCCCACGGCCGCCCGGGTCGACCGCACAGGTGGACGCGGCCGGTCGGACCGCGCGCGACGATGATCGACATGAGCATCGATACGAGCGCACCCACCGCCAGCACCACCGTCACCCCCGTGGCGCCGCCGCCCCGCTGGGCGGTCCGGGCCGCACGCCTGACACCGTGGGTGGTCCTGCCGAGCGGGCTCTGGCGCATCGCCCTGGTGCTCGGATACCCGGCCGGCTACACCGAAGCCGGCTTCGAGGACTTCCAGACGGTCGGCGCGAAGGTCTGGATGCTGGCGCTCAGCGTCGTCTGTGAGCTCGCGGCCTTCCTCACGGTCGGCCTGGTACGCCCGTGGGGCGAGGTCGTGCCCCGGTGGATACCGCTGATCGGAGGGCGAAAAGTGCGCCCCATGGCGGCCGTCGTTCCCGCCGCTCTCGGCGCGGTGGCCATGACCGCGCTCTGGGCCGACGTCGTCCGGTGGTGGACCTACCCGCACGACGACATGACGGCCGCCGGAAACCTCGTCGTGGGCATCCTCTACCAACCACTGATCCTCTGGGGCCCGCTCCTCGCCGCCGTCACCGTGTCCTACTACCGCCGTCACCGCCCCGCGAACCGCCGAGGGTAGGTGAAGGTCTAACGCGCGGTGGTCGGGCGGGCGGTGGTGGGCCGGTCGCCCCAGCCGGCCTGGGCGATCAGGTCGTACCAGTCGGGCAGGGCGTCCTGCGGCAGGTGCCGGCGCACGAGTTGGCCGGGGAAGCTGAGAGGGCCGGCCTTGGCGGGATTGGCCAGCGCCTGCTGGACGATCAGGTCGGTCATGGCGAAGGCGAGGTCCTCGCGGGGGAAGGCGGCGTGCACGCGGTCGGCGAACCCGTCGGGCAGGAGGTCCTTGTCGCTGCCCAGGACGTCCGCGGAGATGCCCGCATGGGTCAGCGCGATCTCCGGACCCTTGCGGGAGGCGATCCCCTCCGAGGTGTGCAGGGCGATCGCGTCCCACACCACCGCCACCGTCTGCTCATCGGCACCGTGGTCGCGCAGGAAGCGGGCGGCAAGGTCGGCGCCGTCCACCTCGAACCGCTGGTCCCCGTTGCCCTGTTCGGACAGGCCCAGGTCGTGCAGGACGCAGCCCAGGAACACCAGCTCGTCGTCGAAGTCCACCCCGGCCTTCATACCGTGATGGCCGGCGAGCTCCCGGGCGAAGAGGTAGCTGCGCACGCTGTGCCGGAAGATGAGCGGGGACTCCGCCTCCTCGGCGAAGCGCAGCGCGTGGACGGCCAGCTGCGTGTGCGGCAGGTCGAAAGCCTCGTATGCGGCGGGCAGGGCGGACAGGGCGGGCAGGGCATGGGTCACGGCGGGAACTCCCTCGCGATCAGCAACGACTTCCCCGATCCTGCGGCCTTCCGCGACCCCGGCCCAGTGGCCGTAATGACGACCTGCGCTAAGTTCTGGCCATGACTGTGGTGGCTGTTCTCGCGCCCGACGGCGTCGTCCCCTTCGAGCTCTCCCTCCCCGGCCAGGTCTTCGGCACCGCCAACCAAGCCGCCGGCAGCCCGCACTACGAGGTCCGGATCTGCGCCCCGGGCCGTAGCGTGACCACCTCCCCCGAACACGGCGTCTTCCAGATGCACACCCCCCACGACCTCGACGGCCTGGAAGGAGCCGACACCATCGTCATCCCGGCCCATGCCGGCTTCCTGGGCCCGCCGCACCCCGCGGTCACCGAGGCGCTGCAACAGGCGGCGGCCCGAGGGGCGCGCCTGGCCTCGGTGTGCGTGGGCGCCTTCACCCTGGCCGCCACCGGCCTGCTGGACGGCCACCGCGCCACCACACACTGGCAGTACGCCGCCGAACTGGCCCGCCGTCACCCTCACATCGACGTCGATCCCGCCGTGCTGTTCGTCGACCACGGCACCCTGATCACCTCAGCCGGCGTGGCCGCCGGACTCGACCTGTGCCTGCACCTGGTACGCCGCGACCTCGGCGCGGACCTCGCCGCCGCCACCGCCCGCCGGACCGTCATGCCGCTCCAACGCGACGGCGGCCAGGCCCAGTACATCGAACACCCGCTGCCCCCCACCGACCCCACAGCGCTCCAGCCGGTGCTGCGCTGGATGGAGAACCACCTCCACCGGCCCCTCACCCTCGCCGACATCGCGGACCACGCCAGGATCAGCGTCCGTACCCTCAACCGCCACTTCCGCACCCAGACGGGCACCACGCCCCTGCAGTGGCTCCTGCGTGCCCGCATCCACCGCGCCCAGCAACTCCTGGAAACCACCGACCTGCCCGTCACACACATCGCCGACCGCACCGGTTTCGGCTCACCCACCACCCTGCGCCACCACTTCACCCGCCACACCGGCACCTCCCCTCACGCCTACCGCACCGCCTTCCGTCGACGACGCCCCGACGAACCACCCGTCCCCTCGCAACGCTCCTGACGGCGACTTCGAGCGGCGAAGCCACGACCCTTGCGCACGCTGTTCGCTTGCGCGTACGGTGTGCGCATCGGGAAGCTCGATCGCCCACCCGTCCACGGGTGGGCGATCCATCGCGAAGGGGTTGGGAAGATGTCGAGAAGCACGCACTGGAAGAAGTCGCTGTCGTCCGCCGGGATCGGCATCGCCGCACTGGTCGTGTCGGTCACGGCCTTCAGCGGGCAGGCGTTCGCGGAAAACGTCGAGGGGATTGAGGTCGACGACAGTGTGGTCAGCAGCGAGAACGCCGAAGCGGTCACGGCGGCACTGCCCTGCATCGCCAGCACCGGCGTCATCACGTGCTTCGACAAGGCGGGTGACAAGGTCTACGTCAAGGACACCAAGGCCGACGGGAAGTCCGCGGTGGGCCTGTGGCGGACCGACTACGGCCGCTCCGGCGGTTGCCGCAACAAGCTGACCGCCGGCAAGTGGGCCCAGTGCAACTACAACATGCGCGAGGGCGGGAACATACAGTTGCAGAACGCCCGTTACGACGGCGAGACCCGCAAGTTCATCTACCCCGAACCGCGGGTCTACTCTCCCTGGCTGTCCATCAACTGACCGCCGTAATGGGCTGACGTAGGTGCGGCGTCCGGTGCCGGTCCCGGCTCACCATGCGGGGCGGATCGGACCGTGCGGTGCGAGCCGGGTCAGGTCGGCGACGAGCTCTTTGAAGCGCTCTTCGCCCAGTGCCTCTCGCCATGGTGCGACCGCTGCCCGTGCCGCCTGGTCGGCGGCACGGGTGGCGGCCCAGCCGGTCTCGGTCAGTCCCAGGAGTCTGGCGCGGGCGTCGTGGGGGTGGGGGAGGCGCAGCACGTAACCCTTGCGGACCAGTTCCTCGACCAGCTGGGCGGCGGCCTGCTTGGTGACCCCCAGGTGCTCGGCCAGATCGGCGGTGGTGGCATCGCCGAAGGAGATGCGGGCGAAGGCGAAGCCGTGCGCGGGGCGCAGGTCCTCGAACCCCTCCTGGGACACGCGCGCATGGATCTTCTGGACCAGCTGTCCGGAGAGGGCGAGCACGAGCGCGGGGAGGGCCAGGGCGTCATCCATGGCTTGACTATAACTGGTCAAGTTGCTTGTCTATATGGGCAAGCAACTTGTCTATAGGTCCTATCGACGTCCATGACGTCCCCTACGTCATACGGGGAGCCCGACATGCCTTTCATCCGCAGCAACGAAGCCGCCGTCCACGAGATACACGGCGTCCGCTTCACTTCCTACGTCAGGCCTGCCACCGGCAGCCGGGACCTTGCGGCCTGGCGCGGCGAGATCCCGGCCGGAACGGTGGCGCAGCCGCACGTGATCAGCCACGAGGAGGCCTTCTACGTTCTGTCCGGCCGGCTGCGGCTCACCATCGACGGCGAGACCGCCGAACTCGGTGCCGGCGACGCCGCGGTGGCCCCGGCGGGCTCCGCGCTGGCGGTGGCCAACACCACCGACGAGCCCGCGTCCATGTGGGTCACCACGCGCGTCGGGCTCAGCGCCGAGCTGAGCGACGGCAGCACCCTCACGCCGCCCTGGGCCAACTAGGGACCGCCGGGGGGTACCGGTACCCCCCGGCGTGCCCACCAGCGCGTACTCCGCTGACAGTGCGCGCTGGTGGAGCCCGAACTACGTCAGCTCGATGCCGGTGGCCCCGAGTGGAGAGGGCCCGGTGCCTGGCCCGCCGGGGGCCCGTGTGCGTACACGTAACGTTCTCCCATGCCCGAACTTCAGCCTCTGCGCCTCGATCACGCCCCGGCCCTGCTCGCGTTCGAGTGGGAGAACCGGGCCTACTTCGCGGCGTCGATACCCGACCGCGGCGACGACTACTTCACCGACTTCGCCGCCCGGCACGCCGCCCTGCTCGCCGAGCAGGCCGCCGGTCTGCACTTCTTCCACGTCCTGGTGGGCAGCGAGGGTGAGGTGGTGGGGCGGGTCAATCTGATCGATGTGGCGGACGGTTCGGCTGAGCTCGGGTACCGGATCGCCGAGAAGGCCGCCGGTCAGGGTCTCGCGACGACCGCCGTACGACGGGTCTGTGTCCTTGCCGCGGAGCAGTACGGGCTGACCGCGCTGCGGGCCGTGACGACGCTCGACAACCCCGGATCGCGGGCCGTACTGGCCCGCACCGGATTCGTGCCCACCGGTGAGATCCTGCTGGACGGCCGTCCGGGGACGCGTTACACCCGGGACCTGAGCGCAATCCTTCAGGACCTCGCACGGTGACCAGCCGGAACGGGCCCGACCCTGTATGGCTGACGCGCGGGTTCAGGCGGGGGCGTCGGTGAGGTCGGTGACGAACTTGCGCAACCGGCCGGCGTGGACGGGCAGTACGCCGTGGAGGACCTGGGCTCCGTAGGCGACGGCGACGCCGGGCGGGGTGTGGGCGACCCAACGGGTGCGGACGGCATCGCGCAGCCACTCCGGGGTGGAGTGGTGGGCGCGGTCATGCGGCAGCCGATGGGTCAGTGTGGTACCCGGCGCGTATCCCTCGCTCTCCCCGACCGCCTGCCCCGACCAGATGGCGGGGCTGGAGGTGGTTTCGACGTAGAACTCGCCGCCCCCGCCCGGACCGTCGAGGACCACGCCGATGCGCCCCAGCCGGCGCGGCCGGACGGCGGGGTCGGGGATGCCGTCGATGTGAGCGGGAACATCCTGTCCGGGCGTCAGCTCTGTGTACGCCCACGGCGCATGCGTCGTGACCGAGGGGAGGACCCGTCGCAGGACCGGGATCGCGCGGACGGTGGCGGCCTGCAGGATCTCCTGTGCCTGGGCCGGAGCCAGGACCACGTCAGCCGGTGAGCGGGGTTTCCAGCCGGTGGCGGCCAGCTCGGCGTCCATGATCTTGACCAGCCGGGCGAGGTCATCCGCGTCGAGGAAGTCCTCGACGGTCTGCAGGGCCAGGGTCTCACTGAGGTGAATCACGCTGGAGCTCCCTTCTCGGACGAAGCATCGCGGGAAGTGTCACGCCGGCCCCGCCATGTGTCGAGGTCACCTACCGGCCTCCCCGAGGACGACCGGGGCCGGCGGCGCCCCGTCCCCCAGGCGTCAGCTCTCCACCGTCTGGACCTGGGGCGGGTGGCCGTTCCAGGTGACGAACACCGAGGTGGTCTTTGTGCCGGCCACGAAGTCCACCCGGATCCAGGCGCTCTGCTTCCACACCCGCATCTGCCAACCCTCGTCCGGCGTCGCCGAAACGAGCGTGGCCGAGCTCTCGCCGAGATCGAAGACCGCTCGCCCGCCCCGGACCGGATAGCTCTTCACCTCGCCCGCAGCCGACGGCGGTTGGGCGTCGGCGCCCTGTACGGCCCCGGTACCGAGGGCGGGTGGGGTGGGTAGTGGTGCGCGGGTCGCGGACGGGGTCCCGGCACCCGGCCGTGCGGGAGACGGCGACGGCTGCGGCCCGTGGGTCGAGGAGGCCGACCCGCCTGAAGTCGGCGCCGCGCCACCGGAGATCGGCAGGGCGCGCGGTGGCTCGTAGGCCGTGCCGGCCAGAACGGTACGTACCCCGTACCAGGACACCGCCATGGCGACCGCGGTCGCCAGCGCCCACGCCAGGGCCTGCATGATTCCTCGCCTCACCTGGCTCATAGTGCCTCACCCGAATGGCGTACGGTGCGGGCCATGGCAAGACTGCTCGTAGTCGAGGACGACCCGTTCGTGCGCTCCGCCCTCATCCGGCAGCTGACCGAGGCTTCGCACACCGTACGCAGCGTCGGAACCGCCCTCGAGGCGCTGCGCGAAGTGGCCCAGGTCGGCTTCGACCTGGTCATCCTCGACCTGGGACTGCCCGATCTCGACGGGGCGCAGGCGCTGAAGATGCTGCGCGGCATCACCGACGTCCCCGTCATCGTGGCCACCGCGCGGGACGACGAAGCGGAGATCATCCGGCTGCTCACCGACGGAGCCGACGACTACCTGGTCAAGCCGTTCTCCGTGGCACACCTGACCGCGCGCATGGCCGCCGTGCTGCGCAGGGCCGGCAGGGGCGGCGGCGCCGCGGGCGAACCGCTGCCGCCGACGGTGCTGCGGGTCGGCGGCCTGTCGGTCGACCCGTTGCGCCGGCTGGCGGAACTTGACGGAACCGCCCTTGACCTGACGCGCCGTGAGTTCGACCTGCTCGCCTACCTGGCCGGCAGGCCGGGCGTCGTCGTCCCCCGCAAGGAACTCCTCGCCGAGGTATGGCAGCAGTCCTACGGCGAGGACCAGACCATCGACGTGCACTTGTCCTGGTTGCGCCGCAAGCTGGGCGAGACCGCCGCCAAGCCGCGCTATCTGCACACCGTCCGCGGGGTGGGGGTGAAGCTGGAGCCTCCCCAGGGGCCGCCTTCGACGCCTCCGCCGGCCTTCCTGGAGCAGGCGTGAGATGGGCGCTCATCAGGGTTTCGCTGGCCGTCACGGTGATGGTGGTGCTGGCCTTCGCCGTGCCGCTCGGCCTGGTGGTCAAGGAACTGGCCCGGGACCGCGCCTTCGCCGACGCCGAGCGCCAGGCGGCCCAGATCCGGCCCGCGCTCGCCATCACCACCGACCGCGACCAGCTCGAACGGGCGGTCGCCAGCTCGCAGGCCGGCGGCGACGGACGCATGGCCGTCCACGTACCCGGCCACGCCGGCACCCGGCCCGGAAGGACGGCTGATACGGCCGACGCGCCCGAGGCGCCTGACGCACACGAGGCGCATCAGGCGTATGAGGCGTATGAGGCGTACGACATCGGCCGGCGCCGGGCCGCCCCACGCGACGTGGAGACAGCCCGCCGTGGCCGCTCCGCCGTCACCTCCGTGCCCGGCGGCTACGCCCTGCTCCAGCCGACGGCCCTGAGCACCGGTGAGTTCGCGGTCGTCGAGGTGTACGTGCCGCACCGCGCGGTCACCAACGGCGTCACCACGTCCTGGGTGATCCTCGCCGGCGTGGGCCTCGGGCTGATCCTCGGCTCCCTCGCCACCGCGGACCGCCTCGGCCTGCGCCTGGTCCGCCCGGCGCAGCGGCTCGCCGAGGCCGCCGCCGAGCTGGGGGAGGGGAAGCTGGGCGTGCGCGTACGCGAGGACGGCCCGGCGGAACTGCGCGCCGCGGCCGTCGCGTTCAACACCATGGCCGACAAGATCGTGCAGCTCCTCTCCAACGAACGGGAGCTGGCCGCCGACCTCTCGCACCGGCTGCGCACCCCGCTCACCGTCCTCCGTCTCAACGCCGCCTCGCTCGGCGACGGCCCGGCCGCCGACCAGACCCGGGCCGCCGTCGCCCAGCTGGAACGCGAGATCGACCAGCTGATCCGCACGGCCCGTGAACAAGGCGAGCGCAAGGAGCGCCCCACGCTCGGCTGCGACGCCTGTGAAGTGATCCGTGACCGGATGGCCTTCTGGTCCGCGCTCGCCGAGGACGAGGGGCGCACGGTAGGGCTCGCCGGTGTCGACGCGACCGTACGGGTCCCCGTCGCCCGCCCCGAACTCGTCGCCGCACTGGACGCGATGCTCGGCAACGTCTTCCGGCACACCCCCGAGGGCACCGCGTTCGCGGTGGATGTGCATCACAGCGAGGACGCCGTGATCGTGCTCGTCTCCGACGCGGGCCCGGGCATCACGGACCCGGATGCCGCGCTGCGTCGCGGCCATGGCGCCGGCGGCCCCGGCTCCACCGGCCTCGGCCTGGACATCGTGCGCCGGGTCGCGGAGTCCACCGGCGGCGACGTACGGATCGGACGGTCGGTGCTCGGCGGAACCGAGATACGGGTGTGGCTCTCGCTGGAACGGGGAAACAAGCAGCGACGGGGTGAACGGCGCCGCGGGATCCGTCGCGTGGGCGTGCGGCGCCGTACGGGAGGAGGGGCGGGCCGTGCGGGCTCCTGAGCGGACCGGCCCCGCCAACTCCCGTCCGCCCGGGACGTTTCTCCCGGAAGCGGCCCCGCTTCTTTAACCGTCACCCATGCGTTTCTTAAGTCCGCCATAAATAGCGGGGCCGGGCTCACGATTCGGCGATTGGTCCGTTTCGCTCCCGCTAGCGTGCTGCCGCGTCACCCCCCAACACACGACAGGCAGGTACGCGATGGGTTCCTCCGCACATCGTCGACGAGTGAGCCGTAAGGCGAAGCTGACCGGCGTCGGCATCTCCGTTGTGCTGGCGGCAGGCGCCGCGTTCACCATCACCGGCACGGCAAGCGCCGCGTCGGTCGGCGCGGCCTTCTCCCGGACCAACTCCTGGGCGGGCGGCTACACCGGGCAGTTCGTGGTCACGAACGGCACGGCCAAGGAGCTGTCGGGCTGGAAGCTGACGTTCGAGCTCCCGGAAGGCACGAAGATCTCCTCGCTGTGGAACGGCAAGCACACGGTCGACGGCCGGAGCGTCACCGTCGCACCGGAGAGCTGGAACGGGACGATCGCCCCGGGCAAGTCCGTGACCGTCGGATTCGTCGCCGCCGGCGACGGGAGGGCCGGCGGGCCGGTCGCCTGCCGGATCGACAACGGCACGTGTTCCCTGGGCGAGTCCCCCGACCGCCCCCGGCCCACCGCCCCGACCTCCGATCCGACATCAGGTCCGACGTCCGGACCGACCTCCACACCGTCGTCCAAGCCGACCTCCAAGCCGTCGTCGGAGCCGTCCCGGCCGGGCCCGTCCGCGAGCTCGCCGGCTCCGGGCGGCAAGAGCGCCGCGTTCGCCCCGTACGTCGACACCGTCCTCCACCCCGCCTACGACCTTCTGGGCACCGCCAAGAAGACCGGCGTCAAGAACTTCAACCTGGCCTTCATCACCTCCGGGGGCGGTTGCACCCCCAAGTGGGGCGGCGTGAGCGACCTCGGCAGCAACCCCGTGGCCCAGCAGATCGCCCCGCTGCGGGAGGCGGGCGGCGACGTACGGGTCTCCTTCGGCGGCGCGGCCGGCGCCGAGCTGGGGCTCGCCTGCTCCTCTGCCGATGAGCTCGCAGCCGCGTACGGCAAGGTCGTGGACGCGTACAAGCTCACCAAGGTCGACTTCGACATCGAAGGAAGCGCGTTGCCCGACACGGCCGCCAACACGCGCCGGGCCCAGGCCATCGCCCTGCTCCAGAAGAAGCACCCGGGCCTCGATGTGTCCTTCACCCTGCCGGTGATGCCCACGGGTCTCACCCAGGACGGCGTCAAGCTGGTCGAGAACGCGAAGAGGAACGGCGTGGCCATATCCGCCGTCAACATCATGGCGATGGACTACGGATCGTCCTTCAACGGCGACATGGGTCAGTACGCGATCGACGCGGCCACCGCCACCCAGGCGCAGGTCAAGGGCGTGCTGGGGCTGAGCGACCAGGCCGCGTGGAAGGCCGTGGCGGTCACCCCGATGATCGGTGTCAACGACGTGGCCGTCGAGGTCTTCCAGGTGGACGACGCGGCCCAGCTGGTGACGTTCGCCCGGTCCAAGGGCATCGGCTGGCTGTCGATGTGGTCCGCCGCGCGCGACAAGCAGTGCCCGGGCGGTGCCCAGAACTCCGCTTCCGCGACCTGTAGTTCGATCCTGCAGGACGAGTTCGCGTTCACGAAGGCCTTCGCGGCGGCCGGCCGCAGCTGACGAGCTTCCCCCCACACGCACACCCCCCCCCACGCAGCCCCTCCATACCCCCACGCACCCCCCACACCGCCCCGCACGCACGGCACCCCCCACCACACGGCCGGCGTGCGGGGCCACCCCCCTCACCCACTAGGAGACCCCCATGCACATGCGTCACAAGGCCCTGCGAGTGTCCCTGCTCGGCGTCGCCCCCCTCGCCCTCACCGCGTTGACCGCCGGACCGGCCACGGCACACGGCTCGTTGACGGATCCCGTCAGCCGGGTGTCCGCCTGTTTCGCGGAAGGCCCCGAGCATCCGCGGACGGCCGCCTGCAAGGCGATGGTCGCCGCAGGCGGCACCCAGCCGCTCTACGACTGGAACGAGGTCAACATCGGCGACGCCGCCGGCCGCCACCGCCAGATCATCCCGGACGGCAAGCTGTGCAGTGCCGGCCGCGCCAAGTACAAGGGCCTGGACATGCCTCGCGCCGACTGGCCGGGTACGCGACTGGCCGCCGGAAAGCACACCTTCCGTTACCGGGCGACCGCCCCGCACCGCGGCACGTTCGAGCTGTACATCACGAAGGAGGGCTACGACCCGAAGAAGCCGCTGAAGTGGACGGACCTGGAGGCGAAGCCGTTCGCCAAGGTCACCAACCCCACGCTGAAGGAGGGCAGCTACATCTTCGACGGCACGGTCCCGAAGCGGTCCGGCCGTCACCTCGTCTACAGCATCTGGCAGCGCTCGGACAGCCCTGAGGCCTTCTACACCTGCTCCGACGTGGACCTCGGCGGGAAGGCCCCGGCGACGAAGACACTGGCAGCGGCCGCGGCGGCCGCTCCCAGCGACGAGCAGATCGCCGAATCGGCCGCCAAGTCGACGGTCGACCACGGCGGACACGGTGGGGACGGTGGGGACGGTGGGGACGGTCATGGCGAGGGCGGGCACGTCCGGGACGGGCACGAGCCGCACTCGGCGGCGAAGGCCGCCAACGCCCCGGCCGCCCAGGGCGGGCATCTCGCGGAGACGGGCGGCGACAGCCGCACGACGGTGCTGGCCGTCGGGGGCGCCGGAATCCTGGCAGCCGGTTCCGCCATCCTGCTGCTGGTCATGCGGCGACGCGCCCTCCGGAACCGCGCCTGAGGCAGGCGACAGAGTGGCGGCATCCGCCCGCCTCGTGTGAGCGTGAGATCGCCATCGGCCCCCCGGCATGTCAGCCGCCGGGGGGACTGCGGCGCTCGCCCCAGAGCGGTGGGGCGGGCTTGGGCGGCCGGGCTCCGCTCCGGGCGAGTGCGAGCAGCCAGCTCAGGCCGGCGAGGGTGACGACGACGAGGCCACCGACCGAGAAGACGGTGAACAGGTGTTTCTGTTCGGCGGTGGGCTCGGGCAGATAGCCGTTGGCGAAGAGCTGAGTGTCCAGAGTGGTGCTGGTGAGCAGGATGACGAGCCATACCGCGATTCCGTGCATGGAGTCCCACAGAGCGTGCAGCATGGCGACGCCGAGATAGGTGCCCACGACAGGCGCGGTGAAGCGGAACCTGCCGCCCGGCTCGCGACAGGCGAGCAGCACGCCACCGGCGATGGCGGTCCACAGCCCGTGGCCGAAGGGGGCGAGCACTCCGCGCAGGATCTCGGTCTCGATCAGGGCGCGGAAGTTGAGCCCGTGGACGGTGGTGACCGCGTTGAAGGCGTAGCCGGCGCTTTCGAACGCGGCGAATCCGAAGCCGACCGCGGCGCCGAGGACGAGTCCGGCCCGGACCCCCGACACGTGCGGGTGGCGGCGGAGGACGAGCATCAGCGCGACGATCTTGACGGCTTCCTCGATCAGGCCGACGCCGAGGAACAGGCCCACCGACGGGTGCAGGAGATAGGCCTCCAGCACCGACGCGCCGAGCACACCGAGCAGGCCACCCAGCGCGAAGCACCCCAGGATCAGGCCGGCTCCGAGGGCGCGGCCGTCCCGTTCGTAGGCCCACAGGACGAATACCGTCGGCGTCAGGAAGCTGCCCAGCAGGATGAGCGTCGGCAGCAGGTTGGTGTTCCGTGTGCCGTAGGTGACCACGGCCGTGGCCGCCCACAGCAGTACCCCGCCGACCAGGCAACGCCACCACAGGCGCGTTCGCGCGGGCGGCACGCCCGGCGGCGGTGGGGGAGGCCCTGGAGCGTCACCGGGGCCGACGGGATGCGCCATAGGGGGTTCCTCCTGGTTTGCCTGCTTTGGGTTGATCTTAGGGCTGGCGGTGGGCGTGCCTGCCGCGTCCACGCCCCTGCTCTGCCCCGGCCGTCCGGGTGAGCCGCGTCTCACCCGGACGGCCGATGCTTGCCTATGAAACGAGTTGCATAGCAGGATCCGGGGTATGGCGCTCGAGCACGCGATCCTCGTCTCTCTGCTGGAGAAGCCGGGCTCCGGCTATGAGCTGGCCCGGCGGTTCGAGCGGTCCATCGGCTACTTCTGGACCGCCACCCATCAGCAGATCTACCGCGTCCTCAAGCGGATGGAGGGCGACGGCTGGATCGACGTCCGCGAGGTGCCGCAGCAGGGCAGGCCGGACAAGAAGGAGTACTCCGTCGCCGCCCTCGGGCGGGCCGCCCTCTCCCAGTGGCTGCACGAACCGATCGAGCCCGAGAGCGTCCGGCACGACCTCGCCGTGAAGATCCGGGGCGCGGCCTTCGACGACCCGGCCGCCCTCATCCGCGAGGTCGAGCGGCACCACCAGGCGCACACCGACCGGCTCACGCACTACCTCGCCGGGGAACTGCGCGACTTCACCGGACCCGAGGCCCCCACGACGCCCGACGCCGGACGGGAACTGCAACACGTCGTCCTGCGCGGCGGCATCGCCTACGAGCGGATGACGCTCGCCTGGCTCGACGACGTACTCGCCACGCTGTACCGGATCCGTGCCGAGCGCTGAACCCGGCGCCGAATCCGCCCCGTCCCCGTCCCTGTCCCCGCCCCGTCCCATCCCCAACCACCATTCCCAACTCCCGAGTCGGAGAGGCGAACCTCCATGACCGACCAGCTGCTGTTCAACCCGCGCACCTACGACCCCGCGCACTTCGACCCCGAGACCCGCAGGCTGCTGCGCGCCACCGTCGACTGGTTCGAGGAGCGCGGCAAGCGCAAGCTGATCGAGGACTACCGCTCCCGTGCCTGGCTGGCGGACTTCCTCGCGTTCTCCGCCAAGGAGGGGCTGTTCGCGACGTTCCTCACGCCCGCCGCGGCCGCCGCCGGCCAGGAGGACAAGCGCTGGGACACCGCCCGGATCGCCGCCCTCAACGAGATCTTCGGCTTCTACGGGCTCGACTACTGGTACGCGTGGCAGGTCACCATTCTCGGCCTCGGCCCGGTCTGGCAGAGCGACAACGCCGCCGCTCGCACCCGCGCGGCCGAGCTCCTCTCCCAGGGCGAGGTGTTCGCCTTCGGCCTGTCCGAGAAGACCCACGGCGCCGACATCTACTCCACCGACATGCTCCTGGAGCCCGAAGGCGACGGCGGCTTCCGGGCCAGCGGCTCCAAGTACTACATAGGCAACGGCAACGCCGCCGGGCTCGTCTCCGTCTTCGGCCGCCGCACCGACATCGAGGGGCCCGACGGCTACGTCTTCTTCGCCGCCGACAGCCGCCACCCGTCGTACCACCTCGTGAAGAACGTCGTCGACTCCTCGAAGTACGTCAGCGAGTTCCGCCTCGAGAACTACCCGGTCGCCGCCGACGACGTCCTGCACACCGGCCGCGCCGCCTTCGACGCCGCCCTCAACACCGTCAACGTCGGCAAGTTCAACCTCTGCACGGCCTCCATCGGCATCTGCGAGCACGCGATGTACGAGGCCGTCACCCACGCGCACAACCGCGTCCTCTACGGCCGCCCCGTGACCGCCTTCCCGCACGTGCGCCGCGAGCTGACCGACGCCTACGTCCGCCTCGTCGGGATGAAGCTCTTCAGCGACCGCGCCGTCGACTACTTCCGCTCCGCCGGTCCCGACGACCGCCGCTACTTGCTCTTCAACCCCATGACGAAGATGAAGGTGACCACGGAAGGCGAGAAGGTCATCGACCTGATGTGGGACGTCATCGCGGCCAAGGGCTTCGAGAAGGACACCTACTTCGCCCAGGCCGCCACCGAGATCCGGGGCCTGCCGAAGCTCGAGGGCACCGTCCACGTCAACCTCGCGCTGATCCTCAAGTTCATGGGCAACCACCTGCTGAACCCGGCCGAGTACGCGCCCGTGCCGACCCGCCTGGACGCGGCCGACGACGCGTTCCTCTTCCGGCAGGGACCGGCCCGCGGCCTCGGCGCCATCCGCTTCCACGACTGGCGCACCGCCTACGACGCCTACGCCGGCGTACCGAACGTGGCCCGCTTCCGCGAGCAGGCGGACGCGCTGTGCGAGTTCGTCACCACCGCGGCCCCCGACGAGGAGCAGAGCCGCGACCTCGATCTCCTCCTCGCCGTCGGCCAGCTGTTCGCGCTCGTCGTGCACGGCCAGCTGATCCTGGAACAGGCACGCCTGAGCGGCCTCGACGAGGACGTCCTCGACGAACTGTTCGCCGTCCTCGTCCGCGACTTCTCCGCGCACGCCGTCGAGCTCCACGGCAAGGACTCCGCCACCGAGGCCCAGCAGCACTGGGCCCTGGGCGCGGTCCGCCGCCCGGTCGTCGACGAGGCCCGCTCGGCGCGCGTATGGGAGCGCGTCGAGGCGCTGTCCGGGGCGTACGAGATGGCGCCGTAACACCGGAGGGAAAGGGACGCCGGTCCGCCACCGCGCGGGCCGGCGTGCCCGGCGGGGTTCGCGGCTGTCGGCGTGCGCGACGGCGGGAGTCGTGGAACGGTGAGCTGCGTGAGCCGCGCCGCTTCCCGGGCGCTGCAGGGTTGAGAATCGACGCGTCGAGGGGCCGGAGCATATGGCTGTCACACCGCTGACGAGCTTGACAGAGTTCGAGGTGGCCATCAGCCAGGACAAGCCTGTCGTGGTGGGCTTCTGTGCGACATGGGCCCCGCTCTGCCGGGTGATCGGCCCTGTCTTCGAACGGCTCTCCGGACTTCCCGAATACGCCGACACCGTCGACTTCCTCTCGGTGGACATCGACGGCGCGTTCGAGATCGCCCAGAAGGCGGGCGTCGGGCCCGTGCCCGTCTTCATGGCATTCCGCAAGGGCACCAAACTCGCCGAGGTCGTGGCACCCCATCCGCAGACACTGCGGGATCTGATCGACCAAGCACGCACGGGAAGCTCGTGACGGCACCCGTTCAGCCGTGGCGACCCCTGCCGGGCCGGCTGAAGAAGACGGTGAAGCCGGCAGGCAGCGCCCCCAACAGCACCTCGGTCCCCTCGTCGCCGACGGCATCACCGACGGCGCCGAGCACGGCTACCGCGTCGGCCGTCGCTTCCGGCTCCGAGGTGCCGAAAACGTGCGCGAGGCGTTCGACGAACTCCCCGCTGTCCCACGGGCGCGGCACGTCGTGTGCCTCGGCGAGCAGCGCCTCACCGGCCTCGCCGGGCAGCCGGGCCGGCGCCGGGACGGTCATCGTCTGGGACGAGGGCACCTACCGCAACGAGACCACCGGCCGCGACGGCAGCGAAGTGCCGATGGCCGAGGCACTGCGGCACGGCCACGCGTCGTTCTGGATGGACGGGAGCAAACTGCGCGGCGGATATTCGCTCACCAGGATGCGCGAAGGCCGCGACGAGGCATCGGTCCTGGTCAAACGGAAGGACCGGCACGCCGCCGCACACGGCTCACCCGACCCCGCCCGGGCCCGCTCGGCCCGTACGGGGCGCACCCTGCGGCAGGTACGGGCCGAGAGCGCCGCGGAGAGCGGGTGACCGGAAGGGGAACGCCATGAGGATCCGTGCCGGCCGGCATACCGTGGAGATCAGCCGCCCCGACAAGGTGCTCTTCCCCGCCGGCGGCACCCGTGGCCGTACCGGGGGCGGCACCGATGAGACCGCTCTCACCAAGGCCGATCTCGCCGAGTACTACCGCACGGCCGCCCGGCGCATGCTGCCGCATCTGCGCGGCCGGCCGCTGATGCTGGAGCGCTGCCCGGACGGGGTGGAGGGCGAGTGCTTCCTCCAAAAGGACGTCCCCGACTACTTCCCCGACTGGGTGCACCGTGCGGAACTCGCCAAAGAGGGCGGTACGGTCACCCACGTCCTCTGCGACGACACCGCGACCCTGGTCTACCTCGCCGGGCAGGCGTGCGTCACGCCGCACCGCTGGCTCGCCCGGGCCGACCGTCCGGACTGCCCCGACCGGCTGGTCATCGACCTCGACCCGCCCGGGCACGACTTCGCCCCCGTCAGGGAAGCGGCCCTGCTGCTGCGGGACCTGCTGGACGAACTCCGGCTGCCCTCCATGGTCATGACCACCGGATCGCGCGGCCTGCACGTCCTCGTCCCTCTGGACCGGCGCACGCCGTTCGACGACGTCCGCGCCTTCGCCCGCGACCTGGCGGACCTGCTCGCCGCCCGCCATCCGGACCGGCTGACCACCGAGCCGCGCAAAGCGGCCCGCCGGGGCCGCCTCTACCTCGACACCCAGCGCAACGCCTACGCCCAGACGGCCGTCGCCCCCTACGCCGTCCGGGCCCGGCCCGGCGCCCCCGTGGCCACCCCGCTGAGCTGGGACGAGGTCGACGAACCGGAGCTGACCTCGGACCGCTGGACCCTCACCACGATCGGCAGCCGCCTCGACCACGACCCCTGGCAGGACGACAGGACGGTACGCGGCCGGTCACTGGGACCGGCACGCCGCCGGCTCGAAGCGCTGCGCACAGGCGGCTGAGCGCCTCGCCGACGTCCCCTTCAAGCCCGCAGGCCCCTGGCGCCCCTTCAGTCACCTTCCCGGGCGGTCTTCCGCACGTCGTCGGCGATCTCCTTATCCAGTGCCGCCCTCACCAACGCGGCGGCGAACGCCGGGGCCTGCTCACGCTTGACCAGTCGGGCCAGTGCGCCGGGGTCGCGCGGCAGCCCCAGGCGTTCGGCTCCCTCACCGGCCTTGCCGCCGAAGCTCGGATACACCTCCGGCCACACGCCCTGCACCTCGCGCAGGAAGATGTCCGCGCCCGTCGGACCGAGCCCCGGAATCTCCTGCAGCAGCTTCCGCAGCCGCCCGGGATCGCCGTCCGCCTCCTCGCGCATGCGCCGGACGTCCCCGCGATAGCGGTCGAGCAGCAGCTGCGCGCCGTCGCCGAGCTGGGTGGCGGTGCGCTCGTCGTACCGGCGGTAGCCGCCCTTGCCCAGCGCGTCCACACGCTGCTGCCATGTGGCTCCGGCCATCCGCCGCGGGTCCTTCATCCCGGCCTCCGCCAGGCTGCGCGCGGTGTCGGCCGCGATGGACGCCCGGATACGCGCGCTGAGCAGGCAGGCGAGCACGACGAGCCGGTACAGCGGCTGCGGGGTGTCCCGCAGCCGGATGCCGGCCTCTTCGGCGTACGTCTGCCCGTGCGATCGCAGCAGCGCCGCGGCGATGTCCCGGTCCCCGGTGCTCATGGAACGAGTCTGCCGTGGCCCGGTCCCTTCCGGTCGACCGACGCCCCGGCGCGCGCCCCGCTTTGTGCCGGATGGATCACCTCCGCTGATGGGTCTCATCCTCCGGTGACGAGTCTCATCCTCCGGTGATGAGGAGGAGGAGACCCGCGACGACGAGTGCCACCTCGACGACGGCGACGAAGACGGGTACGGGGAGCCGGTCGGTGATCTTCTTGCCCGCCCAGGCCCCCGCGGCGGCCGCCGGGGCAAGGGCCAGGCCGGTCAGGGCACTGCTGGTGGTCAGGACGGCGACGGCGCCGAACACGAGCAGTTTGACCAGGTGCATCACCAGGGCGGCTGCGGCTTCGGTCCCGATGTAGGCGCCCCGTACCAGCCCGCGGGCCAGGAAGAACGGCGCGACCATGGGCCCGGCCGCCCCCATCAGGGCCGAGCCGAACCCGGACGCCGCACCGACGGCGGCGAAGGCGGTGTCGTCGAGCCTGAGGCTGCGGGGTCGCCAGCGGCGCCAGACGACCATGGCCAGGACGAGGGCGCCGATGACCCGCGTGAGGACGGGCAGCGAGACCGCGCTGAACAGGAGGGCACCCGCCACCGCCGCCGGCACGGCCCCCAGGGAGAACACCCGCACCAGACGGCGGTCGATCTCCCGGCGGTTGAACCACACCCGGCTCACCGTGCTGGCCAGCTGGGCGACGGTGAGGATGGCCACCGCGTCGCGGACACCGAAGACGGCGATGAAGACGGACAGCAGCAGCACGCCGCCCCCGAACCCGGCGACAGCCGACAGCACCGAGGTGGCGAACGTCGCCGCCACCACGAGCACGGCGGTCAGCACGGCGGTTTCCCGTCGGCGCAGGCAGCGGTTCGGGGCGACATCGCGGCTCACAGTACGGCGACAGCCCGCAGGAAGCCGGGCGCCGCACTGTCCGGGATGACCCAGGTGGCGTAGCGGGCTGTCGTCGGCGCCTCCTCACCTGAGTGAGTGATGGCGTCCCCGTGACAGGAATAGGACAATTCGCTCAGGGATGGTGCGCACCGTCCTCCCCTACGATCCCGCCGCACGGCGGGATCGGCCGATGAGCAGGGAGGGCGAATGACCATGTATGCGATCGTGGCCGCGCGTCGATGCGCCGGCGCGGTGCTCGCCGCCGGGTGGCTCGCGTTCGGACCAGTGCCCGCCGCCGTCGCGGCGGAACCCGCGGCCACCACACTCGTCCGCTGTTCCGGCAGTTTCGGAATGACGGTCGGCGGGTTCGTCGGGGACGCCCAGGGCAGCGGGGATCTCACCTGCACCGCGCCCGGCCGGCCCGACATCACGTCCGCCGAGATCAGGATGCGGGGCTCGTTCTCCGTGTCGGGGTCCACGGTGACGACCGAGACGCAGGACACCCTCACCTTCAACACCGGTGAGACGACGGCCCTCGAGATGACCAGAACCTTCGTCACGAATGCCGGGCAGGCATCGGAGTCCGGCAGCGGCACCACCACGTCCGGTGCCTTCCACCCCGCCACGGAGACCGAGTCGGGGAGCGGCACCGCACGTTCGGGCGGCGACGTCACGATTTTCACCATCGACCAGGGATTCACCGCTGAGCTGCAGCGATGATCCAGGCCGGATGATCCTGGGCCGCCGCTGTCCACGCGGCCGTGCGCGGTACGTCAGGTGCCGTTCCGGCGCTGGTCGCTGCTGTTCAGGCGGAGCCGGTGGGTGTGGTGGGTGATGTCGTCGACGCGCGCCGCGAGGTCCGGGTGGCCGGCCCGCAGGTAGGCATGGGTGCCGGCGAGGGGAGCGACGAGTCGGGCGGCGTCGTTGTCGGCGAGGGCGCGGGTGAGGTGGGCCAGGGGGACGCGGGCGTCGGCGGGGAGGTCGGTGAGCGCGGTGATCTGACCGGCGAGCTGGCGCAGGCCGGCGGCGTTGTCGCGGGCCCACGCGCTGACGGTCCGGTCGGCGGCACGGCGGTCACGGGTGGCCTGCACGCGCTGTTCGCCGGTGGTGCCGGGGGTCCCCGGGCGGACGCGAAGGTAGCGGCGTTCGGCGGCCTGGCGGCTCGCGACGCCGAGGGGGTGAGCCAGGTCGGCCCAGCTCGCCCCCGCCTCCCGGGCCGCTTCGATCAGCCCCGGCTCCCACCCGGCGAGCTGGTCGCGCACCTCGCGCAGCAGCAGCAGCGCGGCCAGTGCCTGCTCGGAGCTGGCGGGGGAGGACTCCGGCCGCTGCCCGTCCTGCGGGGTCCGGGCGGCGCGCAGCGCCTCCTCGATCGTGCTCAGCGCTGTCTTCGCGGCGAGGAACGACGTCGGCGTCGGGCCGGGGGCGCGGGGCTCGGTCGGCTGGTCGGCAGCGGTCATGGAGCTCCTCCGCGGGGTGTCGAGTCGTGCGTCGAGTGGCGTGTCGCTCTCCCGACGACATCCTCCTTGTCATCACTTGGATGACATGTTACAACGGGTGGGAGGTGAAGCGCATGAGCACACAGTGCGTGACAGCTGGAGGTGTTTCGTGATGTTGATGCGCACCGACCCCTTCCGCGATCTCGACCGGCTCGCCCAGCAGCTGCTGAACCAGAGCGGCACCTGGTCGAGGCCCTCGGCGATGCCGATGGACGCCTATCGTGAAGGTGATGACTACGTCATCGCCCTCGACCTGCCCGGTGTCTTCCCGGACGCGATCGACATCGACGTCGAGCGGAACATGCTGACGGTCAAGGCCGAGCGCCGGCCGACGGTCAAGGCCGACGAGGTGCAGATGGAGCTCTCCGAGCGTCCCGTGGGCGTCTTCTCCCGCCAGCTGATGCTGGCCGACACCCTGGACACCGAGCACGTCAAGGCCGACTACGAGGCGGGTGTTCTGACCCTGCGCATTCCGATCAGCGAGCGCGCCAAGCCCCGCAAGATCGCCATCGGCGGGGGCGGCGGGAAGCAGCAGATCACCGGCTGAGGCGCTTCCCCGCCGCGTGCCGGCGCAGGCGGGGGGACGGGCCCCGCCGGCCCGTCCCCCTCGCACCGCCGCAGTCAAGAGCGGACAGCAGGGGGGACAGCAAGGGGACAGTCATGGCCATGCGATGGGAGGCGTTCCTCGATCAGGTGCGGGAACGCGGCGAGTACGACACGCACCAGGAAGCAGAACGAGCCGCGCGTACGGTTCTGGCGCTGCTGGGCGCGCACCTCGTGGGCGAGGTACGGGCCGAACTGGCCGCCCGCCTGCCCGAAGCGTTCGCGCTCATCCTGCTCAACCCGCTGCAGGCGAGTGAACCGCTGCCTCCCGAGCGATTCGTGCGCGCCACCGCGGCGTGGATCGAGGGAGCCACCGAACAGACCGCGACGTGGGACGTCGGCGCCGTGCTCAGCGTGACCGCGGACGCCGCGGGCGAAGACCTCACCCGCCGTGTCCTGCTGCAGCTCCCGCCGGGCTACGACCTGCTCTTCGGCCGCCCCCAGCGCGGATAGCGGCTCATATCCCGAAGACCCATGGACGAGAAAGGTAACTTCGCCACCGATGATCTCCCCGTACGAGCCGTGCCGGTCCACGGAGGGCATGACGTTCGACCAGATGCTGGAGAGGGTGAGGTACGAGGGCGCGTACCCCACCCGCGAACGAGCCGCGCAGGCCGTGCACGCCGTGCTGGCCGCGCTGGGCCGGCAGCTCACCGGCGACGAACGCGTCGAGCTCGCGTCCCGGCTGCCCCTCGAGGCCGCCCTCACCTTCACCGGTCAGATTCCCCGCCCCGAGCCCCTCACCGGCTGGGGCTTCGTGAAGGACCTCGCCACCCGCACCGGTGGCACCCTCGCCACGACCCGTTGGGACACCGGCACCGTCTTCCACCTCGTGGCGCAGCTCGCCGGTGACGCACTCCTCAACCGTATCCTCGCCCAACTCCCCTCCGGCTACGCGCTCTTGTTCGGCCGCGCCGAACTCGTCCAGCCCGCTTGACGCCGTCTCCGGGGGAGGGGGAGCGGCTCGCCCTGTACGCCCAGTGGAGTACTTCTCACGGGCCATCAGGTCTCACACGGCCCTGAGAATCATCAGGGTCGACGCTCCCTCCCGGAGGGGGAGCCGCGCTGTACTTGCGGGGGACGCCCCGCTGGGGCCGGGCTGCGACGCTGTTGCGCAGCGGGCTGGTGGGAACGCCCCGGCCCTGGGAGGGGACAGAGATGAACGACAGCCAGCCAAGGGCCCGGCACGGGCGTCGTGCGGTTCTGAGGGCGGCCGCCGCCGCGCTCGCCGGTGCGACCGTACTCGCGCTCGCACCGGTGGCGTCAGCCGCCCCGGCCCCGTCGACGCCGGTCTCGGACGGTCGTCACCAGCCCGTCGACCTGGGGGCGGACCTCAGAGCATTGGTCGACAAGGCCGGCGCGACGGCCGCGCTCGCCGAGCTGCGCGACCGCGGCCGTATCGCATGGCGGGGAGCGGCCGGAAAGGCCGACCTCACGACCGGCGAACGGGCCCGTGCCGACGGCAGGTTCAGGATCGGCAGCGTCACCAAGACCTTCGCCGCCGCCGTGACGCTTCAATTGGTCGCCGAGAAGAAGGTCCGTCTGGACGATCCCATCCAGCGGTACCTGCCCGGCGTCGTACCCAACGGCGCGAACATCACCGTGCGCCAGCTGCTCAACCACACCAGCGGCCTCTTCGACTACACCGACGACCCGGAATTCGCTCTCGACGACGAGGCGAGCGTGCGCCGGTACCTGGCGGAGGGGCGGTGGACGACCTACAGCGCACGGCACCTGGTCGACGTCGCCAACCAGCACGACCCCTACTTCGCGCCCGGGCAGGGCTGGAAGTACTCCAACACCAACTACATCCTGGTGGGGATGCTGATCGAAAAGGTCTCCGGCAGTACGTGGCAGCGCGAGGTGGACCGGCGCGTGATCCGCCCGCTGCGACTGGACGACACCAGCATGCCCACCACGTCCACGCGCATCCCCGGCCCGCACGCCAAGGCGTACCTGCCCTTGCCGGAGGGCCCGGCCGACGTCAGCCGGATCAACACCACCGTCGCCGGCGCGGCCGGCGCCGGCATCTCCTCCACCCACGACCTCAACCGCTTCTACGCGGCGCTCTTCGGCGGCCGGCTCCTGCCGGCAGCCCAGCTCGCCGAGCTGAAGAAGACCGTCCCCGCACCCGACCTGGGCGCCGAGTACGGCCTCGGCGTGATCCGCTACGACACGGCCTGCGGCCCTGTATGGGGCCACCTCGGAGGCATCGCCGGATACTCGACGGTGATGCTCGGCAACGAGAACGGCAGCCGCAGCCTGGCACTGTCGAACACCCCCTACGGCAAGGACGCCTCGGGGGGCGCGGTGTTCGAAGCCCTGCTGGACAAGGCGCTCTGCGGCTCGGCGGACAAGCCGACGAAGGGGCGACTGCCGCTTCGCGGCGCGCTCAACATCCTGCGATAGGGGAGACCGACAGGCAGTTCTACAGGCAGACCGACAGGCCCTTGGGTGCCCGGTCACGCGCGGCCGTCGGCCCCCTGGGGCCTGTCCGACTGATGATCCTCTGGGGAGGTGCTGGAGCGGCCAACTCGCTGCGTGGGACAGCAGGTTGGACTTGCCGGTCCAATTCCGGCGACCTACCGTGCTGCCATTCGCGGGCGACGCGCCCGCTTGCGCAGAGAGGCGTCATCCATGCACGCGATCCGTATCGAGGAGCACGGCGGTCCCGAGGTCATGCGCTGGACCGAGCTGCCGGACCCCTCACCCGGGCCCGGTGAGGCGCTGGTGCGGCTCGGCGCCGCCGGGGTGAACTACATGGACATCGGCGCCCGCGCGCAGGGCGGCCCGGGCTGGACGGCCCCCGCGATCCTCGGCGCCGAGGGAATGGGCTACGTCACCGCCCTCGGCGAAGGGGTACGGGACCTGGCCGTCGGCGACCGGGTGGCCTGGTTCTACCACCCGGGCAGCTACGCCGAGATGATCGCCATACCGGCGGACTCGCTGGTCAAGGTGGCCGACGGTGTCAGTGACGAGACGGCCGCCGCCGTGATGATGCAGGGCCTGACCGCCAGCCACCTGAGCACCGAGACCTATCCGATCGCCCCCGGCGACACCGCCGTGGTGCACGCGGCGGCGGGCGGAGTGGGCCGGCTGCTGACGCAGATGGTCAGGGCACGCGGCGGCCGTGTGATCGGCCTGGTCTCCCGCGAGGAGAAGGCGCCTGTCGCGAGGGAGGCCGGCGCCGACCACGTGCTGGTCCACTCCGGCGGCGGCTTCGAGGAACGGATCAGGGAGCTGACCGGCGGACGGGGAGCCGACGTCGTCTACGACGGCGGCGGCACGGGGACGTTCCGCTCCTCCCAGCTGGCCCTGCGCCCGCACGGGGTGCACGCCTACTACGGCCCCTTCATGGGCGTCCCGACCCTGCGGCCCACCGATCTGCCCAACAGCATCCTGCTGACCTACCCCGTGGTGCACCACCACGTCGCCACCCGCGAGGCCCTGCTGCGACGGACCGGCGAGGTGTTCGACCTGGTCCTGAACGGGCGGCTCGCACCGCGCGTCACCGGCCGCTACGCCCTCGCGGACGCGGCCCGGGCCCACGCCGACATCGAGTCGCGCCGGACCACCGGCAAGCTGCTGCTCCTGCCCTGACCGACTGCCATGGGATGCCACAACTCGCACCAGGAGGACACGTGCCGTTGACCCGCAAGGGCGCCGCGACCAGGCAGCGCATCGTCGAGGGCGCCGCCGGGCAGATCAGGGAACAGGGCGTGTTCTCGCTGCGGCTCGAGGACGTCATGGCCCGCACGGCGACCAGCAAGAGCCAGCTCTTCCACTACTTCCCCGGCGGGAAGGACGAACTGCTCCTCGCCGTGGCCCGGCACGAAGCGGCCCGGGTGATGGACGACCAGCAGCCCGAGCTGGGCTCGCTCACCTCCTGGACGGCCTGGTACCAGTGGCGCGACAAGGTCGTCGCCCGCTACCGCGAACAGGGCACCGACTGCCCCCTGCACGCGGCCCTCTCCCAGCTGGGCACGGCCTCCGACGCCGCGCGGACCGTGGCCGGCGAACTACTCGCCCAGTGGCAGCAGCAACTCGCCGCCGGCATCCGCCACATGCGGGACAGCGGCGAGACCGCCCCCCACCTGGACGCCGACCGCGAGGCCGCGGCCCTCCTGGCCGGCATCCAGGGCGGCGTACTGATCCTCCTCACCACGGGCAGCACCGCCCACCTGGAGGCCGCCCTCGACCTGGGGCTCGCCCACCTGGGCGCCCCCGGACACCACCGGGACCGTTGAAACGGATGCCCCTACGATCTCCACGGTTCCCTCGTGGGGGTTGCTCCGGCTGTGGTGAGGAGATCGGCCGTTTCAGGGTGGGGGCCGTTGTTCGCCCAGTCCAGGGGCGACCAGCCCGTACCGTGATCTTCACGAAGGTTCGGATCGGCGCCGTGCGCCAACAGTTCACGCACCGTTTCGGTGTGCCCCCAGCATGCGGCTGCGCACAACGGCGTGCCCTCCGAGCCGGGTCCGCCACTCTCGGCGTCGGGAAAGGCCCCGGCCGCCAACAGCAGACGGGCGATCCCGGCTTTCCCGTTCACGCATGCCTCATATAGAGGGGTGGTGCCCTCACTGTCCCGTCGCTCCGGGTCGACTCCGGCCCGCAGAAGCGTCTTGGCGCGGGCGGTGTCACCCATCCAAATCGCTTCGAAGAGATGGCGGGAGAGCTTCTTCCGCCGCCGCTGGTTCATGGAGGCAGAGGTTAGCGACCCCGCACCACCAGATGCACCTAGGGCGCGCCCATTACAGTCGGCGCCATGGAGAGACGTGTGATGCCCCTGGTGCGGGCACTGGACGCGGGCGGTGTGGTCGTGGACGAGCCTTCCGCAACAGCCGTGCACGACTTGCTGGCCGACCTGTCCGGGAACTGCCCTTACCTCGTCGTCGAGCGGACCGACCGGGAGCCTACCGGCCAGCACTACATTCAGGCCTGCCTGAACGACGACGGTAGCTACACGGTCGAGTACCGCGAGGGCGACCCGGGACGGCATTTCGTGGGGCACCTTCCCGCCCAGTCCTCCCTCGACGGCGTCGAGCCACTCGCCCGCATCATGAACGACTGGGCGCGGGGCGGCGTGGAGTGGCGGAGGGCGCTGGACTGGGCTCCGTTGACTTGACCATGACGCCTGCGGAACGGCTTGCGGGGTGATGCGTCCGGCTGGGTGCGGTGCGGTTGCCGCTGATGGGTTCCCGGGGTGCTTAGGGTGTGGGGCTGTGGACCTGGACGACGACCTGCGCCGGCTGAGCCGTGAGCAACTGGAGGCCGAGGTGCGACGGCTGCGCGCGGGCATTCGCGCGCACCGGGACAGTTCGGGGCACGACTTGTGCTGGCACCACCCGCAGCTGTGGGGCCTGCTGCCGGAGCGGGTGGAGCCGGACGTGGCGGTGCCGCCTTGGCCGCGATTCATGCGTGGCTGCGTCCGCTACCGGGAGTCGCTGGCGAGCGAACTGCCGGACGCGCCGATTCACGACGAGGAGTACGGCGGGTAGTACGGCCTTCGGGGAGCGGCGGCGGTAGCGGTCAGCCGATGCCGGCGGATCCGCAGGCATCGGCGATCGCCCGGGTGTCCCAGTAGAAGGGACGGACCTCGACGATCCGGCCCTGCTCGACCTTGATCGTCTGCAGGATCGGGAAGTCGAGTTCCCGTCCGGTGGCGCGAGCACGGGCACGGACTCGCGTGAGAACCACCGTGGTCTCACCTATGGCGAGGAACTCCTGCTCCGCCATGTCGAACGACTCCCACGTCCGGGCCATCGCGAGGAAGAACCGTTCCATGCCCGAATGCCCGCGCCAGGTCCCGCCATAGGGAAGCGCTTCGGCTTGATGCAGCACGACATCGGGCGCGAAGAACGGAGCGAGCAGACCGAATGAAGCTGTGCCTGGCCCTCCCGCCGCCAGGTACTCCGTCTCGGCCGCATACATACCGGTGAGAACGGCGGCCACGGAGGCCGTCTCGGATGAAGGTGTCATGCCGCCACTGTGATCAACCAAGGTGACCCGCGCTGGCGGCGATCAGACGTCGACTTCTGGCCGCGTGATCGTCCATTCCTTCGTCACTCCGGTCCCTTCCGGCTCGGCGACAGCCGTTGTCTGTCAACGGTATTGCGCCATGCCGTCTGAAAGCGCACCATCACAGTGGCCGTGATGACGCAGTGCCGACGGAAGGGACCCCAGAGGAGAATGGGCGCTCTGGTGACGTATGTCGCCGTGGGTTCGAGGGCAGCGGTCGCTGTGGTTTTTCTTCTCGCGGCGGCATCCAGAATCGGCCGCCGCAGGCGCGCGGCCTTCCGCGCCACGGTGACCGGACTGGTGCCCGGTGCGCGCGGCACCTCCGCTCACGCTCTCGCGGCTGGGGTGACCGTGGTGGAAGGGACAGTGGTCCTCTTACTGGCCCAGCCCAGCGGGCCTGCGGGCGTCGCCGGACTCGTTCTGGCCATCGCCGCGCTCATGGTGTTCACCTATGTCATCGCGGCCGGGATCCGCCGGAGTACGACCACGCGTCCGGTCTCCGGCGCTCACGTCACCCGCAACGTCCTGCTGCTGGCCGTGTCAGGACTCGGCCTGGCGGCCTCCCTCGCCGACGGCGCCGGGGCCGCGGCGCCCGCCGGACTCTGGGCGGCCGTCGGGGCAGGGGCTCTGCTCGGTCTCGTTCTGACAGCCATGGACGATCTGACGGACCTGCTTCCCAGCCTCCGATGAGGAGCCGGCCGCCTGCTGTGAGGAGCGGTCAAAGCCGTCAACTGCCCGGCGGCGGCAACAGCGTGGGGTTCTCGCCGTTGAGAATCCGCGCCGTTCGGTGCTTGAGGTGTTCGGTCCATTCCGGGTGCGTCAGGACGTAGAAGCGCTCCTCGCGCATCGCCCGCACCACCTCCTCGCCGACGCTTCGCGGGCTGAGGCCGAGCTTGAATGCCCGCCGGGCTGCCTCGACGGACCAGTCCCTCGGCCACGGCCCCGCATCCGCGAAACGGGCCGGCCGATTGCGCTGCGAATGGAAGATGTTCGTGTCGACCAGGCCGGGGCACAGCACGGATACCCGCGGCTTGAAACCACCATCGACGAGTTCGAGATGTACGGTCTCCGACAGCGCGACAACGGCCGACTTCGTCGCGCCGTACAGCGAGCCACCCGTCATCAGGCCCGCTACCGACGCCGTGTTGACGATGTGCGCCTCCTCGTCCTGCTCGATCATGGCGGGGAGAAAGGCACGGATTCCGTGCACGACGCCCATCAGGTTCACCCCGAGGATCCAGGCCCAGTCGTCGAGCGTGCTTTCCCAGCTCGGCTTGCTGCCGGCATAGACGCCCGCGTTGTTGCACAACACATGGACGGCGCCGTACTTCTTGAGCGCGGAATCGGCGAGCGACGTGACATCTTCCGCTTCCGAGACATCGGCCACTACCGCATGTACGTTCGCACCCGCGTCGCGCAGGTCGCCGGTGGTGGAATGAAGCGCGGCCTCCTCCACATCGCTCAGCACCACACGCATTCCCGCGTCTGCGAACGCCTCTGCCATTCCGCGACCGATACCGCTTGCCGCACCGGTGATGACGGCGACTTTGTTCTCCAGTTCGTCCATTTCCCCTCCGTATCGCGCCGGGGTCACGTCAGGTTCCCCCAGATTAGGGAACGAGCGGTCGCGCAACATCGGCCTCGGGGCCGATGCCACCCAGCTCCCCCTCGGTTACGGTGAAAGTGGCGGAGGAAGGCCATGCGGCCGCCCGCCGGCGGCACCCACACCCACCCGCCCCGCAGTTCAGCGAACAAGACATCCTCTGTCTGCTTTGAAGCCACTGCTTCACCTCGGCATCCCAACTTGGCTCGTATGGGACTAGGTTGTGGCGGTTGTCGTCCGGTGACAACCAAGAGGCGAGGGAGACGGGGATGGGTGTTGTGAGCACGGAGAAGATCGAGATCGTCCGGGCGGACGAGACACATCTGGCGGATGTCGTGGCGCTTGCCGAGTCCCGCCGCCTGGACGCATCCGACGCCGCGGCCGCCGGCCGTGACGGATTTCTCGTCTCCGACTACACGCTGGACGACTACCGGGGCCGGCTCACCAGCGCCGAACACTTCTGGGTCGCCAAAAAGGGCGGCGAGGTGGTCGGCTTCCTCCTCGCGTACAGCGATGAGCGGCTGGAGCCGGAGGAGTGGCTGAATCACCGCATCAAGACGGCCCTCGGCTCGTTCCTGGTGATCAAGCAGGTGTGCGTCTCGCGGCGCGCCGCTCGTCAGGGTGTCGCCTCACGGCTCTACCACCACGTACTCGAGCAGTGGCTTGCCAGTCCGGTGATCGCCGCGGTGGTGAGCGAGCCGTACAACGAGGCGTCGTCGCAGTTCCACCGGAAGCTCGGCTTCGAGGAGCTCACCCGGCTGACCCCGCCCGACGGGCGACAGCGCACGGTGTGGGTCTGGCGCAAGCCGCGCGAGGCCATGCTCCAGTGCCAGTACGCGGTCGCGGTGGACCTCTACAAGCACGAGGACACCACCAACTGGCACAAGTTGAACAACTTCTTCTACATCACGGCCGGCATGGCGGCCGCCGTGGCGGTGTCGCTCGGCAAGGACGGCGCCGAGTCGAAGGAGGTGGCACGCAGCCTCGCGTTGATCATCACGGTGATCGGATTCGGCTGTTCGGTGGCCTTCTCGCAGATGCTGCGGTTCGGCCGGCGCTATCTGCTGGCCCGCAAGAACGCGGTCATGGACCTCGAGGAGTACATGGCCTGGCACGGTGGCCAGCGGATAGTGGGCAGACAGACGGAGACGGCGGAGAACAGCTGGCTGAAGTCCTCACCGACCGGCGCGATCATGGTGATGCTGCCGCTGCTGGTGGCCCTCTGCTGGGTGGCCATGGCCGGGGTGATCATCGCCATGTGACGAGGATCCGGGCCGGGGAGAGCGGGCCACCGCGATCGGGGCCGGGGGAGAGCGGGCCGCCGCGGCGCTGCGCCGCCGCGGGCGCCCATGCGAAGATCCCTTCGCTGATGTGCCCTGTTCCCACCACGGAAGGTGACGATGTACGCGATATCCCTGGGCGACGACGGCGCGCAGCTGCGGCCGCTCGAGCCGTGGCAGGCCGCGGAGTTCCTGGCCCACATCGACCGGGGACGGGAGTTCATCGGGCAGCACAACGCGCTGCCCGACGTCGTCACGGACCTGGAGTCGAGCCGGGCGTTCCTCCAGGCCTACGCGCGGAAGACCGCGGCCGACACCGGGCGGCTGTACGGCATCTGGACGGACGGCACCCTGGTCGGCGCTGTCCTCTTCCGGAGGATGGACGTCGAGCAGGGCACCGCCGAGGCGGGCTGCTGGCTGGAGCCGTCGGCCGTCGGCAAGGGGCTGGTGACCCGGGCCGTGCGCGTGATCATCGATTGGGCCGTCGAAGAGCGCGGCGTTCACCGCGTGGAGTGGTGGGTCTCGGCGACGAACGAGCCCAGCATCGCGGTGGCCCGCCGGCTCGGGATGACGAAGGACGGCGTGCTGCGGGAGAGCTACCTGTACCGGGGGAAGCGGCACGACGAGGAGATCTGGTCGGTGCTCGCGCCGCAGTGGCGGGCCGCCAGACAGGCGTGTTGAGCTCAATGCGCTAGGCCGTCGGATATTCGGTGGGGCGGCCACCGGCCTTCCGTCATGATGAGTCCTTATGACCCTCGTCCTGCCGCCCCGGCTCACCGCCTCGGCGGAGCTGGTGCGCGATGCCGCCCGTCATCGCGGTCTGCGCACGGTGCAACTGCCCACGTTCGCGGTACCCGACGGCGTGCGTGCCCAGTACGTGCACGCCGGGCCGGGTTTCGCGGACGCGGTGGCACCCGTACTGGGCATCGCCCTGCTGCAGGCGCCCGCGGACTGGCTGGCGCGCCTGCCGCGGGAGTTCACGCGGCGGGAGATCCTCGCCATGCCGATCCGCGAGGCGTACGCCCTGCGCCGGCCCGCGTTCATCAAGTCGCCCAACGACAAGGGCATACCGGCGTTGGTCTACACCGACGGCTCCCGGTTGCCCGGCCCGGACGAGGTGGACCCGCGGACGCCGGTGCTGGTCAGCGACGTGGTGGAATTCGCCGCCGAGTACCGGCTGCACCTGCTCGACGGCATCGTGCACACCGGCAGCCAGTACGCCGAGAGGGGCAAGCCGCGCCTGGGGCCGCTGTCACCGGAGGCGTTGGCCTTCGGCGCTGAGCTGCTGGCCGGTTGCGGCCATACGCTGCCTACCGCCATCGTCGTCGACGTGGGAGTGACCGACGGACGCTGGGCGGTGATCGAGGCCAACGCCGCTTGGGCGAGCGGGCTGTACACCGCCGACCCGCGGCGAGCCCTCGACGTCATCCTCCAGGCCACCGGACCGGCCAGTGCCGTCACCGCACGGAACCGCCCCTACCTCCGCACACCAGCCGGATCACCGCCGCGGCCCGCCGTCCACGCTCCGTAGACGTGGGAGCGTTCGGTATCCGGAAGGTCAGGGAGCAGGGCGGAGAGGCCGGGTCAGGCTGCTCGGGCGCTGCTGTCGGTCAGCGTGCTGATGGCCTTGCCGAGGGTGTGCTGTTCGTCCTCCGGCAGCCATCGGGCGGCGTGGACCATGTGCAGGGCCGTGGCAAGCCGTACCCGGTCCTCCTCCCTTCCGAGATCCGCGAGGTAGGCGGGCAGTATCAGGCCCAGGGCCTTGAGGTCGCCGCGTTCGCGGAACGTGGTCAAGAGGGCGGTCAGGAGGGCGTCGGCGGCTCGCGGCCCGGTCGCCCCGGTGGCGCGCAGTCCCTCGGCGATCGCCATCCGGGTCCAGTCGGCGTACTGCCCTGGCGGCACCGCGTCGATGTGGGCGGCGGCCAGCTCGAAGTGCTCGCGCGCCTTGCCGGGTTCGTCGAGGTCCCCGTACGCCTTGGCGATGTTCAGATGCAGGGACGGGTAGAAGCCGGTGACCCGGTCGTCGCCGACCAGGTCCGCGCGGCCGAGGCACTCCAGATTCCAGTGCAGCGTCTGACGGGGTGTGGGCTGGTGCCGCGCGAGGTAGTGGGCGGCGACGCACGCCTCGTAGTCGTCGCCGGCGCTCTCCCACGCCTGCTGGAAGAGGGCGCGGGCGTCGGTGCCCCGGCCTTCGGCCTCGGCCCGCATGCCCCGGGCGCACAGCTGGACGACGGGGTTGTGGGGGTCCATGGTCTCGCTCTCTCGATCGATTCGGTGCAGCGTCACGCGTCGGTCGGGGTGTCGCGGACCGGCATGACCAAAGTGGTGAAACTTCCCTGGTCGGCGGAGCGGACGACCACGGGTCGCGCTGCCGACGAGATCTCCAGCAGGACGTCGGGGCCGACGCCGGCGTCGAGCGCGGGGAGAAGCACTCCCGGGTCGAAGGCGATGCGCACAGGCGCCCCTGTGCAGACGGCGGAAGGTCTGGATGTGACCGGTCCGCGGGACGCGACGGTGAGCCGCTGTTCGTCGGTGCGCAGGGTGATCGGCCCGTCGTGTCCGGCCTCGGCGATCGCCGCGCGAAGGGCGGCACGGTCGGCGATGATCCGGTGCCGGGCGTCCGGCAGGTTGTCCAGGATCATCTGGTAGTCGGGAAACGTCTCCTCGAGGGTGGTCAGGTCACGTGCGGTACCGTCGCCGCGCAGCCGCACGCCCCGCTGGTCCACCTCGATGCTGACGTCCGGCAGACGCATGGCCCAGGACGCGATGTCCTTCAGCTCCGGGACGGCGACCAGGAGGCGGCACGGGTCGCCCTCGAAGAAGGAGGGCCGCAGGACACGGACCGCCAGACGGTAGCGGTCCGTGGCGACCAGCCGCACTTCCTGGCGTTCGAGTTCGATCAGGACACAGCCGAGTACCGGGAACTCCTCCCGTACACAAGCGGACGCCACCGCCGGGGCGACCTGGCGTACGGCGCTGGCCAGCTCTGCTCCACCGAGCCGCACCGTGGCCCGGTGCGTACCGCCCGGCAGTTCGCGGAGGATGTCCTCGATCGCCGACTGGGCCGACGCCGCGGTCTCGCGTGCCTTCCTTGCGTGCGCTTCCAGAAGGGCGCGGGCCTCCTCGCGGGTACCGTCGAGGAGGACCGAGGCATCCGTGAGCGGTATCCCGGCTTCGCGCAGGCGCCGCGTCAGGACCGCACGGGTTTCCTGGTGCGGGGCGTAGTAGCGGTAGCCGGTCGCCTCGTCCACGTAGGCGGGGCGCAGCACGTCGCAGTCGTCGTAGAACCGCAGGGCGCTGGGCGCCAGCCCCACCCGGCGTGCGAAGGCGCCGATGGTCATCAGCGCGTCGGTGTCGTCCATGCGGGCGATTGTCGGCGTTCAAGCGGCTTGAAGGTCAAACAGGCCCCCGGACAGGAAGAGAAGGTCACGGTGCGCGGCTCAGCCGCGCATAATGCCGTAGGCCCTGCCCGCGGCCGTGAGTCCTGTACCGCAGGACGGGCGCCGTCAGGGCGGGCGACGATGTGAGGGGGCCCGATGGCTGCAGTGGGCATGAGCCGTGCCGAGGCGGTTGCGCTTGTCCAGCGGATCATGGATGTGGACTACGCCTTCGAGGAGGAGGCGGACGGCTGGCTGGAGGCGCTGGACAGAGCGCTGGCATGCCCGACCGGTCACGTCGGCGACTTGATCTTCTGGCCGGCGGGGCGGGAGCTCTCGGCCGACGAGGTGGTCGATCAGGCGCTGGCCTACCGGCCGATCGCCTTGTGAGGACGGGCAGTGGGCAGCGGCCGCCCGCCATGGGTCGGCGCGCGGTGCTGATAGGGGGCGGCGCCGCCCTGGTGGCCGCGGGCACGGCGGGATACGCGGGGCGGGACGGACTCGAACGGTGGTGGTGGCGCGTCGCCGGGCGGGAGAGACCGCGTACGGACGGTGAGCTCGATCACGCGGGTGCCGAGTGGGTCGCCGCGTCGTCGGCGAACTGGCGACGGGCGGACCGACCGTTCGACTACGCCGTCGACCGGGTCGTCGTCCACGTGGTCCAGGGCAGTTATGGCGACGCCCTCCGGGTGTTCCGCGACCCCCTGCACAAGGCGGCCGCACATTACGTGGTGCGCAAGGACGGGTACGTCGCCCAGACCGTCCGCGAGCTGGACGTGGCCTTCCACTCCGGCAACCGCGCGTTCAACGAACGCAGCGTCGGGATCGAACATGAAGGGTACGTGGACCGGCCCGGCGGCTTCACGGACGCGATGTACACCGCCTCGGCCCGGCTCACGGCCGGGATCTGCGCCCGCTACGCGATCCCGGTGGACCGGACCCACATCGTCGCCCACTCCGAGGTGCCGGGCACGGATCACACCGACCCCGGGCCGCACTGGGACTGGGACCGGTACCTGCGGCTCATACGGTCGGCCGCCGGGTGAGACCGGTCGACTGTGTGCGCATCCAGGAGAGCGCATGGGTCGTTGGAGTGGGTATGAGGAAATTCGTCACTTTCGGTGTGCTCGGTGCGGCGATGCTGGCCGTGCCGTCATCGGCCCATGCCACAGCCCCAGCCCAAGCCCACGCCCCTGCCGATCCCACCGGCGCGATCCTGGCGCCTGCCTGGAATCTCACCGGGACCGCCGAGTCCACGGTATGTCAGCAAGAACTCGGGGGTGTTCCGGTGGTGAGCCAGTACGCGGGAGTCGTGTCCAGTGTCTGCAAGAGCAGGGGAGACGTCGTCGGCATCGCGCAGAGCTGATACTCCACGCCAGATCGCCCGGCCGGGAGCGCCTGGCCGGGCGGCCTGAAGTTTTCGGGGGCAGGGTGCGGTCCACGCCGTGGCCGGCGTGGGCCCGCGGGTGGAGAACCGGGAGACGGTGTGGGTTTCCTGTGACGGACCGGCTCCCTCCGCTCAGCGCCGTGGCTGGACACGGCGCCGACTCGTACGTGCCCTCGAATCCTCCCTTCCGCTCCTGACGTCCGCGTCCGCCCCGCCGGCTCTTCCGAAAATCCCCGGCCGCCAGAAGGCACGACGACCTGTTCCACGCGAAGGGGTTCCGGCTCAATCGTGATCGGGGGACTTTCGTCCGCTCGTGCGATGGCGTGAAGCTGTCCGTTCTCAGCTTCGGATGTCGGAAGAACGGCGGATCTGGCACATGTCCTCGACGACCTGGACGCGGGATTCACCTGCCACCCGCCACAGATCGACGCCGCCATCGGACGCATGCACCAGCTGGAGGTGCTCGCCGACCGCGTGCTCGACCAGCAACTGGCCGAAGGGGTCCACGCGGCGCCGACCTTCGAGCTCAAGCCGTACCGCACCGTGCTCGTGCGTCTCCCGAGCCACTAGCACCCGCCCCCATCGCAGGAAGCGAGGCAGCAGTGCACGCATCACACCCCAGGACGGGCGTGTGGCTGGTCGGCGCGAGAGGCTCCGTGGCCACCACCGCCGTGGTCGGAGCCGCGGCGCTGCGCGCCGGGCTCATAGCGCCGACCGGCTGCGTCACCGAACAGCAGGACTTCCCGCACCACCACCTCCCCCCGCTCGACTCCCTCGTCTTCGCCGGTCACGACATCACCGACACACCCCTCCCCAAACGCGCCGCCGAACTCGCCGCGGCCGGCGTCTTCCCCGAGCAGCTGCTCGCGCCCCTGGAGGACGAGCTGACCGCCGCCGACCGGGAGATCCGCCCCGGCTGTCCGGCCGGGAGCACGGCGCCCCAGGAGGAAGCGGCGAACTCCCTGGCCGCCGACATCGCCGCCTTCCGGGACCGGGAACAGCTCGACCGCGTCGTCGTCGTGAACGTCGCCTCCACCGAGCCGCCTGCCACCCCGCACCCCGCGCACCACGACCTCGCCGCTCTCCGGCACGCCCTGCGCACCCGGTCGGACGTGCTGCCACCCAGCTCCCTCTACGCCTACGCGGCCTTCACCGCGGGCTGCCCCTACGTCGACTTCACCCCCTCGCCCGGTGCCCGGCTGCCCGCCCTGGACGAGCTCGCCCGCGCCGCCCGGCTGCCGTACGCGGGCAGCGACGGCAAGACGGGGGAGACGCTGGTGCAGTCCGCCCTGGCCCCCATGTTCGCCGCGCGCGCACTGCGCGTACGGGCCTGGTCCGGCACCAACCTGCTGGGCGGGGGCGACGGCGCGACCCTCGCCGATCCAGAGACGGCGCGCAGCAAGACCGACGCGAAGCGGCGCGGCCTCGGGCACATGCTGGGGCACGCCGTCGAGGGGACCGTGCACATCGACTGCGTGCCCGCGCTCGGCGAGTGGAAGACCGCCTGGGACCACATCGCCTTCGAGGGCTTCCTCGGCACGCGGATGAGCGCACAGTTCACCTGGCACGGCTGCGACTCGGCGCTGGCCGCCCCGCTCGTGCTGGACCTGGCCCGCCTGATGGCCGCCGGACACGCGGCGGGAGCCACCGGGCCGCTCGGAGCGCTCGGCTTCTTCTTCAAGGACCCGGCCGGCCGCACGGAGTACGGCCTCGCCGCACAGTACGCCGAACTGCTCCGTTTCGCCGCGGCACCCGGCGGGACACCATGACGGCGCCGGGGGAGCGGGCCCTGCGGGCCGTACGGACGGCCGCCGAGCTGGTCAGGGCGCCGGCCGCGCTGACCGTACCCGGCGACAGCCTGGCCGGTGCCGCCGCCGCGGGCCGGCCGCTCGGCGCGGCGGCACCGCTGACGGCCCTGTCCTGCGTCGCCCTGTACTGGGCGGGCATGGCCCTCAACGACTACGCCGACCGGAACACCGACGCCGTCGAGCGCCCCGCCCGGCCGATCCCCTCCGGCCGTATCACCCCCGGCGCCGCGCTCGCCCTGGCCACCGGGCTGACCGGCGCGGGTATCGCCCTGGCCGGTGCGGCGGGCGGGCCGCGGGCGCTCGTGGTCGCCGTGCCGCTGGCCGCCACCGTGTGGACGTACGACCTCGGAGCCAAGCGTCATCCCGTGGCCGGCCCGGTGACGATGGCCACCGCACGGGCGCTGGACGTCCTCGCGGGCGCGGGATACGGCGGACTGCGGCGCGCCCTGCCCGCCGCGGCGGTCATCGGGGCACACACACTGATCGTCAGCGCGCTCAGCAGCCGCGAGGTGCACGGTGCCGGGGCGGGGCTGCTGTGCGCCACGATCGCCGCGACCGGGGGCGTCACCGCCCTGGCCGCCGCGCCCGGCCCGCACCACGGCGGCCTCCAGGGCGTGACGCGGGCCGGAGCGCTCGGCCTGTACGCGGCGGGCTTCGCCGGGGCCCAGGCCACCGCGGGCACGCACCCGCGCCGGGTACGGCGCGCCGTCGCCGCGGGCATCGCCGGTCTGCTGCCGCTGCAGGCGGCATGCGCCGCACGCGCGGGCGCCATGCCGGTCGCCGCCGGCCTTCTCGCCGGCCTGCCACTGACGCGCCGCCTGTTCCGGAAGGCGTCACCGACATGAGCGAGCCCCGCCTCCGCTTCGGCTACGGCACCAACGGCTTCGCGGGCCACCGGCTGACCGACGCCCTCTCCGTCCTCGCCGGACTCGGCTACGACGGTGTGGCGCTCACCCTCGACCACTGCCATCTGGACCCCTTCGCGCCCGGTCTCCCGCAGCGCGTCGCCGCCACCGCGCGGCAGCTGGACCGGCTCGCTCTCGCCACCGTCGTGGAAACCGGCGCCCGCTACCTGCTCGACCCCTGGCACAAGCACAGCCCGACCCTCCTCGACGACGAGCCGCAGCGCCGCAAGGACTACCTCTCGCTCGCCATGCGCGTCGCCGCCGACCTCGGCGCGGAGGCCGTCTCCTTCTGGAGCGGCGCACCCGCGCCCGGACTGCCCCCGCGGGTCGCCCGCGAGCGGCTGCTGCGGGGCTGCGCCTGGGCCGTGGACGAGGCCGAACGCACCGGCGTGGTCCTGGGCTTCGAGCCGGAACCGGGCATGCTGGCCGACACCCTGGACTCCTACTTCGAGCTCAGCCGCAGGCTCGGCGACCCGCCGCGCTTCGGGCTGACCCTGGACATCGGCCACTGCCGGTGCCTGGAGGACACCCCCGTGCCCGACTGCGTACGACGGGCCGGGCCGCGCCTGGTCAACGTCCAGATCGAGGACATGCGCCGGGGCACGCACGAGCACCTGGAGTTCGGCCAGGGCGAGATCGACTTCCCGCCCGTCCTCGACGCCCTGGCCGACGCCGGATACCGCGGCCTGACCAGCGTCGAGCTGCCCCGGCACAGCCACGCCGCGCCCACGCTCGCCGCCACCTGCCTGGCCTTCCTCCGGGACGCGGCCGCACGCAGCCCCCAGGAGACGCGATGAACTTCGGCAACGCCGCCCCGGTCGCTCTCACCGACCTCCGCGCCGAGCTGGCCGTACGCCTCGACCCCACCGCCACCGCCTGGCTCGACGCCGCCCTCGCGGAAGTGGCCGCCCAGCCGGCGGCGCTGCACCGGCGGTTCCCCGAAGCCGCCCGGCGCTGCGGCCGTACCGTCCTGCGGCGGGACCACGCGCCGGCACCCGGCGGCACACCGCCCGAAGCCCTCTCCTGGACCCTGGACGACGCCGTCCGCACCCTCCTCCTCGCCGCCGTCCGCGAAGACGGCGCCGCACTCGCCGGCCGGGCCGCGGCCGTCTACCACGGCGGGGACGCCGCCGAACGGCGCGCGGTGCTCCGCGCGCTCGGCGTGCTCGACCCCGGGGACCAGGCGGTCGCCCTCGCCGCCGACGCCCTGCGCACCCACGACGACCGGCTGGTGGCCGCCGCCCTAGGCCCGTACGGAACCCGCCACCTCGATCCGCACACCTATCGCCACGGCGTCCTCAAGTGCCTGCACCTGGCGATCCCCCTGCACGCCGTCGCCGCGCCCGGCCGACGGGCCGACACCGAGCTCGCCCGCATGGCCCGCGCCTACGCCCGCGAGCTGGCGAGCGCCGGACGCCCGGTCCCCGCCGACCTGTGGCTCCTCACCCGACCGCCCCACACCTCAGGGAACCCATGCGCATCTTCGACCCGCACATCCACATGACCTCACGCACCACCGACGACTACGAAGCCATGCGCGCCGCCGGCATCCTGGCGGTGGTCGAACCCGCCTTCTGGACCGGCCAGCCGCGGACCAACCCCGGCAGCTTCGCCGACTACTTCGACTCCCTGATCGGCTGGGAACCCTTCCGCGCCGCCCGGTTCGGCATCCGGCACCACTGCACGCTCGCCCTCAACCCCAAGGAAGCCAACGACCCCCGCTGCACCCCCGTCCTCGACCTGCTCCCCGGCCACCTCGCCAAGGACCAGGTCGTCGCGGTCGGCGAAGTCGGCTACGACTCCCTCACCCCGCAGGAGGACCACGCCCTCGAAACCCAGCTGCAGCTCGCCGTCGACCACGGCCTGCCCGTGCTCGTCCACACACCGCACCGCGACAAGGAAGCCGGCACCCGGCGGACACTCGACGTCCTGCGCGACAGCGGCATCGATCCCGGCATGGTCCTCATCGACCACCTCACCGAACTCACCGTCGCCCAGGTCGCCGACACCGGATGCTGGATGGGCTTCTCCATCTACCCGGACACCAAAATGGACGCGCGGCGCATGGTCCGGATCCTCGCCGAACACGGAACGGACCGGATGCTCGTCAACTCCGCGGCGGACTGGGGCCGCAGCGACCCCCTGGCCACCCGCCGCACCGCACAGGCCATGCTCGACGCCGGCTTCACCACCGACCAGACCGACCAGGTCCTGTGGCGCAACCCCGTCGCCTTCTACGGCCAGAGCGGACGCCTCGTCCTGCCCGACGACACCCACGACCCCGGCGACAGCACGAGCCCCCCACCCGGCCAGGACCCCGCCGCCACCTACCTCGGCAACTCCATCCTGCGCGGCCGGTGACCCCGCCCGCACCCACCCGCAGAACGGACACCGATGCGCCTGCGCCACCCCGACGGCAGCACCGTCCACCTCGCCTACTGCACCAACGTCCACCCCGCCGAGGACCTCACCGGCATCCACCACCAGCTCGCCGCGTACGGCGAACCCGTACGCGACCTGCTCGGCACCGGCCGCCTGGGCCTGGGCCTGTGGCTGCCCCACGACGCGGCGAGCACCCTCGACACCGACCCCGCCGCCGTGGCCCGGCTGCGCGCCGAACTCACCGCACGCGGGCTGGAGGTGGTGACCCTCAACGGCTTCCCGTACCGCGGCTTCCACGAACCGGTCGTCAAACGCGCCGTGTACGCACCGGACTGGACCGACCCCCGCCGGCTGGAGCACACCCTCCGGCTCGCCCGCGTGCTCGCTGCCCTGCTGCCCGACGACGCCGCCCGCGCCAGCATCTCCACCCTGCCGCTCGGCTGGCGCACCCCCTGGACGGCCCGGCACCGCGACAGAGCCCGGCACGCCCTGGACCGGCTCGCCGAGGGACTGGCCGGCATCGCCCACCGCACCGGCCGCCACATCCGCGTCGGCCTCGAACCCGAGCCGGGCTGCGCCATCGCCACCGTCGAGGACGCCTGCACCGGACCCGACGCCCTCGACGGCGTCGACACCCGGCACATCGGCGTCTGCCTGGACGTCTGCCACCTGGCCGCCGACTTCGAAGAACCCCGCACCGCCCTGCGCCGGCTCGACGCCGCCGGCCTGCCCGTCGTCAAGGCCCAGCTCTCCAGCGCCCTCCAGGCCGACGCCCCGGCCGACCCGGCCGTCCGCCGGGCACTGGAGACCTTCCGCGAACCGCGCTTCCTGCACCAGACCCGGGCCCGCGCCCTACCGCGCCCCCACCGCTGGGACGACCTCGCGGACGCCCTCGACGACCCCGCCGGGCAGGGCACCGGCCCCTGGCGGGTCCACTTCCACATCCCCGTGCACACCGAACCCGAACCACCGCTCACCTCCACCCGATCCGTCCTCGCCGCCACCCTGCGGGCCCTCGCCGCGGGCCCACGACCGGTCACCGACCACCTCGAGGTCGAGACCTACACCTGGTCGGTCCTGCCCGGCGCCGCCCGCCCCACCGGCCCCCGCGGACTGGCCGAGGGCATCGCCGCCGAACTGGACTGGGTACGCGGCCAGTTGCGGACCCACGGACTCCGGGAGGAAACCCCATGACAGTCCCCGCGACCGGCCGCCCCAGGCCCCTCCTCGTCCTCGACGTGGCAGCCCTCACCCCCCGGCTGCTCCGGCACATGCCACGCCTGCGCGCCCTCGCCGGCGGCGGCCACATCGCACCCCTGCGCCCCGTCTTCCCCGCCGTCACCTGCTCCGTGCAGTCCAGCCTGCTGACCGGCCTGGAACCGGCCGGCCACGGCATCGTCGGCAACGGCTGGTACTTCCGTGAGCAGGGAGACGTCCTGCTGTGGCGCCAGCACAACCGGCTGGTCGCCGGCGAGAAGGTCTGGGAGGCCGCACGCCGCGCCTTCCCCGGCTACCGCGTGGCCAACGTCTGCTGGTGGTACGCCATGGGCGCGAGCACCGACATCACCGTCACCCCCCGCCCCGTCTACCACGCCGACGGCCGCAAGTCCCCCGACTGCTACACCGTCCCGGCCGGCCTGCGCGACGAACTCACCGACCTGGCCGGCCCGTTCCCCCTCTTCGACTACTGGGGCCCGAACGCCTCGATCGCCTCGACCCGCTGGATCGCCGGCGCCGCCCGGCACCTCCTGCGCACCCGCGACCTGGACCTGACGCTGGTCTACATCCCGCACCTCGACTACGACCTGCAACGCCACGGACCCCGCTCGCCCCAGGCCGTCGCCGCGGCCAAGGACCTGGACACCGCCCTCCACCCACTGCTGCGGGACGCCCTCGACCGCGGCATGACCGTCGTCGCCCTGTCCGAATACGGCATCACCCCCGTCAGCCGCCCCGTCCACATCAACCGCGCCCTGCGCGAGGCCGGCCTGCTGACCGTGCACACCCAGGCCGGCATGGAGTACCTCGACACCTGGACCTCCCGCGCCTTCGCCGTCGCCGACCACCAAGTGGCGCACGTGTACGTCGCCGACCCGGCCGACCTCCCCCGCGTCCGGGACATCCTCGGCACCCTGCCGGGCGTCGAACACGTCCTGGACGAGGCGGGCAAGGCCCGGCACGGCATCGGCCACCCCCGCTCCGGCGAACTGGTCGCGATCGCGGAACGCGACGCGTGGTTCACGTACTACTACTGGCTGGACGACGCGCGGGCCCCGGACTTCGCACGCTGCGTCGACATCCACCGCAAACCCGGATACGACCCGGCGGAACTCTTCCTCGACCCCGCGGACCGGCTGGTGCGGCTGCGGGCCGCCGCCGCACTGGTCCGCAAGCGGCTCGGACTGAGGTACACCCTGTCCGTCGTACCGCTCGACGCGACGTACGTACGGGGCAGCCACGGCCGGCTGCCCGACGACCCCGACGACGGGCCGGTCCTGCTCTGCTCCGACGGCGCGGCCACCGCGCGCGAGAACTACCGCGCGACGGACGTCCCCGGCCTCCTCCTGGAACTCGCCCGTCCGGCCGCCGTACGGGCCCTGTGACCTCATTGGTCCGGACCTGACCACGCAGCACATTCCGGTGCGGGATGGGGGATGTGTAACGTTCGGCGTGCGTGACAGCCGTTGACGGGGGTGCGAGGAGGGGGCAATGAGCGGGATAGTGGTCTATCTGCCGCAGGGGAGCGGTGACGCCGGTGCGGAGGGGGAACCGTGCGCTGACGCGGTGACGTTACGGCTGGGCCCGGGTGAAGTGGCACGCTTCGGGAGAGGGTCCGCCACGACCCCGGTCGAACTCCGCCTCGCCGACGCGGCGATCTCCCGGCTGGCCGGCGAGATCCGCGTGACCGACGATCACTGGCAGCTCAGCAACCACAGCGCGACCCAGAGCTACCTGGTGGAGAACCCGGAAGGGGCGGGGGAGTACCTGAGGGTGCCACCACGACGCGCCGGAGCACCCATCCCCTTCGAGTTCTCCCGGGTGGTGCTGCCCACCCGCGGCAGCACCACGGTCGCCTTCCAGGTGTTCGCGCCCGACCACGTCTACCTGGACCCGGACGGCGTGGGCGGCCAGTGGGGAAGCCGCACGGTCACCGCGTACTCCCTGGACGAGACGGCCACGTACTTCCTCGTACTGGTCGCGCTCTGCGAACCGCGGCTGCGCGACGAGTCGCCGGTCGCCGTGCCGACCACCCCCCAGATCGTCGAACGGCTCAGGGGACACGCCGCCTGCGGCCCGCTGACGGCCCGGGCCGTCAGCGCGCACATCGACTACCTCGCCGACGAGAAGATGCGCATCAGCGCCCCCGCCGGCTCCGAACCCCGCCGGGAAGCACGCCGGAACGGCAAGCGGGAGGCGATCGTCGGACTCGCGCTGCGGTTCGGACTCGTACGGGAGGAGCACCTCGCGCTGCTGCCGCCCCGCGCCCAAGCGGGCACCCAGGAGCGGGAGACGGCGCGATGAGCCGCGGAATCGCGGGCAGCGGAGGCATAGCCGGGTACGGCCAGGGGACCGGGGGAGGGGACGGTGCGAGAGCCGTACGACACCTCGGGAAGTGACGGCGTGGAGCCGCTCCCGCGCGGCTACCGCGTCGGCCGCTGGGAGGTCACCGCGCCGATCGCGGCCGGCGGCTGGGCGACGGTCTACGCGGGACGCGCGGTCGACGACGGCCCGGGCGGCGCCGGCCGGACCACGGACGACGAAGACGTCGCGCTGAAGTTCCTCCTGACCGAGGGGCTCGCGGCGCGCCAGGCACGCAAGATCGCGGAAACCGCCCGGCGCGAAGTGGAATTCGGCCGCCGCACCCGCCATCCGAGACTGATCCGCCTGCTGGACTCGATCGTGCTCAGCGAACCGGGCCACCCGTTCCTGGACGGCGCGATCGTGCTGGTCATGGAGCGTGCCCAGTGCAGTCTGCGCGACCGGCTCGATGCCGCCGTGACCACGGCCGAAGGCGCCCGGCTGATCACCGAGGTCTGCGAGGGCCTGGCACACCTGCACGGCACCGGCTGGGTGCACGGCGACCTCAAACCCGACAACGTCCTGCTCATGGCCGACGGCTCCGTCAAACTCTCGGACTTCGGGCTCGTCACGGAACTGACCGGCACCCACGGCTACGCACCCCCGATGGGCACCTTCGACTACCTCCCGCCCGAGCGCTGGAAGGCCCCGCTCGGCGAGCACGGCGTACGGGTCCGGCCGAGCGCCGACATCTGGGCCCTGGGCATCATGATCCACGAGGTGTTCGCGTCCGGCACCTCGCCGTTTCCCGGCGCCACCCCCGTCGCGCGCGCCGCCGCGACACAGGAGTACGCCGACGGGCGCGCCCCGCTGCGCATGGACAACGCGGTACCGCCGTTCTGGCGTGAGCTGGCCGCCGACTGCCTGGCACCCACCCACACCGCGCGTGCCGCGCACACCGCCAAAAGTCTCCTGGCGCGCATCACCGCCCGCCAGGAGACGGAAACAGCAGCCGACGGGGAGGCGGGACGGCCCGCCGGCGACCGCGGGAGCGGGCGCCCGGCGGCAGGGCGGCGGCGAAGAACCCGTGCCGCCCTCGTGGCCCTCGCGGTGTGCGGGGCCCTCGTGGCGGGCTGGTCGTACGCCGTACGCGACGGCGGATCCGCCTCGGCGGCCGCACCCGGCGAAAGCGCAGCCGAGGCATCGGCCGGCACCCGGGCCGAAGCCGCCGGCCGGATCCGGGTGTTCAACGCGGAACAGCGCTGCACCGACCGCACGGACCGGGACCCGGAGTGCAGCCTCGGCCTGGCGATCGATCCTCTGCGGCCCTACACCATCGACAACGTCGTACCGACCCGCGTATGGCACGGGGACGTCCTCGCCGTCGACTGCCACTTCCCCCAGGGGGTGTCCATCGTCGACGAGCTGGGCACGTGGTCCGGCCAGTGGTACCGCGTCCGTCTCCCGGCCGGTTCCGCACGGCCCACCGCATGGCTGCCCGCCGTGCGAACGAAGGACCGCCCCGCGGTCCCGCAGTGCCCGCGTCCCACACCCGCACGGTGAGGGCGCGGGGAGCCCCCGGAGCGCTGAACTCACCGCCGTGAGGCACACGTCTGTCTCCCGAGTCGGCGGTGGATGCCGGGGTTCACGGCACACAGAGGTCTACCGGAGATCGCCGGCCGCTGTCACCCCGGATCGTTCCGGATGCCGTGCCCCGGAGCTTCGCGGCTACCTTGCGGGCCGTCGGTCCCCGGACCGGTGAGTAACCCCGAGCCTTCCCACCCCAAGGTGATTCCGATGCAAAGGAGCAAGAACGTGCGTGGTGCAGCTGCACGTCGCTCGAGACGCGGAACAGCGGTTCTCCTGGCCCTGGCAGCCGTGTCCGCCCTGGGCAGCCCCGCATGGGCGCAGAGCGCGGACGGAGTGCCCGGTCCTCTGGGGCACCCCAGGACGGCCGAGGCGTTCTGCGGTGTCCCCTCCGAGCGGGACATAGCGGTGACCCGGAAGGTCTACGAGGTCGGCCAGCGCCTGAACGTGTCCGACAAGGTGATGCTCGCCGGCTTCGAGACGGGCTGGGTCGAGTCGCACATGAACAACCTGAACTGCGGGGACCGCGACTCGCTCGGTGTCTTCCAGCAGCGTCCGTCGCAGGGCTGGGGTTCGCGTGAGCAGATCCTGGACGTCGACTACGCGGCGAACAAGTTCTTCGAAGTGGCCCTGCAGATGGAGCCCCGCATGGAGGGCAGCACCGCCGGGCAGCTCGCCCAGGCGGTCCAGCGCTCCGCCTACCCCGAACGCTACGACCAAGTGGAGGGTCACGCCCGGGCGATGCGGGACGAGGCGTTCCAGCCGTACGGCACGATCGGGGCGAAGTACGACAGCCTGGGCGGGCACGGCGGCCCGCTCGGCCCGCCGGTACGCGCCGAGGAAGCCTCCGCCTTGGGCGGCCGCTTCCAGCTGTTCCGCAACGGGATCGTCATCTGGCACCCGGACGCGGCCTACGCGATCTACGGCGACATCCTGAGCAAGTTCTGGGCGACGGACGCCGAGCGGCGCTGGGGCTTCCCGACGATGGACGAGGCCGATGCCGCGCAGGCCCCCGACGGAACCCGTGGCCGGTACCAGTTCTTCGAACGCGGGCTGTTCCTGTGGTCCCAGCAGACCGGCGCCCACCCTGTCCACGGGGAGATCTACAAGGCGTTCCACGAGGCCGGCCATGAGAAGGCGCTGGGCTATCCGCTGACGGACGAGATGGACGAGGCGGGCGGCGGTAAGGCCCAGAAGTTCCAGAAGGTCACCATCCACTGGAGCCCCGCCAAGGGCACCTGGACCACCCCCAACAACTGAACAGGGGACAGCCATGAGATCGCCGATCATTCAGCGCGTGCTGGGAGCGGTGGCCCTGACCCTGGCGGTCATCGCGGCCACGCTCTGCGCGGCACCGGCCGCCGGCGCGTCGGAACCGGACGGGTCGATCGGACGGGGCGAGGTGATGGACCGCGCGTGGTCGTGGGTCGCCGAGCAGGTCCCGTACAGCCAGAGCGGCTGCTACCGCAACCAGTTCGGCTGCTATCGCCCGGACTGCTCGGGCTTCGTTTCGATGGCCTGGCACCTCGGCTCGTCCCAGACCACCTGGGCACTGTGGAACGTCACCTCCGAGATACCCGCGGAAGACCTCCAGCCCGGTGACGCCCTGCTGCGCGACTCGGGCGGCACGGACCACGTGGCGCTGTTCGCCCGGTGGGCGGACGCGGCCCACACCCAGCCGGTGGTGCGCGAGACCTACGACTTCGGGCACGTGGCCGAGGAACGGGTGTGGAGCAACGGACTCCGGGGATTCTCACCCCGCCGCTACAACCGGCTGGACGACCTGATGCCCTACGGCTCGATCAGGGCCAAGTACGACAGCATGGGCGGCCTGGGCAGCGTGCTGGGCCCGCCGGTCAGAGGCGAACGCGACTCCATGATGGGCGGCCGCTTCCAGCAGTTCCAGAACGGGATCATCATCTGGCACCCGGACGCGGCCTACGCGATCCACGGCGAGATCCTGAACAAGTTCTGGGCGACGGACGCCGAGCGGCGCTGGGGCTTCCCGACGATGGACGAGGCCGACGCGTCGGCCGCGCCCGACGGCACGCGCGGCCGCTACCAGTTCTTCGAACACGGGCTGTTCCTGTGGTCGCAGCAAACGGGCTCGCACCCTGTCCATGGGGAGATCTACAAGGCGTTCCACGAGGCCGGCCATGAGAAGGCGCTGGGCTATCCGCTGACGGACGAGATGGACGAGGCGGGCGGCGGCAAGGCCCAGAAGTTCCAGAAGGTCACTATCCACTGGAGCCCCGCCAAGGGCACCTGGACCACCCCCAACAACTGACGGATCACTACTCACTTCCCGACCAGGAGGACATGATGAGCGAGCACCGCCCCACCCGCAGAGGCGTCTTGAAGACCATCGGCGGAATGTCCGCGGCGATGGCGCTGGGCGGCGGTACCGTCCTCGCGACGGCCGCGTCGGCCAGCGCGGCCGGCGACGGCCACGGACTGCACATCGTCGAAGCGGGCGAGCAGGACCCCCGCATGTGGTACTACCGCTTCGAGACCGCGGCGATCGGCTGGAAGCCTGCCGTCAACGTCCTGCTCCCCGACGGCTACCACACCAGCGGACGCCGCTATCCGGTCCTGTACCTGCTCCACGGCGGCAAGCAGGACTTCATCACCTTCGACCGCGAGGGCGTCCGTGAGTGGACCGCCGGCAAGCCGATCATCGTCGTGATGCCCGACGGCGGACAGACGGGCTGGTACTCCAACCCGGTCAGCTCCAACGTCGGCCCCCGGAACTGGGAGCACTTCCACATCTCCCAGCTGATCCCGTGGATCGACGACAACTTCCGGACCTACGCCGAGTACGACGGCCGGGCCGTCTCCGGGTTCTCGATGGGCGGCTTCGGCGCGCTGAAGTACGCGGCCAAGTACTGGGGCCACTTCGCCTCGGTGAGCTCCCACTCCGGCCCGGCCAGCCTGCGCCGGGACGGCGGCCTGGTCGTCCACTGGGCGAACGTGACCTCCGCCCTGGACCTGGGCGGCGGTACGGTCTACGGCGCGCCGTTCTGGGACCAGGCCAGGGTCAGCGCCGACAACCCGATGGAGCGCATCGAAAGCTACCGCAACAAGCGGATCTTCCTGGTCGCCGGCACCAGCCCCGAGCCGGTGGACTGGTTCAGCCGGATCAACGAGCCCCAGGTGCTCGTCGGCCAGCGGGAGTTCCGCGGCGCCCTCGACCGCGCCGGGATCCCGTACGAGGCGCATGAGCAGCCCGGCGGTCACTTCATCCGCAAGGACATGATGATCCGCGACATCGACGGCATCATCGACCGCCTCCGCAAGGCGTAGGAACCGCGGGGCGCGGGGACACGGCCCCTTCCCCGTCGCCCCGCGCCCGGTCACGTCCCGGGACGGTTGGGGTTCTCCGGCAGCGGCGGCGTGAAGGTCACCTTGCCACCCTCCCAGCGAGCCCGGTACGTGCGCTTGCCCCCGGACGCGCAGCACTGTGGGTCGGTGGGCGTGTAGACGGGATACACGAGGGTGACCGTCGTACCGTCCTGGCTCTCGATCGTCGACTGCGCGATGCCCGCCGCGTCGTAGCCCACGTACTCGTTGCCGACGAAGAAGAAGACGGACACGCAGGTGCCGTCGGCGCTGTTCGTGCAGTGGCCGTGGATCGCGCGCAGCGGCCCGCGGAGGTTCTTCAAAGTGGCGGGCTCCGTGTCGGCCGTGAAGCCCAGGCGCTTGACGCGCAGCATCGCGCGGTCCACGTCGAACGGCTCGTCGCGGGCCACCGGCGAGCGCCCGGCCGAGGGGTTCCACAACGAGACGGACGGGCTCGCCGCCGGCCGGCCGCCCTCCGCCGCCGACGCGCACGCCGTCACCAGCAGCAGGCAGAGGCTCGCCACGGCCACGCGGATCCCTACTGGTCGCGACATGCCCTCACCCCCAACAGAGCACGTTCCAGCATTCCGTACCGCACGGTTTCCAGATCCCCCCGTGAGATGTCGCGTGTGACGTGTGAGCACAGCTCGGCGGCCCAGTCCCCTGCCGAGGCCCGTCGGAGCACGAAGACCGCTTCCGTACCCCGGGCCGTGCTCAGCAGCAGCCGCCGGCCGTCGGGCGACGGCAGAACGGCCCGCACCCGAGCGGCGGCCGGCAGCCGCGTCTGGGCCGCCAATCCGCCGGGGCCCCACCGCTCCACGACCCCCGGCCGCACACTGACGACCTGCCCGGAGGCGGCGGGCGCGGAGAGAAAGGCCGTGCTGCGGGAGGCGGCGGCGGGGACGGTGATACGCCGGTGCGCGCCGTCCGCGTCCCACACCTCCGCGCTGCCGTCCTTGCCGAGCAGCAGCAGACGCCCGCCGTCCGGGCTGAACCGCACGGCGTCCTGATCGGCGAGCGGCGCCTTGAACCCGCGGGCGAGCACGGCCGTCCGCCGCCGGCCGCGCAGGTCCCAGACCTCCACGCCGCGCAGGTCGGGCGTCGGGACGGCGATCCGTTCCGACGTGGGGTCGACGGCCAGGGTGGCGGTGTGACGGCGCCGGTCGACCGCCGCGTCCTCCCGGAACACCAGGGCCCCTCCCACCTCGCGGCCGGTGCTGACGTCCCACTGCGAGACGGCGCCACCCGTCAAGGTGACCAGCCGGCCCTGCCCGGTGAAGCCCAGCCCGCCGATCCCGCCGGCTCCCGGCGGCGTACCGAGCGGCGGATCGACCCGTACCCGCCGCCGCACCTGGAGCTCGGGCAGGCTGTAGAGCGTCACCGACTGGTCCGCGGCCTCACTGACGGCCAGCGTCTTCTCCGCGGCGTCGAAGGCCAGCCGTGCGGGGCTCACGATCCCGGCCGTCCCCCTCGCGCCGACCCGCCGCCCGGTCGCCGGATCCCACACCGCGAGCGCTCCGCCGACGCCCTGGGTGACCAGATAGCGGCCGGACGGCGAGAACCGCGCGAGCTCTTCGTCGTGCTGGCCGGAGGCCGCCTCGCCCCAGACGAACATGGCGGACGTCTCGAGCGAGCCGGGCTCGGGCGCGGTGGTGACCAGCACGTCCGTGCCGCGGGCGAACACGACGCGACGGCTCGTGCCGGCCAGGGAGTACCGGGTGAAGCGCCCCGCGGGCCCGTCCTCGGGCAGCATGAACAGCGGCTGCCCGGTGGCCGCGTCATGGACGGTCACCGCGCCCTTCCGCCGGGCCAGCACAACCCGGTCCGAGACGCCGGCCAGCTCGTCACCGGTGGCGCAGGGGATGCCCTGGGACAGCCGCGCCTCCGCCCTGCCGGTGGCCACGCCGGCCAGCCGCCACGCCCCGTCCGCACAGGTCGCGGCCACCGGGCGCGGACCATGCGCCACGTCGGTGTCCACATCGGGGAAACCCGGGCGGACGAGGCGGCCCGTGCGGGTGTCCCAGACCGGCCGGGAGAGCGGACCCGCGGCCACGAGGTACGCGCCGTCCTCGGTGAAGGCGAACCCGTCGGCACTGCTCTCGCCGAGCGATTCCAGGCGGACGGGCCGGGCCGTGGGACGGTCGAGGTCCCACATCTGGGCCGCGTCGTCCGCATGGGGATGGGTCACCAGACGGCGCCCCGTGCGGTCGAAGCGCACCTCGTCCACAACCTGTTCCGTGCTGGCGGTGCTCGCCGTGGTCCGCAGCGTCAGCAGCGTCCGCCGATCGCGCACGTCCCAGATCCGGACGCGGTTGCCCGCGCCACCCAGGGCCAGCCGGGTGCCGTCGGGACTGACCGCGACGGCCGTCACACCGTCCATCCGCACGATCGCCGACGGCCCGCCGGCGGCCCCGAGACGCCACACCGACAGCTGGCCCGCGCCGGTCCGTACCGCCACGACCCGGCCGGAGTCGTCCAGCGCCGTCTCCGCGACCGCCCCGCCGGCGGGCAGGACGGCGTCGTACGGGGCGTCCGCCAGATAGCGGCCGAACAGGTTGTCCCGCGCCTGCTGGGTGGGCGCGGTGCGCCACGCGGCGACGGACAGCAGCGCGGCCGTCTCCCGGTGCGCGTCCGCCTGACGCTGCGCCTGCTGTACGAGGCCGGCCGAGAGCTCGGCGGCCTTGCTGCCGCGCACCGAGTACAGACCCGTCCCGGCCAGGGTGCCCATCGCCGCCGCGACCGCCGTCGCCACGACGGCCCTGCGGGACCGCCGGCGCCGCCGCCAGTCCATGCTCGCCCGCAGATAGGCGCGTTCGCCCTCGGGAACGTCGTCGGGCCGCTCCCGCAGCCGCTCCCGCGCCTGCTTCAACTCGGAGCCGCGCATCAGCAGCGCCCGGTCGTGGCCGCTCTGCTCCCAGCGCGCCATCCGCTCGCGCAGATGCTCCTGCCAGCTCCGGAAGCCCCGGTCGGCGTCGACCCAGGAGCGCAGCGCGGGCCAGTGCTCCAGCAGCGCCTCGTGGGCGAGCGAGACCGTCTCCACGCCGTCCGACGCGCGGTCGAGGTGCACCAGACGCCGCACGGCCAGCAGCTGGGCGGCCTCCCAGCAGGCGGGGTGCAGTTCCGGGCGGCGCGCGGTGCGCCCGGTGTCGACCGGGTTGTCGACGCCGCCGTCGCCCGGGCGGACGAGCTGGACGAACAGCCGCCGCACTTCCTCCCGTACGTCGCCCAGCCGCTCCTTGACCACCCGCTCCGCGTGCGTCGCGAGGGCGCCCGCCACGCGGCCGATCTCCTCGTAGGCGGCATGGCCGAGGACGCCGTGGCGCTGCCGCTCCCACAGCAGGGTCAGGGCGAACTCCAGCAGGGGGAGCGCGCCGGGGCTGCGGCCCGCGTCCGACAGCAGCCGCTCCGCGAGCCGGTCCTCGAACCGTACGGCCCCGTGGAACGAGGCGACCGGGGCCAGCACCACGTCACGCAGCTGCTCCCCGGCCAGCCGGTCGACGAGCACGGGCGATGCCTCGCACACCCGCTCCAGCGCCGGGAAGCGCCGCATGGCCTTCAGGAAGTCCAGCCGCAGGGCGAAGACCAGCCGTACCAGCGGCCCGCCGTCCGCGGTGCGCCACCCGGTCATGCCCACCAACTGCTCGACCAGGGCGTCGGCAGCGTCCGGCGCACAGCGGAACAGCACCTCGAACTGATCGACGATCAGGAGGAGCTGGGCCGTTCCGGAACGGGTGAGCAGCTCCCTGACGACCGGCGCGGCTGTTCCTTTCCGTCCCTCCCGCCCCTCCCGCAGCCGCCCGGCGAGCCGGCCGTCCCGGTCGGTGACGTCGCCCGGCGTGCCGAGCAGCGGCAACAGGGCGGAGGCCAGCATGTCCTCCGCCCGTAGGGCGGGCTCCGGCACCAGCGAGGCGATGCTGTAGTCCCCGCGCCCGCGCAGCTCGGGGACGAGACCGGCATGGATGAGCGAGGACTTGCCCACTCCCGACACCCCGATGACCGGGACGACCGACGACGTGGTGACCGCCTCCGTCAGCGCCTTGATCTGCTCGGAGCGCCCGAAGTAGTGGCAAGCGTCCTGCTCCCGGAACGACTCGAGCCCGCGGAACGGCGACGGCAGCGCGGCATGGCGGCGCAGTTCGGGGTGGACCTCGAACAGGACGTCGGCGGTGATGGCGTAGGACGCACGCTGCAGGAACCGCTCGTCGGTGGCGACGACCATGCCGACCACGCACTGGAACCGCTCGTCCCACAACGGCGTACCACTGAAGCCCTGCCGGATCTCGCAGGCGCCGGTGCTCTCGATCTGCAGCCAGCCCCGGCCGCGGTCGTCCACGATCGTGCCGAGCGACCAGACGCCCTCGTCGTCACCTTCCGGGAAGCCGAAGGCCCGGAACGGGTGACCGCGCACCGCCTCCACGTCCAGCAGCCGCACGGGCCCGGCCCCGGGCGGCGGGTCCTCGTCGAGCGTGAGGACGGCGATGTCGCCCGAGCCGTCCTCCGCGACGGGGACGTGCGTGACGAGCCGGGCGGTCTGCCGACGGGCCGTACGCCCGACGAGCGGAAAGTCCAGATCGACGGTCAGCCCCGCCGCGAGCGGGCTGTGCTCCGGTTCCCCGGCGACGGCCGACACCACATGCCCGCAGGTGAGCACGGTCCTCGGGCCGGCCAGAAAGCCGGCGCCCTGCGGCGCGGCCCACGGGCCGCGCGACCACAGGCGCGCGATGCCGGGGTTGGGCACGGGTCCGGACACCGCTACGCCCCTCGCGCCCTCAACCCGCCACGGCGCCGTTGCGCGCGGCGACGGCCCGGGTGACCGGCACGGCCTCCGGCCGTTGCCTGTCCCACTCCAGGGTGAGGGTGAGCGAGCCCTCACCGGCGGTCTTGGCGAGAAAGACGCCCGCCTCCGCCGACAGCTTCAGCCCGAGCTCCAAAGTGATCCTGTCCGGCTGCCGCGGCAGGTCCGCCACCTTGCCGAGCACCGCGTGCGCGGCCTCCCGCACACTCTCCAGCCCCCGCTCCAGCGTCTGCGACGCCTCCGTCACCATCCCCCCGGGCCTGGCCACCCTGACCACCGCCTGCGGCCCGTCGCCGACCTCGACCAGCACGGAACCGCCGCTCTCCAGCGGCACCCTGAGTAATTCGGGCATCGCGTCCTCCCCCGACTCCACGACGTAGCGCGATGTGATGCGCGGAACTCTAGCGCCGCCGCGAGGCGCTTGTGACGGGATCGGCGGTTCGGCCGCCACCCGCCGTGCGGGAGGCTACGGCCGGACGTGGTGGTGGGCGAGGGCGGCGTGCGGGTCCACGCCGGCCGGTGTGTGGTCGGTGTGGACGGTCGCGGCGGTGAGCCTCGGTACGGCGTGCATCAGGGCGTGCTCGGCGGCGACGGCCAGGCGGTGGGCCTGCACGACGGTCAGGCGCGCGTCGACGACGATGTCCGCCTCGGCGCGCAGGGTGTGCCCGATCCACCGCATCCTCACCTGCCCCGTCCCGAGCACCCCCGCCACGCCGCGCAGGGCGAGGTGGGCGGAGTCGATGAGGGCGGGGTCGACGGAGTCCATCAGGCGTCGGTAGACCTCGCGGGCGGCGTCCTTGAGGACGACCAGGATGGCGGCTGTGATCAGCAGGCCGACGACGGGGTCGGCCACGTGCCAGCCGAGCGCGGCACCGCCGGCGCCCAGCAGGACGGCCAGCGAGGTGAAGCCGTCGGTACGCGCGTGCAGGCCGTCGGCGACCAGCGCGGCCGAGCCGATCCTGCGTCCGGTGCGGATGCGGTAGCGGGCCACCCACTCGTTGCCGGCGAACCCGGCCAGCGCCGCGGCGGACACCGCCCACAGGTGTGTCACCTCGCGGGGTGCGAGCAGCCGGTCGACGGCCGCGTAGGCGGTCAGCGCGGCGGATGCCGCGATGGTCGCCACGACGGCGATGCCGGCCAGGTCCTCGGCACGGCCGTAGCCGTAGGGGTAGCGGCGGTTCGCGGCCCGCCGCCCGAGCACGAACGCGATCCCCAGCGGGATCGCGGTCAGGGCGTCCACGGCATTGTGCAGCGTGTCGCCGAGCAGCGCCACGGATCCCGACAGGGCCACGATCACTGCCTGGACAGCAGCGGTCGCTCCCAGGACGAGAAGAGAGATCCACAGGGTGCGCATGCCCTCGCGGGAGCTCTCCATCGCCGCGTCGATCTTGTCCGCCGTCTCATGGCGGTGCGGTGTGACCACGAATTCCATCGTGACACCCGGATCCGATTGCGGCTATATCCGTCGTACAAGCGCTGACCACGTGCGAATTTTTCGCAAGAGCGCCGTGGAAACGGCCGCTGTCGCACTGCCTCAGCCGCTGGGCAGGACCTTGCGCAGTGCCGCGTCCAGTTCCTTCGCGAAATCTTTATCGGATACCGACCGGGACGTGGGCGAGGTGTGAAGTCTGCTCAACTCGGCGGTGAAAGCGTGGGTGAACGCACCGTACAGCGGTGTGCGTGGGCGCAAGGCCGCCGCCTCCAGAGCGGGCAGAAGCGTCCCCCGGGCGTACAGAGGGCGTTGGGTCTTGTCGCGTGGCATGTCGCCGCTTGTCCCCTCCGACCGTGCGGTCGCGGTGGGGCCCGCGCGGCGGTCGTCGCACGATACGGCCGAGTCCGTGTAGGCGGACGTGCGGGTCGCCGCGAAGCCGGCGTCCAGCAAGCAGCGCTCGCTGGTCTTGTCGGTGAGGAACCTGACCAGTTCGAGCGCCTTTTTCACCCGGGCCTCGGGCATGGCCGGATTGGCGGCCACCGCGAGGTTCTGGCCGCCCAGTACGGCGCCGGGGAGGGGCGCGACGCCCAGTTTTCCATTGCCGAGGGCCGCGTGGAGGGTGCGGTACGCGTAGGGCCAGTGGCGGAGAAAGGCGGTGCGGCCTTCCGCGAAGTCCTTGAGGGTGCCGGCCTCGTCCGATTCGAAGGCGTCCTCGAGCGTGTGCGAGGACGTGGTGCGCCGCCGGAACTCCGCCACTCCCTTTTCCAGTTGCTCCGGCGAGGCGGAATAGCGGCCGTCCTCGTCGGTCAGCCGCACTCCTGCGGAGGCGAAGGCTTCGGTGCCGTTGACGGTGAGTCCTTCATAGGCGCTGAGCTGGCTCGTCCAGGCGCTCCGGTAGTTCTTCGACTTGTCGGACTTGTCGACGCGCGCCCACGCGTCGACCGCGTCCATCAGTGACGCCACATCGCCCCATGACGTGCGTTTGCCGGCCGGCGACTCGAGTTTCTTCTCGTCGATCCCCGCGCCGTCGACCAGGTAGTCACGGCGGAAGTAGAGCAGGCCGACGTCGCTGTTGTAGGGCGCGGCATAGACCTTCCCCTTCCAGCGAGCCGTGGTGGCGACCTTGTCGAGGATGTCGCCGTCGTCGGCGTATTCCCTGGGCAGTTCCCGGATGAGGCCGGCCGCGGCGAACTCGGCGACCCATGTGACGTCGAGGTTCACTATGTCGTAGTTCGCGCTGCCCGATTGCAATGCCGCCAGCAGCTGGCTCCGTTGCAGATCCGCCGACCCCGGCAGGATGACGGCACGCGCGCGGTAGGGCGAATTCTCCTTCTCCTGCAGTTCGTTCCACGCGTCGACCAGACGCTTGCGGATGCCGTTCTTCCCGGTGACGTCCACGCCGGTGGCCACCACCAACTGCGTCCCGGTCAACGGCCGCGCCGAGGCCGTACCGGTGGTCCCGTCCGGCCCGCCGTCCCCCGAACAGGCGGTCGCCGCCAGCACAAAGACGGCACACCAGATGAGCGACTGAACGATCCTCGAGCGTTTCATGCTGCTGCCCCCGCTATTGATGGCCCTGCGCGACCTGGGAGATCTCGGCGTCGAGCCCCTTGCCCAGGTCACCCCGCGCGTCCAGGCACGTACCGCCGCTCGCTTCGGCCACCCGCAGGCCCAACCGGCCCTTGAGACAGCCACCGGAGTCGAACGAGACCATCACCACGGGCACTTTCCGATCGCTCACGAACTTCACGAGATCGTCCTGCTGGGCCGCGTTCATGCGGTCGTTGTCCTCGTCGTCGGTGATGAGAACGATCAGCTGGGGGTGCCCGTCGTCCTCGTCGCCACGGGGCATCTGATTCAGCGCCGCCCTCAGCGCGCCGCCGATATCGGCCTCCATGGACAATTCGGGTGTGGCATCGTCCACCTTCTTCCCCGCCTCGGCGGCCTTTTCCTGTTCCTTCTTGTCGGCGGTCCTCGACCATGAGCCATGGGTGGCGAAGGCGAGCAGTTCGCGGTACGGCGTATCGGATCCTCCGGAGGCGACGCTCCACACGCCGAACACGTCGTCGGGGCCGAAACGGCTCAGTGACTGCTTGACGATCTCTCGTGCCCCGTTCGCCCCGTCCCACCACCGGCTCATGGACCCCGAGCCGTCCAGCAGGAAACGGACCCGGCTCGCGGCGTTGGCCTGCCGGTACTTCTCCAGCGTGTCCGTGGCCTCGCTCGCGGAGAGAGAGCGGGGCATCGGGCCGGGGCTCGTCAGCCGGCCGGGCAACGGCGAGGGAAAGGGGGCCTGTGGCGCGTCGCGGAATCCGTCCTCCTGAAAGACCTTCCGGCCGTCTTTCGACGCCAGCCAGTCCCGGAACCGCTGAACGGCCCGTTCCCGCTTCTCCTCGTCCAGGCGGGCGTCATTCCAGCGGACATGGACGAATACCGGGTCGAGCCCGGGTACGTCATTGGGGTACTCGGCCACCCGTGTCACTCCGGTCTCACCCGCGCAGTGCTGGTGCCGGCCGAGGGTGGGCTCCGCCACCAGGACCGCCGTGCGCCGGTCCACCGCCCGCTCCTCGGCGGTATTGCCCTTGGCCAGTCCGCAGACGAGGGCCTTGCCCGACAGCGCGGGCCGCCCCTGGCGCCGCTGGTCCAGCTCGATGGTGCGCGGGCTGTCCGTCCGGTACAGCCCACGGGCCGCGGCGAGCGCGCCATCGGTGGACCGCGGGTCCGCCCGCCGGACCCGCGCCTGTGCGTCCTTGCCCTTCATCGCGGTCATCAACTCGGCGAGCGGGCGACCTGTGCGCCCGCTCTCGGTCTCGGCGAGCTGTTCCGGCAGAAGCAAGACCATAGGCGCATAGGCAAGTGGTCGTTTGTCGTCGAAATCCAGGCTGAGGACCGAGGACTGGTTGCTGCCGTCGTCCTGTGCCCGGCGCGCGCTCGCCGAGGAGGCCGGTATCCACACATCCGGCTGCGGCCCGACCGTGCCCACCGGATTGAACCCGGACCGCCCGACGTGGGCCCATTCTCCGTATTGGGTACGGAACGCCTCCGCCGTCTCGGCGGCACCGGCGCTGTAGACGGTGATACCGGTCCGGCGGCAGTGGTCGTCGTCCGTGTTCGCGTCGGAGGCGACAAAGCGGTCGACGGCCTTGCGGACGACCGGCTCCAGATCCGGGTCGGTGAGCACGCGCAATTCGAGCGGCGGGTGGTTCGCACACGAGGCGGCGGGGACGGAGCCCGGGCCGCGGGAGGTGACCCACCACAGGGCGAGTGCGAGGGCGACCGCCGCCGCCAGCATCGCGGCGATCAGGCGGTGACGGTTGGGGGGACGGCCGAGGCCGGCGCCGGGGCCGCCGTCGGGGCCGGGACGGGGGTCGGTGCCGAGGTCACAAGGCCGGTCACCGCCATCGCCGTCTCCGCCCGCGCTGTCCCCGCCGGCCGGCAGAGCCAGAATCTCGTCGTCCGCCGGGTCCTTTCGGCAGGCCAGGGGGCTCCACTCCCTGCCACCCACCGTCTTCGAGCCCCGCAGGCCCTCCGACACACCCTTGTGCAGGCTGCCCAACGTCACCGCACCGTCCGACGCGCCGGCGCCCTGCCGGAGGTGCCGTATCAGCTGTGCCGTGTACGGGGTCGGCCTCTCGGCGTTCCCCGCGTCGATCCGCTGGTTCTTCTGTACCGCCAACAGCAAGGAAATGCGCTTCTGGTCCTGTTCGTCGAGCTCCTCCCAGGCGCCGGAAGCATTGCCCGCATAGCAACAGTCGAGAACCACCACGGTGTGCCGGGGTCTTTTCTCGCCGGAACACAGCCGGTTGAGCACGTCGTCCCAGCGGATCCACCCGGGAAAGCCGGGACCGTGCTCCACCTTGGCATCCCGCAGGCCCAGCAGCAGGCGGCCGTGCCCGCCCGTACGCGTGTCCACGATGCCGTGACCGGCGAAGTAGACCAGGAGCAGCCCGTCCGTATGGTCCCGTGCGTAGCCCAGGCGATTCTCGAACTGCTCGACGCCGGGCGAGTAGAGGGGCTTGATCGGGTCGTCGCCGAAGACCCCGCCTTCGCACAGTGCCTTCCGCAGCCCTTCCACGTTGTGCCGAACGGCGGTGATGTCTCCCAGATCCTTGGCGATTCTCAGCGGTCTTTTGCTGGTGTAGTCCACCACGCCGACGAGCAGAGCGCGGTTGGTTTCCTCGCGCTGCTCAGCTCCGGCCATCGTGCCGGCCCTGCTCGTCGTCCGGCCGTGCCCGGAAATCGGGAGGGTTGGGATCCCCGAGGGCACGCCGACTCGTCCGCCACTCCTTGATCGATTCCGTTGTCCGCCGCACGACCTCGCCGGTGGCCGCGGCACCGCTCCACTCGGCTATTTGAAGCACGATGTCGAGAAGAGGGCCCATCGGAACGCCGGCTTCCGCCGGCCGGGCGCCTCGCTTCACCTGTACGAGGTCCTTCAACTCCGGTTCGCCCTTGAGCCACGTCTCCAGGGACTGGACGTCCTTTTCCTGCACTTGTCCGGTCGCGGAGACGCGCACGTTGTGGCGTAACCCGCCCTCTCCCGTCGCCATAACTTGACATGGTGTCACGGAGTGTGGCCTTCGAGGAGAGGTATGAGGGCATGTTCTCCGGCGGCCGGCCCGTCCGGGCGGCGGACGAACGCGCGCGCAAGTTTTTGTTATCGGCGTCCCCGCCGCGGGTCTCCTGAGTGTCGGACCAGTACTCAGCAGCCCCGCATCGGAAGTGATCCACATGAACCGTGAACCCGAGACGCAGGCCCACGCCACCACGTCGGACGAGACCCGTCGATCGCGCCGGCGCCGGGACAGGCGCCCCCGGCGGGCGGCCGTCGTGGGCGGCACGGTCGGGCTGATAGTCGTCGTCGGTGGCGGCTATGGCGTGGCGCAGTCGCTGACCGACCACAAGGAAAGCGACACACGCACGGACGCCACCGGGACGTCGGTCCAGGCCGCGCCCCGGGCCGCCGCGCCGTCCGCGCGAGCCTCCGCCGCGCCCTCCGCGGTGACGTCCCCTTCGGCTTCGGCTGCCGCCGGCAGCGCCTCTCCGAGTGCGGCCCCGGCCGGGAAGGACGGGAAGCCCACTCCCCGGACGTCCGCCAAGACCCGCACCGAACCGGCCACGGACACCGGCAAGGGCAGCGGCAACAGCGCCGGCGGCGGTAACAAGGGCGCCGACAGCGCCCGTAAGGCTCCCGGCACCGGCAACACGTCGGGCGGTGCGGCCGGCGGACACGTGCAGCAGGTCGTCGAGATGGTCAACGCGGAGCGAGCCCGGAACGGCTGCTCACCCGTCACCGTCAACAGCAAGCTGCAGGCCGCGGCCCAGGGGCATTCCGACGACATGGCCGCCCGCGACTACTACGACCACCGCAGCCCCGAGGGCAAGGGGCCCGGCGACCGGATCACGGCTGCCGGATACCGCTGGAGCACCTACGGCGAGAACATCTTCAAGAGCCCCAAGGACGCCCGGACGGCGATGGAGGGCTGGATGAAGAGCCCGGGGCACCGCAGCAACATCCTCAACTGTGCCTACAAGGAGATAGGAGTGGGCATCAACTTCAGCTCGAACGGCCCCTGGTGGACGCAGAACTTCGCCGCCTCTTCCTGACCGGTCCACCCAGCGGGACAACGGCAGCGGTTCGCGAGGGATGGTGACGTCCATTCACCTCGCGGCCGCTGCCGCATTCTTGCCCGGAACAGCTTCCGACGGATCTGTACCTACTAGTATGTATAGTGCTCGCATGAGCACTGCGGAACGCCTCATCGAGAGCACCCGGGAACTGCTGTGGGAACGCGGCTACACCGGCACCAGCCCCAAGGTGATCCAGCAGCGCGCCGGAGCCGGACAGGGCAGCATGTACCACCACTTCACCGGCAAGTCGGATCTCGCGCTCGCCGCGATCAACCGCACCGCCGAAGAGATGCGCGCCAAGGCCGAGGCGCAGTTCACCGGCCCCGGCTCCGCCGTCGAGCGGATCGCCGCGTACCTGCGCCGCGAACGGGAAGTCCTCAAGGGCTGTCCGATCGGACGCCTCACCCAGGACCCGGACGTCATGGCCGACCCGGCACTGCGCGCACCGGTCGCCGAGACGATGGCCTGGCTGCGCGAACGCCTCGCCGAGGTACTGGCCGAAGGGCGCGAGCGCGGCGAACTGGCCGCCGCGCTGGACCCCCGGGCCACCGCCGCGACCATCGTCGCGGTCATGCAGGGCGGCTACGTACTGGCCCGCGCCGCCGACTCCCCGGCCCCGTTCGACCAAGCCGTCACCGGCGTGCTGGACCTGCTGGCCGCGCACGCGCCCGCCCAGCGCGGTGCCACCGAGTGAGCCATTGAGAAAGGCAGCACGTTCCATGTACGCCAAGCAGTACGAGATCACCCTGCCCGCCGACTACGACATGAAGATCATCCGTAAGCGGGTGGCCGACGGCGGCCACGTCCTCGACGACCGCGCCGGACTCGGCCTGAAGGCGTACGTGATCCGCGAACGCGGCATCGACGGCTCGCCCGTCAACCAGTACGCGCCCTTCTACCTGTGGAACGACACGGGCGCGATGGCCCGCTTCCTCGTGGGCGGCGCCGGGTTCCAGAACATCATCCGCGACTTCGGGCGCCCGGTCGCACGCCACTGGACCGGCATCGCCTGCCACGCCGGCCCCGCCCGCACGGCGTTCCCCCGAGCGGCCTCGCGCCGCCTCACCCCGCTGCCCGCCGACGCCGACCCGGACGGCACCGGCCTGGGCCTGTCCGCACTGATCGAGCAGGAGACCGGCGACCTGCGCGAGCTCGCCCGCCGCGACGACGTCCACACCGCCGCCCTGGCCGTCGACCCCCACCACTGGCAACTGATGCGTTTCGTTCTCTGGAAGGACGCCGCCGCACCGGACGAGACGGCCACCGAGCACTACGAGGTCCTGCACCTGTCCGCACCCGGCCTGGCCGACCTTCCGGAGGGGCGGAGCTGGTAGGGGCACCGGTGGCCCGGCCGGATTGTCAGACCCACCCAGCACACTTACCGGGACAGAACCATCGAGCCCCAGTGAGACTGATGATCACCACACTCGCCGTCGAGAATTACCGCTCCCTGCGCCGCCTGATCGTGCCGCTGGACAGACTCAACGTGGTCACGGGTGCGAACGGCACCGGCAAGTCCAGCCTCTACCGCGCCCTGCGGCTGCTCGCCGACGCGGCCAGGGGCGGCGCGGTCGCGGCGCTGGCACGCGAAGGCGGGCTGCCCTCCGTCCTGTGGGCCGGGGAGGAGAAGCCGGCACGGGGCGCGGGCCGCGCCGACCCCACCGGCCTGCGGCTCGGCTTCGCCGGAACCGACTTCGGCTACGCCGTCGACTTCGGGCACCCCATCCCGGACAGGTCGCTCTTCGACCTGGACCCGGAGATCAAACGCGAGTGCACGTGGACGGGCCCGGTGCTGCGCCCCGCCGCGCTGCTCTGCGACCGCTCAGGCCCCGCAGTACGCACCCGCACAGCCGACGGCGGCTGGCACCGCTCGGTCAACGGAATCCGCCCGTACGACAGCATGCTCAGCGAACTCGCCGACCCACAGCTCGCGCCCGACCTGCTGCGACTGCGCGAGCTCATCAGGTCCTGGCGGTTCTACGACCACGTGCGCACCGACGCCCACGCCCCCGCCCGCACCGCACGGATCGGCACCCGCACCCCCGTCCTCAGCCACGACGGCGGCGACCTGGCCGCCGCTCTCGAGACGATCAGGGAGATCGGCGATCGTGACGCACTGAACCGCGCCGTGGACGCGGCGTTCCCCGGCAGCCGCGTACAGGTCGAAAGCCACGACGGCCGTTTCGAGCTGAAGCTGCACCAGCACGGCCTGGTGCGCCCGCTGAGCGCCGGCGAACTCTCCGACGGCACCCTGCGCTACCTCCTGTGGGCGGCGGCCCTGCTGACCCCCCGGCCGCCCGAGCTCCTGGTCCTCAACGAGCCCGAGGCCAGCCTCCACCCCGACCTGCTGCCTCCCCTCGCCGATCTGATCCTCACCGCGGCCAAGGACACCCAGATCGTCGTGGTCACCCACGCCCCGGTCCTGGCCGAAGAACTCGCCCGCCACGCCGTCCGCCACCGGCTCGACGTCAACTCCATAGCCCTGGTCAAGGACGCGGGCGGTCAGACGACGGTGGCGGGGCGCGAAGGACTGCTGGACGAGCCGTTGTGGTACTGGCCCAAGCGCTGATGAATACGTGTCCGGTCTTCGCTCAGCCCACAGGGGCGGGCCGCCGTGTGACAGGGGCGGAGAGGCGGTCGGCGCCGGCCGGGACGGGGACGGCGGCGAAGATCGCGTCCTGCTGTTCCTGGAGTTCCCTGGCCCGTTCCGGGCTGGTGCCGGGCAGGCGCTGCTCCTCGTACAGCTTGTGCGTGACCTCCTGGGCGTGCTTGCCGGCCGGGGTGTGGAACTGGACCTCGAAGCGGTGCTGGGAGCGCGGCGCCTGCCAGGCCGAGTTGATCGCCTTGTAGCCCTTGGCGCGGCCCCAGGTGTTGGACCACTTGACGCTGTCATTTCCCCACACGGACAGGGCATGCGAGGCGAGGGTGACACCTGTGGTGTAGCGGCCGTCCGGCCACTGGAGCGTGTAGCGCACGGAGTCGTTGATGCCGGCCAGAGCCTCGTTGACCTTCTGGCCGGGATGTTCCTTCATGGACGTGGCGACCTTGCGCTTGAGCGAGTCCGGTGACTTCAGCCGCTGGTCGAAGCCGACCAGCTCCGCCGAAGTCAACCTGGCCGCGGCCCGCACCTGCGGGCTGATGGACCGCTCGGCCTTCCTGGCCTCCTCCGCGAACGCGTCGACGCGCGCGTTGTCCGCGGCGTTCAGGGTCAGGCCGCCTTCGCCCTGCCAGCCGCCGTCGTCGGCACGGCCGGTCGCGCCGGCCGTGCCGACCTTGCCGGTCACGGGTGCGGCTTGGACACCGGAGGCCGAGCCCAGTCCGAGTGCCACGGCCAGCGCGGTCGCGGTCGCGGCACGGGACACCATGGTGCTGAGATTCATGGGCGTGCGTCATTCCTCTCTCAAGGGATCTTCGTCTGAGGTCTGTGTACGCAGGACGACAGACGGTCACCCAACCCAACAGGCCACGTGCGTTCCCGTGCTCACCACGACATCCATGGGCAGGGTTTTGTCTTGATCGGATTGGCGGTTGGCCGGATTCGCCCTCACTCACAGCCGTGGAGCAGGGCGGTGGCCACGGCGACGAGTTGGGTGTCGGCCGTCTCCGTGCGGTCTGCGGCGATGCCGGAACGGAACAGCGCGGCGCCCTCCATGAGCATCACGAACACCCGGGCCCGGCCCTGACAGAACGCGTCGGTCAGGCCGGGGTTCCGTGTGCGGAGGAATGCGGCGACCTGGTCCTGGTAGTCACCGTAGAAGCGGCGGACGGCCGCCGCGACGGCCTCGTCTCGCGCGGCCAGCGCCCACAGTTCGGCGAACAGCCGGACCAGGTGGACGTCGTCGTGTTCGGCCAGCAGGGCTCGTACCACCGGTTCCGGCTCCGGGCCGGCAGCCGTGTCCCGCCCGGCCAGCAGCGGCCGCAGGCGTTCCAGTGAACGGTCCAGGGCGCGGCCCAGGACGGCGGAGACGAGGTCGGCGCGGGTGGGGAAGTAGTACTGCAGGTGGCCCAGGCGCACTCCGGCAGCGGTGGCGACGGCTCGAAGGGACAGCTCCGCATGGCCGGAGGCCAGCAGGATCTCCTCGGCGGTGTCGAGGAGTTCGGCGCGCTTCCTGGCGCCCTTGCCGGTTGCCGCGGGCCGCTTCGGGGGCGGTGTGGCGGCGCTCATGCGGCCCGGTCCGGGGCGGGCGAGTGGACGCCGGTGTCAGCGGCGGTATCAGCCTCGCTGTCATCGATCCGTACGCGGACACCGTGCTCGGCCAGCAGCGCCGGCACCCGGTCCGGGTAGGGGGGCATCTCGGGGAAGCTCACACCGCGCGGGGCTGCCGCGCCGTCCGTTCCCAGGGCGCGGTGCAGCGCCAGCAGGGCACCCACCGCCGTGAGATGGGCCTGGCCCGCCGTGTCGGTGACGGTCGCGGTCCGCGTGCGTCCCCGGTGGGTGACGTCGACGCGGAGTTCGGCGATCCCGCCCTCGCCGGGTGCGTGGAGCAGCGCGCGCCGGGCGGTGGTGAAGCGTTCGCCGCGCCCCCAGCGGAAGAACCCCAGACGCTTGGCGGCCAGGAGCGCCGAGGTGGACGCCGCCGAGCTGAAGCCGATCCGGGTGATCGCGGAGGCGGAGCCGAGCGTGAGGGGCAGGGTGAACTGCTCGGGCGTGTCGATCCGGGCCACCTTCGTGGTCGCCGTACCGATGCGCACCCGCCGGACGTCGCTGAGCGGCATGACCGTACGCCGGTGACCGGCCTCGACGACCTCGAAGTCCAGGCCGAGGCGGTCCATGAACTCCACGGAGTCCGCCCCGGCCCGGTCCCGCAGATCCCAGCGGATCGCCGTCTCGACCCGCTCCGCGCCACCCAGGCCGTGCGCCAGGGCCGCCGTCACCAGACTGCTCACACCCCCCATCCACGCCGAGGACAGCAGCACCGGCGCCGCCGGGTCCAGCAGCGCCGCCAGCGTCGCGGCCCGCTGCAGCCGTACCGTCCACCGGGTGATGTCCACATACGGAACGCCTCCGCGCACCGCCGCCCGCAGCACCCGGTCGTCCGGGTCGTTCACCACCCCCACCACCGCCCGCACGCCGGCCTCGAACGGCCGGGGGTCCGACAGATCCCAGCGCCGCAGCCGGGCCCCGGTCTCCTCCGCCACCGCCCGCCCGTTCTCCACGGTGCGGCCCGTCAGAAGCAAGGGCCAGGACGGCGCGGCCAGCCGCGCCAGCTCGGCACCGACAGTGCCGTAGCCGCCTGCCAACAGGACCGGCCCAGCCGCTTCGTAGTTCAGTTGGTCGCTCATGGCAGGCAAATATAGGTCACCCGACCTAGAGAAGGGGAGTGCTGCTCGGGACGCGTCCGCGCCGCCCATCGGGTCACCGGTGACAGCGCGTACGAGGCCGCCAGGAACAGCGCGCCGAGCAGCACCCAGCCCAGCGCGCCCATCCCCACCAGCAGCCCTGTGAGCACCAGCGGCCCGAGCGTGCGGGCGACCGTGGTGCCGGTACCGAAGAAGCCCTGGTACTCGCCGACGCGTCCCACCGGTGCCAGGTCGAAGCCGAGTTGCCAGGAGCCGGCCGACTGGAGCATCTCGGCGGCGACCAGGAGCACCGAGCCGCCGACCAGGACCGTGACCGCGATCCAGGGTGAACGCCCGGCCGACAGGGCGAAGACACCACAGGTCACGAGCATGAGCGCGCCGGAGCGACGGATGGCACGGGCTGCCGTGGGAAGCCCCGTCACCGAGCGGGCGGTACGGACCTGGAACAGCATCACGGCGCCGGTGTTGAGAACGAAGAGCGCGGAGACCAGCCACGCGGGAGCGTCGGTGCGTTCAGTGATCCACAGCGGCAGTCCGAGGCTGAGCAGCGGCATCCGAAGAAGCAGAACGGCGTTGAGGAGCGTGACGACGGCGTACGGCCGATCCCGCAGGACTTCGAGTTTCGCGCCCCGCACGGCGGGCACGGGCGCGACGGCCGGCAGCCGCGACAGCAGCAGCGCGCAGAGGACAAAGCTCAAGGCATCGACCGCGAAGACGCCGAGGTACGCCGACCTCGTCCCGTAGGACAGTGCGAGCCCGCCGAGTGCGGCGCCCACGGCAAGGCCCGCGTTGAGCGTCGCCTGCAGGTGGGCGAGCGCACCGGTGCGCTCCTCCTTGGCGACCAGGCCCGCGAGCAGCGCCTGCCGGGCGGCGGCGAGGCCCGACTGCGCGGTGGCGTAGAGGCAGGCCGCCACGAGGAACGGCAGGAAGTCCCGTACGACCAGGAACGACGCGACGGCGAAGCTGGTCGCGAGGGCCAGCAGCACCGCCGTGCCGCGCGGGCCACGCCGGTCCGCGATCCGGCCGAGCGGCACCCCCACGACCGAGCCCACCGCCCAGGCCACCGTCAGGCCGAGGCCGATCCTGGCGGGTGCCAGACCGACGACATGGCTGAAGTACAGAGCCGAGGTGACGTAGTACGCGCCGTCACCCACGGAGTTGCTCAACTGGGCGAGAGCGAGCGTGCGTTGAGGCCCGGCGGGGAGCAACAGATGCGGCATGTCTTGACCGTACATAGACATTGGCTCTGTCGACCGGGACAATCGGGCGCCTTGTACGTGGGCCACTTTCGGGGACGGGACGGGCGACGCACGGTCGGATCGTGAGCGTCGTACGCGTCGTACGCGTCGTACGCGCCGGGTCGGATCGTCAGGCGTCGTATTCGTCGGGGAGGCGCAGGGCAGGGCCGCCGGCATGCAGGCCGAGCGGGACCGCGCGGCCCTTCGGCTCCTCCCACGCCTCCTGGCGGCCCAGCGCGGTGAGGTCGAGGTAGGGAATGCCGTAGTGGAACTCCTCGATGCCACGGCCGAACGTGGAGTAGGTGTGGAAGACCTCGTCCCCGACGCGCAGGAACGCGCTGATGCCCGGATAGTCGCCGCGCATGCTCTCCGACCACGGCGTTCCGGCCTCGGCGAGCTCGGCCTCCGTGCGGTGATTGACCCGCACCGGCGCGACCCGGTCGTCGACGGTCGCGTGGAAGTCGTAGTTGAAGTCGCTGCCGGCCGAGGAGTACCAGGGGAATGTCCACCCCATCCGCTCGCGGTACGCGGCGAGCTTCGCGTACGGCGCCCGTGTCACCGCGACCAGCGTCGTGTTGCGGACGTGCAGCTGCCGCGGATTGCCGATCCCGTCGGCCGCGGAGGAGCAGCTGGGGCAGCCGGTGTCGCGGGGGTGTTCGGTGCCGTCGGCGTCGATGTCGTAGGTCCACATGAAGTGATGCATGACCAGCTGCGGACGGCCCTCGAACAGGTCGAGCAGGCCCACCTCCCCGTCAGGGCCTTCGAAGGTGTACGGCTTGTCGACGCGGACCATCGGCAGCCGCCGCCGGTCGGCGTTGACCCGGTCGCGCGCCCGGGTGAGCTCCTTCTCCTCGGCCAACAGCTCCTTGCGGGCGGCGAGCCACTCCTCGCGCGACACCACGTCGGGCAGGTTCGTCATCGTCGTCACCTCGGCTCTTTGTCCTCATCAGGCGAAGTGGGCCACCCTCCAGCTTGCGCCCTGCTCAGACCGCCTGCGACGCCGCGACGAGCGCGCCGGTTCCGTACCGGCGCAGCCGCACCGTCAAGGCGGCGCGGGCGTATCCGTCCGTAGTACGTAACCAAGATCCTACGGTCGCGTTAGTCCATTCGAGCGGCATGTCGCAGCTTCGAGCGGCGGTCTGCCGGCCAACGTCCTCCGCAACGCCTCCGGGCACGCGACAACCGCGGTACGGAGGAGGTCCGGTGTCCCACGGGGGAGAGGACGATGACGCACGGAGCCCAGGCCACGTTCACCGACGGCAGCAGCCCGGCTCCCGGAAAGCCGAGCGCCCCGGCGCGCCGCGGGCCGGTCTCCGCGACGCTGGTGCTCGGCACGGCGGTCGGGGCCCTCAACAGCACCGTCGTCTCCACCGCCATTCCCCTGATCGTCGCTGATTTCGGCGGCTTCTCGGCCCTTACCTGGCTGTTCTCCGGTTACCTGCTCACCACCACGGCCACTCTGCCGGTCTACGGCAAGCTGTCCGACAACCTGGGCCGCAGGCCCGTCCTCATCGCGGGGATCGTGCTCTTCCTGACCGGCTCGCTGCTGTGCGCCGGTGCCGGCGACATGACCAGCCTCATCGCGTTCCGCATGGTCCAGGGCCTGGGCATCGCCGCCGTCGAAGGGACCGTACAGACGATCATCGCCGACCAGTACTCCCTCGAGGACCGGCCCAGGATCCAGGCACGGCTCTCCACCGTGTGGTCGGTATGCGCCATCTGCGGCCCCCTTCTCGGTGGGTTCCTCGCGACCTGCGTCGGCTGGCGCTGGATCTTCCTGGTGAACGCGCCGGTGGCCGTCACGGCGCTGTGGCTGGTCACCCGTCACCTCCCTGATCCCGCCCGCACCGGACCGGCCGTGCCGGGGGTACGGCGGCGGTCGGCCCGGGACACCGACTGGGGAGGGGCCCTCGCCGTCTTCGCCTGCGGTGCCGCGCTGCTCACCTTTCTCGTCCAAGGGGGCGTCACCTGGCCCTGGCTGTCGTTCCCCTCGCTGGCCCTGCTCGGCGCGTGCCTGCTGTTCGCCGTCGCCCTGGTCGTCATCGAGCATCGCGCCGACGATCCGGTCATGCCCGGCTGGGTGTGGCGCCGGCGGGTCATCGTGGTCGTCAACGTGGCCCTCGGACTGGTGGGGCTCCTGATCTCCGTGCCGGTGGTGTTCCTGCCCATGTACGGACAGTCCGTGCTCGGGCTCGGCCCGGTGGCTGCCGGACTGGGCGTATCGGCCATGCTGTTGGCCTGGTCCTTCTCGGCGCACCTGGCACATCACGTCCACAGCCGGATCGGCCTGCGGCGGACCGCGCTCATCGGGATCGGTGCGGCGTCACTGACGCTGCTCGCCCTCGGCATGCTGTCCTCCCCCGACCGGGTGTGGTGCCCGACCCTGGCCATGCTGCTCCTCGGTGGTGCCCTCGGCCTCGTCCACCTGCCGCTCGTCATGGGCGCGCAATCCAGCGTCGCCCCCTTCGAGCGCGGTACGACGACCGCCTCCCTCCTCTTCTGCCGGAAGGCAGGCCAGTGCCTCGGAGCCGCTGTCTTCGGCGCCCTCGCCAACAACGCCCTGCGCACACGCCTCGATCAGGCACCCGACAGCATCACCACCGGTGTGCCGAGCGAGCTCGACTCCGTGACCAAGGCTCTGCGGGACCCCGCCTCGCTCAGCCCCCAGAGCGTCCACTACCTCCACCAGGCGATCGACGGCGCCGTCGATCAGGTGTACCTCGGTGCCTCGATCGCCGCTGCCCTGGGGTTCCTCGTCGTCCTGTGCGCGGCCCCCCGCCGCTTCCCCGCCGAGATCCCCGCAGACGAATCACGCCACGCGTGAGCACAGGGCCCACCGTCCACCTGAAGAGACCGGAGAGGTCATGCCCGTACCCCTGAAACGCGACCAGCGCCTGGCCCGTGAAGTGATCGCGCGATGGCTCGCGGACCGCTTTCCCGGGGAGGGCACCCCCACGGTCGGCCCCATCAGCATCCCCGCGGGAACGGGATTCAGCGGAGAGACGCTCCTGTGCGACGCGGAGTGGAATCACCACGGCGCGCGCCGAATCCTCCCGCTCGCCATCAGGGTGGCGCCTACCGGGCACCAACTCCTGCCGGAGTACGACTGGGACGCCCACACCCGACTGCAGATGCTCCTGGCCGGTACCGATGTTCCGGTGGCGAAGACCCACGGGGCCGAGCCGTCCGGCGAACTCCTGGGAGCTCCGTTCATCGTCATGGAGCGGATCCCGGGCCGTGTGCCGCCCGACCTGCCGTCGTACCACCGGACGGGGTGGCTGGCGGAGCTCCAGCCCGCCGCACGTGCGCACGTGTGGAACGGTGGTCTGGAGCTGATGGCGAGAGTCCACCGCCTGGACCCCGGCGCCCTGGGCCTGGCCTTCCTGGACAACCCCCGCCACGGTCCCGTCGGCATCGGCCGCCAACTGGGCGAGTGCGCCGCCCACCTGGGTTTCTACGGCGCCCAGGACAGCTCCGTCGTCGCCCGAGCCCTGCACTGGTTGCGGTCCCATCGCCCAGCGGAACCGGAATCTCCGCGGTTGCTGTGGGGCGACGCCCGCATCGGCAACATCATCTACACGGGCCAAGCGCCTGTCGCGCTGTTGGACTGGGAAATGGCCACGCTCGGTGCCCCGGAGAGCGACCTTGCCTGGTACCTGTACACCGACCGCTATCTGAGCGAAGGACGTGAGCTGCCCAGGCTTCCCGGACTGCCGGACAGGCAGGAGACCGTCTCCCGCTACGAGTCCCTGCTCGGCCGCCCGATGCGGCAGCTGCCCTATTACGAGGTCTTCGCCGCCTTTCGGTTCTGCCTGATCACGTCGAGGGTGACCCGCCTGCTGGCGGGCACGGGCATCCTGCGGACGAACGGGTGTGCGCCCTATGAGCGGAGCGTCGCCTTGCTGGACCGGACGCTGGAGGAGGTGTGCTCCAGCGGCCTCACGAGACAGCGGCGGTGACGTTGATGCCAGTCGTCAGTCGGGCGGCTCACTCGGGGGCGGGGCCGTCGTGCCGGTGGCGTCGTCGGGGCGCCGGGTTTTCTTCTCGTCGGTGTCCTTGGTGCCGGCGGCCCTGGCTCCGCGCCGGTCGTCGGCCTTCTTGCCGCTCTCAGGTGCCGTGCCCCGGCGGTCGCCACGCTCCTGCTGGTCCTGCATGTCGCGGGGGATGCTGCCCCGGCGCCGGTCCGTCATGACGACCGGTCCTTGCCGGTCCTGCCCTTGCCGGGGCGCTTGTCCTCCGTGTCCCGGCTTCGTCCCTGTACGCCGCCGAGGGCGTCTCCGCGTGCGGTGCCGCCCTCGTTCTGGTAGCCCTCACGGGCGCTGGCCGTTCCCGGAATGGAGCGCTCACGTGCGCGGCTCTCCTTGCCCGAGTGCGCTCCGGGTTCCTCGTCGCTCCGCGCTCGCTCGTAGGGATCGGAACCGGTCTTCTTGCGCTTGTCCCGGGCCATTCCGCCCACCTCCCGCTCGTACGGCACATCCGTCGACCCGCCGCGGACACGGCGGGGGCTGCCGAGTACCCCCATGTCGGACAGACATGCGCCCGCCGCCCCCGGTCACGCGGTGGCGGCGTGCAGCCGGACTCCCACGAGGTGCGTGCCGGGCGGTGCGGGAAAGACCAGCCGCATGTCGGCGGGTATCTCCCCCAGGGCCCGCGTGACCTCCTGGTGCGGGTAGCCGAAGAGGTCGATGTCCTGCCAGACGACCGGCGTGGTGGCCGACGTGCCCGGCGCGTCGCCGATCCGGTCGAGGGCGACGTGGTTCATCCCCTCCTCGCGCCCGCCGCCGACCAGCAGGGAGACGCCCCCGTACTCGGCGGCGAACGACCATTCCAGTCCGCACACCCACGTCTGACGCACATCGCACAGCGTGGCGACCGCCCACTGCGCCGGGCGTTCGGCCATCGCGAAGGACAGCGTTCCGGCGCCGCGCGGCAGGACGATCCCCGTGCGGGGCAGCAGCTCGAACACCCCGCGACGATACTCGCGGGCACAAGCGGCGCGCGCCGGCTGCCCCACTGCCCCAGGCCCGGTGACATGCTCCAGCCTGCCGCCTGGGCGGGTTCAGACGCGGTGGACCGTGTGGAGGGAGTCCGCGTAGATGCCGGGGGCGTCCAGGGTGGAGGGGCCCGAGACGTCGGCCATCGTCGGGCCGTCGGAGCTTTTGCGGCTGGAGAGGAAGCGCCGCTTGCCCGCCGTGTCCAGGCCGAGGTAGATGCCGACGTGGTCGACGGCGTACTCGTCCGGTTCCACCGGAGCCTCCTCCTTGTCGTTGACGTCGAACAGGACCAGGTCGCCCGGCTGGAGCAGGGGCGCGGCCGGCGCGGTGGTGCTGTCCTGCGCCCGCTGGGCGATACGGACTCCGGGCGCGAAGTCGACCATGGCACCGGACTTGCGCGGCAGCGCCTTCTTCGACGTGTCCTTTCCGGCGCACATCTCCACGCCCATGTGAAAGCCGTAGACCATGCGTACGTAGCCCGAGCAGTCCAGGTTCCCGCCCTGGCCCTCCTCCGGCTTCCTCGTGCCGTCGGGGAAGGTCCACGACCGCCCCATGTAGTCGTGGAAGTCCGCGCCGACGGGGCGCAGGCCCTGGCTGTCGGGCTTCCCGTACCCCGCCTTGCCCAGCACGTCCGCACCCGCCGCCCGCGGGTCCGCGCCCCTCATGTGCGGAGCGCCCGGCAGGAACATGGCCGCGTACGAGAAGACGTCGGGGGCCATCGACCCGGCCCAGCCGCGGACGGTGGCCTCGAGGGCCGGCGTCCATTCCCCGTCGAAGGGCGCGTCCAGGATCCGGACCCAGTCGCGGTGGGTGACGGCCGGCGGGTTCTCCCAGGTGGCCGCGGTGACCTCGAAGCGGCTGACCGTGAGGGTGACGGGGAGGTTCGTACAGCCGTGGGAGGCGAACCCGCGGACGCCGACCCGGCCCCTGCGGAAGACCGGGTCGGCGTCCTCGAACCCGGCGGTGAAGTCCGCCGGTTCCGGCTCGGCCGCCGGCCATGCCTTGACCTGAGCCGTCGCGCCCTTGCGGAGCACCCGGATCCGCCACGTGCTGTGGGCCTTCACACCGGTGGCGAGCGGGCCGGCCGTGGCCAGCACTGTGGCCTTGCCGCCCGTCACCTTCTCGACGCGCAGGTCGACCTCGCCCTTGGTGGTGAAGGAGAGCCGGGCCCGGTAGTGGGTGTCGGTGGCGGTGTCGCTGCGGTAGCCGAAGAGCAGGGCGTACGAGCAGGCGTTGCCTGTGGGCACCTTGTCGAAGGCGGCCTCGCAGGTGACGTCGACATCGGATATCTGGTCGTCCGTCAGGGTGGCGTAGCGACCCGCTTCCGTGTCCTTGAGGACCATGGTCGCCGCCCCGCGCCGGACCGCGAAGTCGGCGTTGCCGGCCGTCCCGCCGAACACGCTCCAGGAGCCGCCGGCCGGTGAAGTGCCCCAGCCGGGCTTCAGCCGCTTGCCGGCCTCAAGCGCCAAGTCGGGGACCAGCCGGTCGAAAACGTCGGCGAAGGGCTGCTTGTTCTCCGTGAAGGTCCGCTCGGGTCCGGACATGAGGACGGTACGGGCGCCCTTGGTCAGGACGGCGACCCGCTGCTGCCTGTGTCTGATCTCGGTACGGCTGGGCGTGCCGGGCAGCACCGTCGTGGTCAGTTCGCCGAGGGTGGCGCGGGCGAAGACGGCCGTGTCGTACGGGGTCCCCGTGAAGGTCATCGAGGAGCGTGGGCCGGTCGTCGTGGCCGCGGTGGGGGATACGGTCGGGGGCGACGCGGCGGCCGTGGTGGCCGCCGGTTGCGCGGCCGCGCGGGCCGGGGACGTGGTCAGGGCGGTCAGCGGGACGGCGGCGGAGGCCGCGAGGGCGCCGAGGAGACTGCGGCGGGAGGTATCGATCATGTCCACATTTTGCCCGCGGCACACAGCCCGGTTGGCGGGCCCGCCGATTCACCGCCGATTCACCGCCGGGCCGCAGCCGGCCGCAGCCGACGAACCGGCCGGTCAGTCGAAGTACGATTCGAGCGTCCCGCGACGCCGGACATCGAGCGTCGCGCAGTGGAATGAGCCGCCGAACGGCGCGTAGTGCAGCAGGTCGCACGGGATCGGCTCGAACCCCCACTTCTCGAGGGCCCGCAGCATGTCGGTGTGATGCCGCTCCGCCACCACCCGTTTTTCGTCGATCATGAGAACGTTCATGCTGAGCCACTTGCCGCACATCGAGGTGATTTTGAGCAAGCGCTCGTGGATCGGATTGGGCTCGGGGGCGATCAGGATGTCCCACGAGCGCAGGACGTCGGGCAGGCGGTCGACGTCGACGTATTCAGGATTGACCAGTGCCTTGCCGGGCGCGAGCAGGACGAACGTCGTGTCGATGTGCATGGGTGTGCGGCAGCGGCTCTCGATCTCGTGAATGCGATAGCCGGGGCCGAGATGGCGGCGCAGCCAGTCGATGCCCATGCGGTTGGTGACGTTGGACCGCGTGACGAACAAGTCGCGTCCCGCGCGTACGAAATCCGCCGCGTCGAACACCGGCTCGAACTCGGTGAGGATGTAGCGCATGGGCTCGCCGACCTCGGGGACGCGGAAATCCGCCTCGAACAGTGCGTCGGTGAGCTGCGGTTTCGGCGCCGCCGTCCAGCGCGCGCCGCGCCGGAAGTAGTCCTTGACGATCGTGCGATAGGAGTGCGTGTCGAAATACCGGCACGGCCATGCCATCGGTGTCTCGATGATCTCGTCACCGATCACGAGCAAGCTGTCCCGCGGACAGCTGTTGGAAAAGCCGCGCGACGACCAGTCGGGGGTGCCGAATTGCCGCCTGTGGTCGACCGCGTCCGGGCGCTTGACCGTGATGCCGAGTGATTGCAGGAGCGTGATGAACCGATCGAGCTCGTGCTGCGCTCGCTCGACCAGAACGCGCGGATACTTGAAGCCCGCGGCAAGGCCCTGCAACCGCGCCGCCCATGGCGGGATGTTGCAGGCGACGACGGGATGGTTGGAGGGGATCGTCGAACCGTCGAGACGCCCGACGATGATCTCCTCCAGCGGGTCCCACTCGTTGTGCGAACTGACCGGCGAGACGGGAGGTTCCGCGGCGTCGGCGGCTGTGGCCGATGGCACCGGCGTCACGCGTGGTCCACGGCCCGTGCGGGGGCATCGCTGTCCGCTGCTGTCGTCGGGATGTCGGGCCTCCGCGCTACCGCCATGCTCAACCGCTTTCGATCACAGAAGTCGATCACTCATTGTATCCAATGCGACACGAGAAGTGAATCCGTGTCAGCTGCCGCCCTTCGGCCGTCGGGAGCGGTGGTCGACTTCGTTCGAGAAACTTACGGATAATCAACACTGTTGACCTTGTCGGTTCATCAATTTAAGGTCACGGGACTCCCGTAGGAGATCAAGACGACGGAGTCCAATGACGCACTCTCCCGGCGCGCGGTCGCGCCCCGTCCGCCTGTCCGCACTGCTGCTCGCAGGCGTGCTCGTCGCCTCGGTACCGCCCGCGGCCGCCGCGCAAGCACCGCAACCTCCCACCGCCGAACGTTCCCCCACCTCCGTCCCCCCGACCGGCAATTGTCGGACGGGAGACGGCTGGACACTCGAGTCCACCCGCGTCGACACCGGCGACACCCACCACGCCTCCATAGGCAACGGCTACCTGGGGCAGCGCGTACCGCCCAACGGCGCCGGCTACACCGGCAGCGACGCCAAGACCGGCTGGCCGCTCTTCACCCCGAGCTACGACGGTTCGTTCGTGTCCGGGCTCTACGCGCACAACGAGCGGACCGCCGGGGACCGGCAGGCCGTCGCGGCCCTGCCCACCTGGACCGGACTCACCGTCGGCACGGGCGGCGAACACGGTGATACGTTCAACTCTTTGACGAAACCGGGTCGAATATCCGGCTACCGCCAGACCCTCTTCCTGCACTGCGGCATCGTCCGGACCTCCCTGACCTGGACCGCCACCGACGGACGGAAGACCGACCTGGTCTACGAGGTGCTGGCCGACCGCAACGACCCGCACGTGGGCGCCGTACGGCTGAGCATGACGCCGCGCTGGAGCGGCGAGGCCACCGTCACCGACCTGCTCGACGGACGCGGCGCCCGGCGCGTCCGGCAGACCGGCGGCGGAGACCGGACCGGTGGAACCGGCCACGGCAGCCAGGCCGGTCGGGACGGCCGGACCATGGACGTGGCCTTCCGCACCGACGGCACCGACACCGACGGAGCCGTCGCCTCCACCCTGCGCCCCGGGCACGGCGTGCGCACCGCCAACGCCCGCCACGCCGACGACGCGAAGGACCTGAGCGTCCGGCAGTCACTCACCTTCCCCGTGCGCAAGGGCCACGCCTACGAACTCACCAAGTACGTCGGCGTCGACACCGCGCTGACCTCGCGCTCGCCCCGCCAGGAGGCCACCGCCGCCTCACAGCGCGCCGCCCGGCGCGGCTGGGACGGGCTGCTGCGCGCCCACACCGCCGCCTGGGCCCGGCTGTGGCGCGCCGACATCGAGGTGCCCGGGCGGCGCGAGCTGCAGGCGTGGGTGCGCTCCGCCCGGTACGGGCTGCTGTCCAGCACCCGGGAAGGCGCCGCCAACAGCATCGCCCCGGCCGGGCTGACCAGCGACAACTACGCGGGCCTGGTGTTCTGGGACGCCGAGACCTGGATGTACCCGGCCCTGCTGGCCACCTCGCCCGACCTCGCCAGGACCGTCGTCGAGTACCGCTACCGCACCCTCCCGGGAGCCCGCGAGAACGCCCGCAAGCTCGGCTACCAGGGGCTCTTCTACCCCTGGAACAGCGGCAGCAAGGGCGACCTGGGCCAGGAGTGCCACAGCGTGGACCCGCCCCACTGCCGCACCCAGATCCACCTCCAGTCGGACATATCCCTCGCCACCTGGCAGTACTACCTCGCCACCGGCGACACGGCCTGGTTGCGTGAGCGCGGCTGGCCGGTGATGAAGGGCATAGCCGAGTTCTGGGCCGGGAGGGTCGAGCGCAACACGGACGGCAGTTACTCCATCAAGGACACCGCCGGCCCCGACGAGTACAGCAACGGCGTCGACGACGCGGTCTTCACCAACGCCGGAGCCGTCACCGCGCTGCGCCACGCCACCCGTGCCGCACAGCTGCTGGGCGAGCGCGCCCCGGGGGAGTGGACGGCGATCGCCGACCGGATCAGGATCCCCTACGACGCGGATCGCAAGGTCTTCCAGCAGTACGACGGCTACCGGGGCAGCAAGATCAAGCAGGCCGACACGGTGCTGCTGATGTACCCCCTGGAGTGGCCGATGCCGGCGGGCGCCGCGGCCCGCACCCTCGACTACTACGCGCAGCGGACCGACCCCGACGGCCCCGCCATGACGGACTCGGTCCACGCCATCGCCGCCGCCGGCACGGGCGAACCCGGCTGCTCGACGTACACGTATCTGCAGCGCTCCATCAGGCCGTTCGTCCGCGGTCCCTTCGCCCAGTTCTCGGAGGCCCGCGGCGCCAAGGCGGGCGCGGAGGACCCGCTGGCCGGCTCGCCCGCGCACGACTTCCTCACCGGCAAGGGCGGCTTCCTGCAAACCTTCACCAACGGCCTGACGGGCATGCGGATGCGCGAGGACCGGCTCCGCCTCGACCCGATGCTGCCCCCGCAGCTCAGCCGCGGCGTCACGCTGCGCGGGCTGCGCTGGCAGGGCCGTACGTACGACATCGAGCTCGGCGCCCACCGCACGACCGTGCGGCTCACCGACGGCGCGCCCATGACCCTCGACACCCCGCAGGGCGAACAGGTCCTCACCGAGGCCGCCCCGGCCGTCCTCGAAACCCGCCGCCCCGACCTCACCCCCACCGACAACATGGCCCGCTGCACCGCCGCCGCTGCCTCCTCCGAGGAACCCGGCATGTACGCCGACGCCGCTGTCGACGGCAACCCGGCCACGGCCTGGGTCCCGGACGGGCCGGACGGCAAGCTGACGACCGACCTCGGCAAGTCCGTACGCGTCACCAAGGTCACCCCGACCTGGAGCGGCCCGGCACCGGCCTCGTACGACATCCAGGTCTCTCCCGACGGCCGGCACTGGCACGACGTCGCTGGGCCGGTGTCGGCGCGGTACGTACGCATCGTGGTACGCAGTGCGGCCGCCGCCACGTCGCGCACCGGCGTCGCGGAACTGACGGTCTCCTAGCGGAGGAGGACGGGACCTCAAGACGCTTCCCCGCCCACTGTCGGCGCGGGCGGGGAAGCGGAGGCCGGACCGACAGTTGTGCCCTCAGGCGGCGCGGGACTCGCGGCGGTAACTGCCGGGGGCCTGGCCGTACTCGCGTTTGAACGCCTTGGCGAAGGCGTACTCGGAGCCGTATCCGGTCCGGGCCGCGACGGTCGTGAGCGGGGCTTCGGACTCCCGCAGCAGCTTGGCGGCGGTCGTCATGCGCCAGCGGGTCAGATAAGCCATGGGCGGTTCGCCGACGAAGGCGGTGAACCGGCGCGCGAAGGCCGCCCGGGACAGGCCCACCCGGTCGGCCAGCGTCTCGACGGTCCACTGAGCGGCCGGGGCGTCGTGGATGGCGGCCAGGGCAGGGGCGATCGCGGAGTCGCCGAGAGCGGCGGCCCAGCCCTTGGTCTCCGTCGGGGGCTGATCCTCGATCCAGGCGCGCAGGATGTAGAGCAGCAGCGAGTCGATGAGCGTGGGCACGATGCCGGCCGATCCGATGCGCGGGTTCTCCAGCTCCGTCCCGAGGAGCTGAACGGCGGCGCTCAGCTCGGGGTGCCGGCCGTGCCGGGTGGCGAGGTGGACGATCTCCGGGAGCTGGTGCACCAGGGGGTGGGGGCGCCCCTGGTCCAGGTGGTAATTGCCGCACAGCAGGCTGGTGGCGGGGCCGTCGCCGCCGATCGTGACCGTGCCGATCGGCGAGCCCGGGTGGAACTGCTCCGGCCTTTCCACCTCGGCCGGCGTCGAGGGATGGTCGGCGAGGATGTGCCCGGGGCCGTCGCGCAGGAACACCACGTCCCCCGGGCTGAGGGCGATCGGCTCCAGATGGGGCGCGTCCTCGAGCGGTATGAGCCAGCAGGTTCCGTAGAGCACCACATGGAAGCCGGCGCCGGCGACCGGGGGGAGACGCAGGCCCCAGGGCGCGCGGCCGTGGGTCCGTACGGACCTGGGCCGCCCCGTCCGCATCGAGCTCAGCGCCTCGGTCAGGATGTCCAACGCACGTCCCCTTCTCCCCTTCTCCCCGGTCCCCGCCATCGTCGGGGCGTCAGCCTACGCGCCGCCCGTCGTCAGCCGACGGTGAGGACGACCTTGCCCTGGACCCGGCCGGAACCGACCAGCTCGTGGGCCTTGGCGGCATCGGCCAGCGGGAAGGTCTCCGCGACGTGGGGGCGGACGCGTCCGGCGTCCACGAGCGCGGCGATCGCCTCCAGCGAGGCGTAGTCGGGTTCGACGGAGACGCCGGCGAAGCGCCGGCCCGCGGCTTCCACCTGGGCGGCGAGCTCCTGGTTCCAGTGCTCCATGATGCTGACGAGCGTGCCGCCGGGGCGCAGGACGCCGAGGGAACGCACGCCCTCGGAGGAGGAGTCGAAGACGACGTCGGCGTCCTTGACCGCCTCCGTGAAGTCGGTGGTGCGGTAGTCGATGACCTCGTCGGCGCCCAGGCCCCGTACGAAGTCGTGCTTGGGGGCGCTCGCCATGGCGATCACATGGGCGCCGCGGGCCTTGGCGATCTGGACCGCGAAGTGCCCGACACCGCCGGCCGCGCGGTGGATCAGCACCCGCTGGCCTTCGCCGATCCCGGCCGCGTCCACCAGGCCCTGCCAGGCGGTGAGCGCGGCCAGGGGGATCGCCGCGGCGTGCACGTGGTCGAGGCCGGCGGGCTTGCGGGCCACCTGGCGGGAGGGCGCGGCGACGTACTCGGCGTAGCCGGTGGCGGCGCGCGGGAAGAACGGCATGCCGAAGACCTCGTCACCCGGCTTGAACCGGGCACCGGGGCCGGCCTCCTCGACGACACCGGAGATGTCCCAGCCGACCCCGAAGGGCGGCTCGCCGAGCAGCGGGTAGGCGCCGGACCTGACGGCCACGTCCACCGGGTTCACGGCGCTGGCGTGGACGCGGATCAGGACTTCGCCGCCGAGAGGCGTGGGCCGGTCGGTCTCGACGACCTCCAGGACCTCGGGGCCTCCGAAGGACTTCTGGACAACGGCGCGCATGGTGGTCTCCCTGTGATGGTCGCCCAGGAGCGGTGCTGCCCCCGGGCTTTGGCTTGATGTGCTCAACACTAGGGAGATCGAATGAGCCGATGAATATCCCTCAGTCTTCGAAAGATGTCCGAGCGTCTCGCCGAGCTGGAGTCCGGACCGACTGGCCCGGCGGCCAGGACAGGCAGCAGCAGCCATGCCGCTGACGCTGTGAGCCTGATCATGTGCCGGGAGACGCCAGTCTGCGATCATGCGCCGATGGGAGCGGACGGCGAGCGCGCACGGCTGTGGACCGCGGCCGGCAACCCGCAAGTGGAGCTGCTGGCCGCCCGTTTCGAGCGCTTCGCCTTCGACCGGCACAGCCACGAACAACTTTCCGTCGGCGTCATCGAGCAGGGCGCCGAAGGGCTGCACATGGCCGGCGGCACGGTGGTCGTACCGGCCGGGCACCTGGTGATCCTCAACCCCGGGCAGGTCCACACCGGTTTCGCCGCCGAGGAATCCGGCTGGCGATACCGGATGTTCTACTTCGACACCGCGATGGTCGGTGAACTGGCCCGCGAACACCTGGGCACCCAGGACGTCTGGTTCGCGGACACGGCCGTACGGGACGCCGAACTCTTCGCCCTGCTGCGCCGCGTCCACCGCGAGCAGGAGTACGCCGGCGATCCCCTCACCGCCGAGTCCCTGCTGCTCGGCGGCCTGGGCGCGGTACTGCGCCGGCACGCCCGTACCGGCCCGGTGTCCTCCGCCGGGGCTCCGCGGGGCGTGCGCCGCGGCCCGGACCTGGCCCGGCAGATGCTGCACGACCGGTGGACGGAACCCGTCACCGTCGCCGAGCTCAGCGCGGCCGCGGGCATGCCGCGGGCTTCGCTCATCGCCGCCTTCCGCCAGGCGTACGGGCTGCCACCGCACGCCTACCTGCTGCGGCTGCGCGCCAACCGCGCCCGCCGCCTGCTCCTGGCCGGGCAGCGGCCGGCCGAGGTGGCGGCCGCCACGGGATTCTCCGACCAGGCGCACCTGACCCGTATCTGCAAGCGGTACTTCGGGGTCACGCCGGGGGCCATCCGCCCCTGAGCGGGGGACCCGGGCCGTGTTCTCCCTTCCGCGACTTTCGTTCAAGACCGCCCGCCGGCCGTGCCGCGAGGCTGTGCCGGAGCCGTAAGCGAGAGAACGAAAGGCGGCTGGAACGATGGTGTGGGCGATAGCGGTGTCACCGCTCGTCATGGTGCTGGGAATGATCACGGGGCTGCGCCGGCCGGCGCACTGGGCGGCGGTCGCGGGCGCCGCGCTGGCGGCGGTGCTGATCTGGTGGCTGCCGCAGTTCGCGCTGCCGGGCGACGTGCTGGCCACGGGTGCCGGGGGAGCCGGCCTGCTGGTGCTCAACGCCGCCGCGGTGATGCTGCCCGGCGTCTACCTGAGCCAGGTGCTCACCCGCCGGGACGTGCACCGGTCGCTGCAGGAGTGGGTGCGTGGGCTGCCACTGCGAGGACCCGCGACGATCGCCCTGGTGGTGGCGGGCATCGCCCCCACGGTGGAAGCGCTCACCGGCTTCGGCGTATCGCTGCTGGTCACCGTGCCCGTGCTGCTCGCCCTGGCGCCACCGGCGACCGCGCTGCGACAGGCCATGCTCGGCATGAACATCATGCCGTGGGGCACCCTCGGCCTCGCCACCGTCATCGGCGCCGCCCTCACCGGCCGGCAGCCGGCCGCCCTGGGCACCGCCACCGCGGTCACCAGCGCCCTGGTCTTCCCGCTGGTGACCGTGTGGGCCGCGCTGCTGACCCGCCCGCAGCGCCGGTTCCGTACCGTCGTCATGGCCGCGGGAGCGGGCGGGGCGCTCGCGCTCGGGCTGCTGGCGCTCAACCGGGCGGGCGTGGTGCAACCGGCCGGTGTCCTGGCCGGGCTCCTCACCACGGCCGTCGGGCTGGTGTTCTGCGCGGTCCGCCGGTCCCGCTCCGGCGCCGAGCCCGCCGGCCGGCTGCTGCCACCGCGCGCGGTCCTGCACGCGTACGGCCTCGTCCTCGGCGGTATCGCGCTCACCCGGGCGGCTACGGCAGCGGGCGTCCCGTCCCTGGAACTGCACGCGGGCAACACGACCTTCACGCTGCTGTCCTCCCCGGGTCTGCCCCTGCTGGCCGCCGCCCTGCTGCTGGACCGGGGCCGTCCGAACGGCCCGGACGCGCGTGCCGCGCTGGCCCGCGTCGGGCGGCCGCTGCTCGCTCTGACCGGGTTCGTCGCCCTCGGCCGGCTGATGGCGGACAGCGGCATGATCGCGGAGCTGGGCGCGGCCGTCGCCGGGGCGCCACCACTGGTCGCCGCGCTGGCCGCACCCGCGCTCGGCATGCTCAGCGGCTTCATCACCGGCTCGAACGTCGGCGGCAACGTGCTGATGATGCCGCTTCAGGAACGCCTCGCCCCCAGCGGGGCCGGCCTTGACGCGTGGTTCGCGGCCCTGCAGAACAGCGCGGCGGGCCACGCCGTCTTCACCTCGCTGCCGATGATCATGCTGATCCTGGCGGTGGCCGGCGACCGGGCGAAGACCGCGGGCGTCTCCGAACACACCCTCCTGCGCTTCGGCCTGCGGGTGGCTGCCGCGGTGTACGCCGCTCTGGCGGCGACGGCGATCGCCCTGGTCTCCTTCGCGTGATCAAGCCTGATGGGTGCGCTCAGAGGGCGAGTTCGGCCAGGGCCGCGTCGACTGCCGCCTCGGCGTGCAGGCGGGCGGTGGGGAAGACCGGTACGGGGCTGTCCTCGGGGCCGATGAGGAGCTCGATCTCGGTGCACCCCAGGATGACGCCCTCGGCGCCCTCGGCGACGAGCTCCTCGACGACCCGGCGGTAGTCCGCACGCGACGCCTCGCGCACGACGCCCAGGCAGAGCTCCTCGTAGATCACCCGGTGGACGAGCGCGCGCCCCTCCGCGTCCGGGACGCGGACGTCGAGCCCGCCCGCCGCGAGGCGGCCCCGGTAGAAGTCCTGCTCCATGGTGAACGCCGTGCCCAGCAGCCCCACCCGGCGCAGCCCCGCGGCGCGGACGGCGGCCGCGGTGGCGTCCGCGAGGTGCAGCAGCGGGACGGAGACCGCCGCCTCGACGGAGTCGGCGACCTTGTGCATGGTGTTGGTGCAGATGAGCAGCAGATCGGCGCCGGCCGCCTCCAACGACCGGGCGGCGCCGGCCAGCACGTCACCGGCCTCCGCCCAGCGGCCCTGGACCTGCAACTGCTCGATCTCCGCGAAGTCCACGGAGTGGAGCACACAGCGGGCCGAGTGGAGACCGCCGAGCCGCTCGCGCGTCCGCTCGTTGAGGATCCGGTAGTACTCCGCCGTGGACTCCCAACTCATCCCGCCGATCAGCCCGATCGTCTTCATGCCCGTCTCCACGCCCATGCTCCCGCTTCTTGTACGTCACCGCTTACCCGCACACCATAAGGCAGTTGAGGGGCGTGGCCTGAATCCATAAGGGCTTCTTTGCCTGCTGCCAAGGCCGGGCGTGGCTCAGAGGGGTTGGAGCCGGGTGTGCAGGGGGTCGCGGGTTCGCAGGTGGAAGGCGAGCATGCTCGCGAGGGCTGCCGCGGTGAACCAGGCGAGCTGGACGGCGAGGTATCGGCTGGGGGCGGTAGTGGAGAAGCCGGCCGCGGTGCCGGTCTGGATCGCCCCGTAGGAGGGCAGGAAGCGGATGATGGCGCTGTTGGCGCCGGAGCTGATGATGGGGTTCTGCAGAGCGATGTCGAGGACGCTGGTCATGGTGAGGGCGAACATGCCTTCGACTTCGCGGCGCAGCACGGCGCCGAACCCGACTCCGAGGGCGCCGTAGGTCATGGCGGCGGTGAAGTACGCCGCCATGAGGAGCAGGGGCTGCCGGGGAGCCCACGTCCAGCGTGTGACCGCCGTGGCGTAGGCGGCGACGGTCAGGGAGGCCAGGATGAGTGCGGTGACCTTGGCGAGGACGAGGTGGGTGCGGGGGTAGCCGGCCAGGACCAGGCGGCGGTCGAATGTGTGGCCGGAGAAGGTCGCGGCGAACATCATGAACCCGGTGATCAGGGTGATGGCGTTGAGCGCGCCGGTGATCTGGGTGAGCTGGTTGCCGGGCGGGGCGAGCAGCTCTCCGGTGGAGCGCAGCCGCATCCGGGCCGGTGTATCGGGCACCACCAGGTACACCAGGCTGGTCCAGACCGGCAGGAACAGCGCGACGAGCAGCATGGCGAACCGGTTCCGGGCGTGCTCGATCAGCGTGTACCGCGTGGCGGTGGCGTAGAGGGCCAAGTGGTCCGTCATGGGCGGGACGTCTCCTGTCGGTGCAGGGTGCCGCCGTCCATGCGCCACAGCTCGTCCAGCCGCTCGGTGTCGTAGGCGAGGTGGGAGACGATCAGGACGGAGCGGCCCGCGTGGCGGAGGCGGGCCGCGAGGTCCCAGAACCGGGTGTAGGTTTCCCAGTCGAAGCCCTGGTAGGGCTCGTCCAGCAGCAGCACTTGCGGATCGTGCATGAGGGCCAGGGTCAGGTTGAGTTTCTGCCGGGTCCCGCCGCTGAGGACGCCCGCCTGCTCCTGGACGTAGCCGGTGAACTCGAGCGTGTCCATGATCTCCTCGGCGTAGGAGACGTCCGCGAGGCGGTAGGCGGCCTGGAAGAAGGCCAGATGCTGGCGCACGGTCAGGGCGTCGTTGAGCACTGCCTGCTGCGGGCAGTAGCCGAACCGGCCGCGGTGAAGGACCGTACCGCGGCTGGGTCGCAGCTCACCGGCGAGGATCTTGAGCAGGGTGGACTTGCCCGCGCCGTTCTCCCCGACGATTCCGGCGATCACGCCCTCCCGTAGTTGTAGGTCCACTCCGCGCAGCACCACGCGCCGACGGTAGGCGTGATGCACCTGCCTGACCCTCATGCCCCTCCCCTGGCCACGCCGCAGCGTCAGGTGTAGTGGAATTCCGACTGGTCCCGGTAGAGAGTGATCCGTGTGGGAATCTCTCCCCTCCACACATGGTCGGCGCCGTGGTAGCGCACATCACGCAGGTGCTGCCTCAGGCCTGCCGCCAGGAACGTCATCCAGGATTTGTGGTACGCGCGCCAAGCACGCATGTCCCCACCGGTGCTGCCCTCGGTGTTCTCACGGCTCAGCGCAAGAATATTCGACTCCGCTGTCACGATCCTGCGGCATACCTCGTCCACCGCATCCTGCAGGCTCATCTCCTGCACGCTGACCAGCACCTGAAGAGCGTTCCGGAATTCTCCGGAGAAGTGCTCCCTGGGGAAAGAGAACAAGTCGTTGACCAGAATCGCGTATTCGCAGCAGGCGTCTTGAAAGAGCGACACCGTTCCCGGGACGGGATGCTCCCAAGGAGTCAGCCGGCTGGAGGACTTGCGCATGAGAAGGTCCAGCGTGTCGAAACCGAAGTCGATCCGTCGCACCGCCATGTATGCCTCGAAGTCGGTGATTCGTTCCTCGATGACCTGGGGGTCCGTGGCCATGAGGTCGGACCAGCGGCCAAGAGCTGTCATGGCCTGCTCCCAGCCCTGCGCTACCCAGAAGGGGCGGTACCTGGCATACACGTCTGCGAAGGCGCGCATGAAGGGGGGAAGAGGGCCGGCGTATTCCCCCCGCGCCACCTCGACACAGCGTCGTGCGTCCGCGCGCCCTGCTTGTTCGCCACGCTCCCAGAGGTCGTCCGCCTCCAACAGCATGGCGCCAACCAGGCACGTGGCAACCAGCTCCTCGCGCCCCATCCATGGGAGAGCCTCTGTCGCGGTGTCTCCGATGGTGGTTTTCCGCATGATGGATTCAGCGCCCTCGACGCCATGGCGGGTGAGGCAGTCGCGCAACAAGTGCCTGTACTCCGCCCGCGCTTGCTCCGCTTCCGGATGCCTTTCCAGACGGTTGAGCAGGCCACCGGGAATCGATACGGCGATAGTGGTGCCCTCGGGGAAAAGCGCCGGCTTGCCCATCATCGATCCTTCCAGGACAGTCCCGCACGGCATGGCTATGTTCGTATCGGCGGCCCGGTGCGCGTCACAGTGACGTCGGCTCGAGAGGCGATCGGAGTGAAGGGGTGGCGGTAGCTTGAGGCTGCCCGACCCGTTATCACCCATACGGCCCACGGCGGCGCGTCACCCGATCGAGTGAGCAACCGGGGGGTGACCAGGGGCCGTACTCCCGGCAACACGCGGGCCGCACCCGGGAAATGGGCAACAGAGTCCCCCTGCTATGGTGCGCGGATGTCATCGATCAAGCAGTTACAAGTCACCTTCGACTGCGCGGAACCCGAGCGCGTCGCTCGCTTCTGGTGCGAGGTGTTGGGGTACGTCGTACCGCCGCCACCGGAGGGATTCGCTACGTGGGACGATTACGACCGCTCTCTGCCCCCTGAGCGGCAGGGTGCGGCGTTCGCCTGCGGTGACCCCTCGGGCGTGGGCCCGCGACTGTACTTCCAGCGCGTCCCTGAGGGCAAAGTCGTCAAGAATCGGGTGCATCTGGACGTGCGAGTCGGCACTGGGCTCGTGGGTGAAGAGCGCCTCGCCGCGCTCGAAGCCGAGTGCGCACGACTGGTCGCGCTCGGCGCGGTACGCGTGCAACTGCTGCTCGCCGATGAACACAATGAGTCGTGCATCGTGATGCAGGACATCGAGGGCAACGAGTTCTGTCTCGACTGAGCGTCCTCCGTGACGACGGGGTGGGAGCCGCCTCCCTGGTCGCGTCCGGGGCCTGCGTGAGAGGGGACGTCAGGCCCAAGACGCAGGGGGAACCTCTCGGCGGCCCCGGGCGTCTGATCATGGGAAGGCGATCAGCATTTATACGCGGGGGTAGTGGGCATGACGATCACACTGGCCGAGGAGATCATGCTGCTGTCTTTGGACGATGAGTCCGGGTCGGCAAAGCGGCGGCAAGCCGCCGGGTGGGCGGTCGCGGGAGGGATCCTGCTCGAACTGGTCCTGGCCGGGCGGGTTTTGGTCAAAGGCAAGCATCTCGAACTGGTGAACACGTCGCCGACCGGGGACCAGTTGCTCGACAGCCGGACGGCACTGATCGAGACCTGGCTGCGCGGTCGCAAGAAGCGCAAGGTGACCGATTGGCTGACCAAGGACCGGTCCAAGGCCGTCGGTGCGGCTCTGGAGAGCCTGGGAAGGCGCGGAGTGGTCGTCGAGGAAACGCACAGGGCACTCGGTGTGTTCCCGATACGCCGCTACCCCGCGGCCGATGGTGCCGTCGAGGCCGAGTTGCGGGAACGGCTCCGCGCCGTCGTGCTGGGCGGCGCCGAGCCGGACACGCGCACGGCGGGCCTGATCGGGCTGATCCACTCCGCCAAGCTGCACCGACTGGCCTTTCCCGACGGCCCGCGCAGGCAGATCGCCTCGCGGATGGCCGAGGTGGCCGCCGGACAGTGGGCGGCCGCGAGCGTACGGGCTGCCATCCGCGACATGCAGGCGGCGATCAGTGCGGCCGCCGCGGCCGGGGCAGCCGCGGCCGGGAGCTAGCGGCCAAATAGGCCGAACCCTGCTCCGCATGGGCTGCGGTGGAAGAACTCGCGGACATCGACGATGAGTTGGTCCGGCGTTTCCATCGCGAGGAAGTGGCCGCCGTGGTCGAGTTCCGTCCAGCGGACGAGGTGGTGGTCGCGTTCGGCCCAGCGGCGGACGGTCACGTCCTGGGTGGAGACCAGTACGGCGGTGGGCACGGTCCCTCTGCCGCCGGTCGCCCCATCGTCGGTCTGGTCCCAGGTGGTGTTCGCGCTGATTTCCTCGTAGTAGATCTGGGCGGCCGAGGCGGCGGTGCGGGTGAGCCAGTACAGGGTGACCTGGGTCAGGAAGCGGTCGCGATCGATGCTGTCCTCGGGGAGGCCGTCTTCGGGGTCGGTGAGTTCCTTGAATTTCTCCACCATCCAGGCGAGTTGGCCGGTGGGGGAGTCGGTGAGGGCGTAGGCCACCGTCTGGGGGCGTTTGGAGTTGCACTGGAGGTAGCCGTCGTTGAAGTCCTGCATCCTCTGCCAGCGCTGTTGCTCGGCTTCGGTGAGGCCCTCCATCTCGCCGTCGACGCCCGCGGGGAAGGTGATCAGGGCATTGAGGTGGATTCCCACGACGTGCTCGGGGGCCTGTGTGCCCATGTGGGGGGCGACCCATGAGCCGGTGTCGTAGCCGTGGACGCCGTAGCGCTCGTAGCCGAGGCGGGCCATGAGCCGGGTGAGGATGCCGGCGATGGTCGCGGCGTTCATGCCGGGGCCGGCCAGGGGAGTGGAGAAGCCGAAGCCGGGCAGCGAGGGGACGACCAGGTGGAAGGCGTCGCCGGGGTCGGCACCGTGTGCGCGGGGGTTGGTCAGGGGCGAGATGGTGTCCAGGAAGTCGGCCACCGAGCCGGGCCAGCCGTGCAGCAGCATCAGGGGTGTGGCGTCGGGTTCGGGTGAGCGTACGTGCAGGAAGTGGATGTTCTGCCCGTCGATGGTGGTCATGTACTGGGCGTGGGTGTTCAGCTCCGCTTCGTGCGTGCGCCAGTCGTAGGCGGTGCGCCAGTGCTCGGCCAGGTCCTTGAGGTAGCCCAGTGGTACACCGCGGCTCCAGCCGGTGCCGGGGAGCTCGTCGGGCCAGCGGGTGGCGGCGAGGCGGGTGTGGAGATCGTCGAGCTGGGCCTGGGGGACATCGATACGGAAGGGGCGTATGCCCGGCGTGCTGTTGGTCATGCCGGTGACGCTAGGGGGTGCTTAGGTCAGGTTCGGTCCTAAGGGTTTGGCATCCTTCGGGGCATGGTGGATACGTCCGGGCGGCTGCTGAAGCTGCTGTCTTTGTTGCAGGACCACGGTGACTGGCGTGGCGGCGAGCTGGCCGAGCGGCTGGGGGTCAGCGGGCGGACGGTACGCCGGGATGTGGAGCGGTTGCGCGGGCTGGGTTACCCGGTGCACGCCATCCAGGGCGTCGCGGGTTACCGGCTCGGCACGGGCGGTCGGTTGCCGCCGCTGCTGCTGGACGAGGACGAGGCCACCGCCGTGGTGGTGGGCCTGCGTACGGCGGCCGATGCCTCGGTGGCGGGCGCGGAGGAGCATGCGCTGCGGGCGCTGGCGAAGCTGGAGGAGGTGCTTCCGTCCCGGCTGCGGCAGCGGGTCAGTACTCTGCACACGGCTACGGTCCGGGCCGGCACCGCCCCGGCCCCGAAGGTGTCCGCTGCCACGCTCATGGCTGTCGCCGAGGCGTGCCGCCGGCGGGAGGTGCTGCGGTTCGACTACGCCAGTCCCCGTGGTGGTCGCACGGTTCGTTCGGTCGAGCCGCGCAGCCTGGTGAGTTTCGACCGGCACTGGTATCTGGTGGCCTGGGACACCGACCGTGCCGACTGGCGTACATTCCGCGTCGACCGGCTCACCCCGCGGACCCCGACCGGCCCTCGGTTCACGCCGCGTGAACTCCCCGACGGTGATGTGGCCACGTACCTGGCTCACCGGTTGTCGTGGCGGGCCTGGCCTTTCCAGGCCACCGTCACCTTGCACGAGGCCGCCGAAGCGGTCGCCGACCGCGTCTGGCCCGGCATGGGGGTACTCGAACCCGTCGATGAGCGCAGCAGTCTGCTGCATCTGGGCGCCGACTCCGTCCGTGACCTGACCTGGATGATCACCTCGGTCGACGCCGATTTCACCCTCACCCACGCTCCGCCCGGCCTGGCGGAGGCCCTGCGCGCTCAGGCCACCCGCTGCCTGAAGGCGAGCCACGGCGTGCAGCGGCCCTAGCCGGTGACGGCTCGCCGACATGGCGGGCGTCCCCTCAGATGTAGCCCTCCCGCAACGCGTACGCCACGGCATGGGCGCGGTTGCGCAGGTGCAGGCGGGTCGTCATGCCGTGCAGGACGTTCTTGACGGTGCGTTCGGAGAAGGCGAGCCGGGTGGCGATCTCGGCCGTGTCACAGCCGCCGGCGACCAGTCGCAGCACCTCCGTCTCGCGCTCGGAGAGGGCGAGCGGGGTGGCCCCGGGCGGATCCGGCATGCCGCGCCGGTGGCGTCCCATGCGGTTGATGAGGCGGCCGAGCAGGTCGGCGGGCATGTCGCCGTCGCCACGGGCCGCCGCCAGGACGGCCCGGGCGAGACGGGTGGCGGTGGCCTCCTCACGGCGGAGGATCACGGTGACGCCGCACTCCACCGTGGCGAGCAACTCGGCCTCGTCCATGCGCTCCACCACGAGGACCACCCGGGACTTCTCGCCGCAGGTGAGCCGGCGCAGCATGACGACGGCTCGGGCGTCGGCGCTCTCCGTGATCAGCACCGTGACCGCAGCCGGCGTGTCGGTGGCCGTCCACTCGTCCACGAGGTCCAGCTCACGGTGGTGGCGCAGATGGCTGGCGGCACCGGCCCGGGAGATCGGGTCGGCCGCGTGCACGTGCACGCGGATCCGGGTGTCGTGCAGGACGGTCATTGTCGTTCTTCCCTCGCGTTCCAGGTCAGACCCAACCCAAGGCGGCCCGTCGTCATCTACAGAGTGCGAGGCGGGTGGTGGGGCTGACCATCGTGGACATCCACGAGATCGGCGGCGTGCGGGACGGTGCGCGTCGCACAAGGACCCGGTCCCCTCGCCCGGTGTCCGGTGGGATGTGAGCACGGAACGAGGTGGCGGATGAAGGGCAGCCGGCCGAGGACGACCGCCGTCGCGTTACCGGGTGGAATGCCCGGCGGATCACCCCCTGGTCCCGGTCCGGACTGGCCGGCCGGCCGTGCGGTGCAGCTGTCCCAGGCGCGGACCTTGTTGCGGGAGGCTGTACGGGGCGAGGGTCGCGTGCTCGTGGTCGCCGGGGGCCCCGGCAGCGGACGCAGCGCGCTGCTCGACGCGATCGGGCGAGTGGCGGCGGACCGTGGCGTGCCGGTGCTGCGGTCGCACTGCTCGGCCGACGAGACGGACCGCGGCCACGCCGGTGCGCAGCAGCTGTTCCTCCGCGCGGGCCGGGACCTGCCGGAACCCCCGCCCGGTGATGAGGAAAGGTTTCTGTGGCAGCGGCTGCAGGAACACGTGGCCGACGGCCCGGTCGTCCTGACGGTCGACGACGTCCAGTTCGCCGACGCCCCCAGCCGGCGCTGGCTGCTCCAGGTCGCCCGCCGGGCCGACCGGATGCCCCTGCTCCTGGTGGTCTCCGAATGCCGCCCGCACGGCCCCACGGGCCCTCGCAGCCGCTTCGGCCGCACCCTGCCCCCCTCCCTCGTCCACACCTGCGACGTCCCTCCGCTCGGCCCGGCGGCCGTCGGGGAACTCCTGGCGCGGCACTCGGGCCGCCCCGTCCCCCCGTCCGTGGTCGCCGACTGGGCACGGGCCACGTGCGGCGTGCCCGCGCTGCTCACCGCCTTGCTGGCCGACCTCGCGCACACAGGCGAACGGCCGGAGCACCCGGCCCGGGAACCGGTGCCGGCGCACGCGCCCACCGAGGGCTTCGTCGAGGCCGTGGAGCAATGGCTGCACGGCATGGGCCGGGAGGCGATGGCCGCGGCCTACGCCCTCGCCCGGCTCGACGGGTCCCCGGCGGGCCCGGACGGCGCCGGTGACCTGGCCGCGCTGCTCGGCGCGCTGTGCGGGACGGAGCCCGAGCGCGCCGCGGCGTGGTTGCGGGAGCTGACCGGGCTCGGCGTGCTGTGCCCGCCGGCACCGGACGCCTGGCCCGCGTTCGCCCATCCACTGCTGTGCCGTGCCGTCTCGGCGGCGCACTCCCCGTTCGGCGCCCGCGAGGTGCGCAGGACCGCCGCCGACGTGCTGCACCGGCGCGGTGCACCGGACGCCGTGGTCGCCGCGCACCTGGTGGCGGCCGGGGGCGAAGGGCCCGGCTGGGCGGCGGAGACGCTGCTGTGCGCCGCCCGGGCGGCCCGTGGGGCCGGCCACGTCGAGCAGGCCGTCGCCTTCCTGCGGCGCGCCCTGGCCGAGCCGCTGCCACCGGGCCGGCGCGGCACGGTCCTCACCGAACTGGGCGGTCTGGAGGTGGTGCTGGGCCCGGCGGAGCGGGCCTCGGGCGTCCGGCACCTGGCCGAGTCCGTACGGCTGGCCCAGTCCGACGCGGGCGTTTTCAAGGCGGCCAACGCGCTCGGCGCGGCGCTCGCGGCACGCGGCGAGACGACGGCCGCGCTGGAGGTGATGGAAGAGCTGACCGAACGGTACGTCAGCCACCCCGAGATGGCGCGCGCCGTGCAGGCCGCGGCCGCACTCATCGCCTCGCACGACGGCCGCAGCTGGCAGGAGGTGGTGGAGCGGTTGCGCAGGCTGACCGCCCGTACTCCGGCGCGGCCGGCACCGGCCGCCCGGGCGCTGGTCGCCGAGTACGACTCCACCAGCGGCGCGCTGAGCGCCGCCGAAGCCGCCGCGATTGCCCGGGAGGTGACGGCCGAGCCCCTCGACCCGTTGTCCCGGATGTACGTGCTGGCGTCGGCGGCCACCCTCGCGCAGTGGGCGGACGAGCTCACGCTCGCGGACGAGCTGGTCGGGAAGGGCGTCGCCGCCCACCGCGGGACGACGGTCGACCCCGGCCACCAGTGCCTGCTGAGCGTGCGGGCGGAGAGCCTGATGATGCGGGGCCGCTACGGGGAACTGCTGGCCGCCTGCACGGAGTGGGGAGTCCCCCTGGGCCCGTCGACGGTCGCGGAGCACGTCGGCCCGGTCAACGCCCACTTGGTCGCCCAGGCGGTCCTGGCCCTGACCGACACCGGCCGCGTCGCCGAGGCGCGCCGGCTGGTCCGGTCGGTCGCCCCGGACGGTTGCGAGGGGTCGTGGGAGTGGAACGAGTTCCTGTACGCCCGCGGGCTGTTGCACCTCGCCGAGGGCGACCCGGCCGCGGCCCTGGCCGACCTCCTGGAGTGCGGCCGCCGGCAGGCCGAACGCCGCGTGGTCAGCCCCGTCGTCACGCCCTGGCGGTCCGCCGCCGCGGACTGCCGGCTACTGCTCGGGCATCCCGGGGAGGCCGTCGACCTCGCCGCCGAGGAGCTGGAGCTGGCCCGCCGCTGGGGCACTCCCCGGACGGTGGGCCGTGCGCTGCGGGCGCTGGGCGCCGCCACGGGCGGCCGGTCCGGGATGGAGACCGCCGCGCAGGCCGTCGACCTGCTGCGCGCGGCGGACATCGGCACCGAGCTCGTCCCGGCGCTGATCGCCCAGGGCCGCATGCTCGCCGAGGCGGGGCGGCGGGCGGACGCCCGGCGGGTGCTGCGCGAGGCCGTCGAGCACGCCGAGCGGACCGGCGCCGGCCGGCTGCGCGACGTCGCCGCCGGGCTGCTCGCCGCCGCGGGCGCCAGGCTCCCGTCCGCCCCGCAGACCGGCGCGGCCGCCCTCACCGGCAGCGAGCGCCGCATCTGCGGCCTGGCGGCACAGGGGCACACCAACGCCGAGATCGCGGCACTCCTGCACCTCGCCGTGCGGACCGTGGAGACCCATCTCACCCACAGCTTCCGCAAGCTGGGCGTACGACGGCGCGCGGAGATCGCCGACCGGCTCGGCGCACCGCTGCCGTGACGGCCGTTCACCCGGCCGGCACGGAGGCGCCGGCCAGTTCGCGGTAGAAGGAGCTGGCGCCCAGGAGTTCGTCGTGGGTGCCGGTGGCGAGGAGCCGCCCGTCGTTGAGCACCACGATGGCGTCGGCGTCCTTGACCGAGGACATGCGGTGGGAGACGAGGACCACCGCGGTGCTCCGGCTCACCGCACGGACGGTCTCCATGACCACCTTCTCGCTGGCGGCGTCGAGACCGGAGGTCACCTCGTCCAGCAGCAGGAGCTCGGGGTCGCGCGCCAGCGCCCGGGCGATGGCGACGCGTTGCCGCTCACCGCCCGAGACCGCGGTGCCGCCGGAGCCCAGGGGGGTGTCCAGGCCCTCGGGCAGGCGGTCCAGCAGGCCGGTCAGGCCGACCCTGCCCAGGACCTCCCGGGCCTTGCCCCGGTCGGTGCCGGGCAGCCCGTAGCAGACGTTCTCCAGCAGCGTGCCGCAGAGCAGGGGGCTGTCCTGTTCCACGTACCCGATGCGGCGGCGCAGCTCGTGCAGGGGCAGTCCGGCCACGTCCCGGCCGTGGATGCGGATGTGCCCGGACACCGGCTCGTGGAAGCGTTCCAGGAGCGCGAGGACGGTGCTCTTCCCGGACCCGGACGGGCCGACGAGGGCCGTCAGCCCGCGGTGCGGGACCTGCAGGCTGATGCGGGTCAGGACGGGGTGCCCGGTGTCGTAGCGGAACGAGACGTCGTCCAGGGTCAGCAGGGGCGCGGCGGGACGGGGTACGGGCAGCGGGGGTGCCGGGGTCCGCGCGGGTCCCGGGTCCTCGGCCGGAAGGCCGTCCAGCTCCTCCAGACGTTGGACGGCGGCGAGCCCCACCTGGACGGTGCCGAGCGCCTGCACCAGGGCGTCCAGCGGCTGCATGACGTAGAAGAGGTACAGCAGGAAGGCCACCAGCCCGGCCGACGAGAGGTCCCCGGACGCGACCTGCGCCCCGCCCACTCCCAGGACCGCCAGGAAGGCAGTCTGCACCGACACGGTCATGGCCGTGCCCGCGACGGCCCGCCAGCCGGCCGCCTTGACACCGTGCCGCCAGGCCCGCTCCGCGGCTCGCTCGGCAGCGGCGGCCTCCCGGCCTTCCGCACCGAACGCCTTGACGGTCCGCAGCGCGCTCAGGGCGGGTTCGAGCACGGCGCCCAGAGCGCCCACGGACTGCTGCACCTGCGCGGCGGACTCGCGCATCCTGGGCAGTGCCACGCCCGCCGACAGGGCGACGAGCAGCAGCGCGCCCGCGGTGACGGCCATCAGCAGGGGCGCGGTGAACGCCATCAGGGTGATGCAGCCGAGGATCAGCAGGCCGCTGGAGAAGATCTGGGTGACGGCGTGCGACACCGTCTGGCGCAGCACGGCCGCGTCACTGGTGACCCGGGTGAGCAGGTCGCCCGGCTGCAGCCGGGCGACCGCGTCGACCTTCAGGCACAGGATGCGGTGGATCAGCCTCTTGCGGGTCCCGAGCACGATCGTCTCGGCGGTGCGCTCCAGCAGGAACTCGCCGCACGCGGTCAGCGCGGCCGCGGCCACGACCAGGAGCGCCAGGAGGACGAACGGCGCCGGCGAGGGGCCGTGCTCGCCGAGCGAGCTGATCACGTCCTTCGCCATGAGGGGCTGGAAGAGCCCGGCGACCCCGCCCGCCAGGCTCAGTGCGGCGCCCGCGCCGAAGACGGCCTTGGCGGGGGCCAGCGAGCGCAGCAGGAAGCGGAGGCTGCTGCCGGAGGGGGCGTCAGGCGGCATCGGCGTGCGGGCCGGCCGGCTGCGGAACCGTCCTCTGGGCCTGCCGCCCGCGGCTCCCGGGGACCACGACCCGCCCGTCGGTGATGAGCGCGAACCGCTCCAGGCCGGGGATCACGACGCTGACGACGGACACCCCGTTGGCGAACGTGTGCAGGGGGCGGACGTAGGGGGTGTGCCCCCGCCGTGCCAGCTGCTCCACCAGGGTCGCGAGGTACTGCTCCGGCTCGCCGCACGTCGGCGTCTGCGTGAACGGAACCGTCCGGCCGCTGCCGAGGGCCGGGCGCAGGTCCATCTCGGAGCAGCGCATGAGCACCGGGTAGCCCTCCAGGGAGCTGCGCTCGGGGTGGTCGTAGCCGGGGCGGGAGGTGACGGCGATGCACTGGATCAGCTCGGTGAGCGCCCGCTCCGCCGCGTACGCGGAGACCAGGGACGTGCCGCAGCCACGGCGGATCATGCCGGGCTGCTGCGGGGCCGACCAGGCCATGAAGCTCGGGATACCGATATTGCTCGTCATGTCGATGAGGACGACCGGCGCGCCCACGCGCTCCTCGGTCATCTTCAGGAGCGAGGCGAGCCGCTGGGGCAGGGTGTCCGGGTCGACGACGGTCAGTGGCGCGGGCTGCGGGGCGAGGAACGTGCGGATCAGCAGCAGGGAGAACGCGTCGCGCTCGACCACTTCGTTGACGGCGTGCACCGTGGCCTCGGTGACGGAGGCGCCGGTGGCGCAGCCGCTGTTGACGCTGTAGCGGCCGAGGGCGCCGTAGCGGTAGTGGTCCCCCAGCCGCGACCGCAGGTCCTGGGCCTCGTCCTCCAGGTACCAGGGGCAGTTGACGAACACCGGCACGTCGCAGGTGGCGTCCCCGTGCACGGCGCGATGGCTGCGGCAGGCCACCTGCCCGTCCGGGCCGGCGGAGAGGAGGAGCGAGGAGACGTCCGGCGCGAAGGGGCCGGTGGAGATCTCGTGCGCGGAGCGGAGGGTGACGTCGGCGGGTTCTATGGTGACCGTGGCGGCGAGGTGGTGTTCCAGCGCCTCGTAGAGCGCCCCCACCTTGGCGGCCTCGCCGAATCCCTTGCCGCACCCGGCGAGGCTGGGGACCGGCGTCCCGTCCTCCTGGTGCAACTGGCAGTGCCACGCCCCCGGGTCCCCGCCCAGGTCGGTGTACGCGGCCGTCAGCCCCAGCGCGGCGATGGCCTCCGTGCCGCGCTTCCAGGACTCCGCCAGCGGGATCTCTCGTTCGCCGTACTGGTGCAGCATCTTCCCACCCATGTCCGCTCGTGTTCTGCTCGCCGGGGGCGCCGCGGCGTCGGTTCCGCGCGGCGCGACGTCGCAGGCGGGCACGGGATGCGGATCCCGTGCCCGCCTGCTGGTACCAACGCCTTACTTGTTGATCACAACGGTGCTCTCGGCGATGTCGAGGAGCTCGGCGATGGCGCCCTCCTCCGCCTCGGTCACGTCCGTGAGCTCGGTGCCCGGCAGAACGGTCTTCTTCCAGTTACGGCCCCAGTCAAAGCTACCCATGACAACTCCTCGGTGAGTGAAGTGATACGAGAGGAAGGGGGACGGTCCCGCCGGGTTGCGGTGGCTTCCCGGCGGGGGCCCTTCCGAGATCAAGACTCCCGGACGCCACCGGCCGGCAGAATGGCCGGAAGGGCAGCCTTAGGGGCAACCGTGCGCCGGACGACGGCCCTTGAGGACGTGAACCCGAACGCCCCGGACGGCATCGCACCCGACCGCCGATGTCACCCCCCGGTACCGGCAGAACATCAGGACCGGAAGGGCGGACTGCGCGGCGTCCTGCGACGCTTCCTGGGCCGGCGGCACTGGCGGCCGGGGACATCACCCACGACGGAATCGCCGCTGGCGCCGGCGGTGACGTTCCTCCAGGCCACCAGGAAGAAGGCGCCTCCCGGCCGACGACTTCACCGACCAGCAACGGGTCGGCCGAGGTCCCTGTACGGCGAACTCTCGGCAAGCCCATGGTGGAAGGCCCGGGCCAAACCGGTACCTACAGCAACTGAGTGAGGAGATAAGACGTGGCGGTGACGGCGCCCATGCAGCTGGGCCCTTGGAACCCCTAACAAAATGATCTTCGGGCGGGTGCCTCCGGTCCGGTGAACCAGTCTGCGGGGTAGCCTCTAGGACGGAATCTGACCTTATTGCCCTCTAGCGTCGCCTTCGTTGGTTTCACTGCTGGTTTCGGAAGGATGGCGCCATGACGGCTGACGAACTCACGCGGTTCACGATCGAGGTCCCGCAGGGCGAGCTGGACGATCTGCGGGCCCGGCTGCGGGTCACCCGGTTCGCACCCGACCTGGACAACGAGGACGAGAAGTATGGTCTGTCCACGGCGTATCTGCGCCGGCTGGTGGAACTGTGGGCTGACGGTTTCGACTGGCGGGCTGCGGAGAAGCGGCTGAACACCGCGTACACCCACCATCGGCTCGACATCGGCGGAACCCCGGTGCACTTCGTGCGCGAGCCCGGCAAGGGCCCGGCCCCCGCGCCGCTGATCCTCACTCACGGCTGGCCCTGGACCTTCCTTGACTGGACCCGGGTGCTGGGTCCGCTCGCCGACCCGGCCGCGCATGGCGGCGACCCGGCCGACGCCTTCGAGGTGATCATCCCGTCCCTGCCGGGCTTCGGCTTCTCCACCCCGCTCACCAACGGGCGGGAGAACCACGTCGACATGGCCGACCGCTTCCACACCCTGATGACCGAGACCCTGGGCCATGACCGGTACGCGGTCTGCGGCTCCGACTACGGCGCCCTGGTGGCCGCCCAGCTCGCCCACCGCTACCCCGAGTCGGTCATCGGCGTCCACCTGGGCATGCCCGCGCCGCTCCCGGCGTTCCAGGGCTACCGCTACTGGGACATCACCGCCGGCCAGGACATCCCCGAGGACGCGAGCCCCCAGCTGGTCGCGGACCTGGAAGGCTTCCGGGACACCCTCGCCTCCCACCTGGCCGTGCACTGCCTGGACGGCCAGACACTCACCCACGGCCTGAACGACTCACCCGCCGGGATGCTGGCCTGGATCCTCAAGCGGTGGAAGTCCTGGAGCGACCAGAGCGCCGTCTTCGAGGACGTCTACCCCGACGAGCACATCCTGACCACGGCCACGATCTACTGGGTCACCCAGTCCATCGGCTCCTCGATCCGCGCCTACAAGAACGCTCACCTCTACCCCGAGCCGAAGGACCGCTGGACCACCCCGGCCATCACCGTGCCGACCAGCTTCACCTTCCACCTGGGCGACCACTCCTCCCCGGGCATCGGCACCCCCGAACAGTACGAGGCAGCCATCCGCCACGGCATGACCCCGCACGTCTACGGCGACCTGCGCGACGTCAACGTCCACCAGCGCGGCGGCCACTTCGGACCCTTCGAAAACCCCGACGCCTGGACCCACGACATCCGCCAGACCTTCCGCCCACTGCGCTGACTCCTACAGCCGAGCCGACCGCAGCCTTCGCCAGCAGATCAGCACGCACCCCAAGGTGTGGAATGCTTCATGGATGTCGTCGCGGATCTCCCAGCGGATTCGCAGCCGGCGAAACCAATGCAGATGGGCGAAGGCCCGTTCCACCACCCAGCGTTGGGCGCCGAGACCGGAGCCGTGCTCGGCGCCCCGGCGGGCGATCAGCGGCTTCACCCCAAGACTTCGCACGAGGCGGCGGTACTTGTCGTGGTCGTAGCCGCGGTCGGCGAGCAGGGTGTCCGGCCGGCGCCGGGGACGCCCGCGCGCTTGCCCCGCACCGACGGCACGGCTTTCCCGACGTCATAGTGGGTCGTGGGGCGGCGGTTCTTCGAACCAAGTGGCCTTGCTGGTCCAGGCGTTGAGGGATTCGGTGCACTGGCCGGGCAGTGCAGGTGCGGGCGGAGGTTCCGAAACCCTCGGCGGACTCGGGCCGGGGTGAGCCGTGCGGGCTCGGCCGGCTTCTCCCAGGGGCGGCGGAGGTCTGCCGCTCCTTCACGGGTGAGCCGGAGCTGGGTGTGGGCGGCGATGATCAGCCACGTCCAGCGGTCTCCGGCCTCGGGGGTGCGGAGTTTCGGCCGGGTCCAGCCGAGCGTCTGCTTCATCAGCCGGAAGGTGTGCTCGATGTCGAACCTGCGCAGGAACGCCTGCCAGCGGACGTCGACGTCCTCGCTGCTCAGCCCGGTGGCCGACGACCACAGCCAGAGGGGCAGCGGGTCTCCACCACCGGGCAGGCGGTCGACCTGGAGTCGGATCAACATGCCGTCGATGATGGGGAGTTCACCGGTGTGGTCGATCCATGCGGAGCGGGTGGCCAGCCTCGGATGGATGCGGTCCCAGGCCATCGCGCGGGCGGTGCCGTACCGGTCGGTGACCTGGACCGTCGCCGCATCCGGCTCGCCCCAGGTCTCCGGCTTGGCAAAGCGGAACTCCTTGCCATGCTTCGGCGGTCGCCCGCCCTGGGGGACAGGACAGGGCGTACTCCTTGGGCGAGGGCGTCGGCCGTCGCATGACGCGGTCGGAGCGCATCCGTCCCAGGACCTCGACAGGGAGGCCGTCGAGGAGGTGGGCCATGCGCGGGGCGTCGTAGCCGGCGTCGAAGACGATCAGGATGTCGCGGTCACCCGCGTGCCAGCGGCCCATCTCGATCAGATCCACGACCACCCGGCCGACCTGGGCGGCGGTGGCCTCGGCGACGTCGTCGTCCGGCCCGAGACGCACGGAGTCCAGGAGCTGGCACCACGACGTCCGGCCGGATTCCAGGGCCGCGACGAACGAGTACGGCCAGCCGGGCACGAACTGGTCCGAGGACCGTCCGCTGCGGCCGTAGACGTGACAGAACAGACGATCCGCGCTGGTCGGCGCGTCCGGGCGGAGCCAGTTGCTCACGTCGACCGCGAGGACCAGGCGGCCGTCGGCGGCCTGCGGCATGGGCAGGCCGGCCAGCACCTGGCGCAGCCGGGGCGCGTCCAGGCAGCAAACTCACCTTCAACGGCCTTCGTCGTGGTCATGTGTGTCCTTGGTCGGAGCACATGATCAGACGAAGGCCGCCTCAGTGTCCGGCCCACACCCAGGTGAGCGGCCTAGTTCGAGGACCATTTCGACACCGGCCCTGCCGCGGTGCCGGCAGCGTGGGATGAGGCCGGCCGGCAATCCGGTCGAAGCCCTATGAGCCCACCGTGCCTTGCACGAATCGCCGAAGGTGCGCACGCACGGTGTTGGGCTGCTCCAACCAGGGCTCGTGCCCAGCGCCTTCGACGCGCGTCAGCGGAAGATCGAGCCTGAGCGCGAGTGATTCAAGAGCCGACACTGGGCGGGGATCGTCGGCCCCACCGAGAAGCTCCGCCCGCGCCGGCAGGCATGCGCGCAGCTCGGCAAGATGCTGATCGAGCGGGTCCGCGCGCCCTGCCTTGCCAAGCTCGCTGTTCATAGCCCAGTTGACGGGGCGACGCCGCCGGGCACCCTGCGCGGCCCAGTGCCACCCACGTTCGGGATCGGCGTGGTCGGTGAACCAGGCCAGTGTGAGCAGCTCGACTTCCTGCTCCTCCGTGCGGTGCGGCAACTCCTCCAATGCGTGGAGCCGCTCCAGCTGCGCTGCGGACATGCGGCGGCCTCGCTCCGCTCGGTCCCCGGTACGCCAATCACCGACGAACGGCCCGCACATCAGAAGCATCGCGGCAACCCGGTCAGGATGCGTCAGGCAGAACCGGCTCGCCAGGTCAGTACCGTAGGAGTGCCCGATCAGCACAGCTCTGGGCACGCCCCATGCGTCGAGCAACTCGACGAGATCGTCGACATGCCGGGCGAAGGAATGGCGCCCCCGCCACGGGGATTGACCCGTGCCCCGCTGGTCGTACCGGTACACAGGCGCGAGGTCCGCGACCATAGGGGCGACATCACCCAGATAGTCCGGCAGACCCGGACCGCCATGGAGCATGACCACGGCCGGCCGCCGAGTCGTGTCCCCCAGCGCCATCCAACGTAACCGCGCCTCGTCGGTCATCGACGTGAGGCCCTGCGTCTCCATCAAGGTCACCGCGGAGAACCTACCGGTGTCACTGAGGCTCCGCCAAAGGTTAAAGAGCAAGGTCAGTGGAGTGATGGTCACCCGCTCAGCAGCGGACGCAGCTCGGCATGAGCCCATGCGCTGAGCGACGTGGGGGTGGTGGTGAGCAGGTCGCGGGGCTGTTCGGGCACCAAGTCGCGTGATCCGGTGGTCATCCCGACGATGCCCTCCACCGCCGCTGGAGGCAGCCCGGCCGCGCGCAGCGCGTCCCGCGCCGCGTCGTCGCCGATGGCATCGAGCCGGACCGGGCGCCCGAGCGCCTCGGTGAGGATCCGCGCGACCTGGTGGAAGGTGAGGTCTTCCGGCCCGTGGACGGCCTGTACCACCCGGCCCTGCCAGGCGTCGCTCAGCAGCCGGGCAGCGGCCACCTCTCCGATGTCGCGCGGATCGACCCATGGCATCGGGCGGTCGGGATCGAACGCCGTGGTCAGGACACCTCGGGAGAGTCCTTCGAGGTCGAGCATCAGGTTGGTGAAGAAGTACGCGCACCGCAGATGCAGCACGTCCACTCCGGTGGCATCGAGTTGTTCCTCGATGCCGGCCAGGGCGTCGATGTGTCCGACCCCATGCCGCTTCTCCGCCCCGATACTGCTCAACAGCACCACCCGGCTCACATCGCCTGCCCGGGCGGCCTCCACCAACGGCGCCGCTGTCCGTAGCGAGGTTCCGATCGGATCCGCCGTCGTGTGCGGAGTGGGATCGACCCAGAAGACCGTGCGCGCACCGGCCATGGCCTCGCGGACGAACCCGGCGTCCGTCAGGTCGCCCCGGCGCGCATCGACCAGCGCGCGGGTCGCCTCGTCCAGGCGGGCCGGGTCACGGACCAGGACGCGGGGCCGGACGCCGGCCTGGAGCAGCAGCCGTACCACGCGCGATCCCACGTGTCCGGTGGGTGTGGTGACCACGATGGTCATCGCGACATCCCTTCGTTCCGCGTTCCGGCCCTCTTACCCGTCGTAACCCCCGACGTCTCTGCATTCGTGCCACGCGGACGGCGAGAAGAAAACCGGCGTGGCGGATTTTTAATGATATTCATGGGAGAGGCAGCGGTCGCCGCACAGACCGCCGTGCTGTATCCGGGGGACAGGGGGACAGCTGTATCCGGGGGACAGGGGCGAGAGCAATGACCGTCGACATAGTGCGCTTCTCCGTGCTCGGTCGGCTACGCGCGTGGCGTGGCGACAGCGAGCTGGAACTCGGCTCACGGCAGCAAAGGACCCTCCTCGCGCTGCTGTTGCTACGGCAGGGCGAGCCGATGACGGCCGCCGCGCTGGTGACCGAGGTGTGGGGGGAGGACGCGCCACCGCGGGCGGTGGGCACGCTGCGCACGTACGTGTCGCGGTTGCGCAAGCTCCTCGAGCCCGAGCGGGACGCCGGGTCCGCCCCGGAGGTCCTCGTCTCGGTCAGCGACGGCTACGCCGTACGCGTGCCGCAGGACGCGCTCGACGTGGGGGAGTTCGAGACCTTCGCGGCCGCCGCCGAGCGCGAGCGGATGGCCGGCCGCCCGGCCGAGGCCCGCGACCTGCTGGGCTCCGCCCTCGCGCTGTGCGGCGAAGAGCCCTTGCAGGGGCTGACCGGGCCCGGCATCGAGGCACAGCGGGCCCGGCTCGCCGACCGCAGACTCGCGGTGCTGGAGAGCAGGCTCGCCCTCGACGTGGAACTGGGCGGGCACGCCGCCGTGCTGGGCGAGCTGGTGGCGCTCGCGGAACGCCATCCCCTGCGGGAACCCCTGCACGCGCTGCTGATGCGGGCCCTGGTGCTCTGCGGCCGCCCGGACGAGGCGCAGGCCGCCTACGCGCGTATACGCCGTGCCCTGGCCGAGGAGTTCGGCCTCGACCCCGGGCACGAGCTGTCCGCCCTCGCCCGCGACATCGCCGCCGACGGCACCCTCGCGTCGCCGTACCCCACCGCGCGGGAGGACGGGGAGCCGGACCGCCACCCCTGCCCCGCCCAGCTCCCCGGCGACATCGCGGACTTCACGGGCCGCGCCGACGCGGTGCGGGACGTGTGCGAACTGCTCGCCGCGCCCCCGGGAACGGGAACCACCGTCGTGGCGGTGTCCGGCCTGGGCGGGGTCGGCAAGAGCGCGCTGGTCCTGCACGCCGCGCACCGGATGCGGGCGGGCTTCCCGCACGGACAGCTGTACGCGGACCTCAGGCACCCGTGCGGACACCCCGTCGACCCGGCCACGGCGCTCGGATCGTTCCTGCGCGCGCTCGGCGTCGCCGATGCCGACATCCCCGCCGGGACCGCCGAGCGCGCCTTCCTCTTCCGCGCCCGCATGGCCGGCCGGCGCATGCTCGTCGTCCTGGACAACGCCGCCGACGGCGACCAGGTCCGCCCCCTGCTGCCCGGCACCCCCGCCGGCGCCGTCCTCGTCACCAGCGGCGCCAAGCTGGCCGGGCTGTCCGGCACCCGGTTCGTCCACCTCGACGTCATGGCACCCGACGAGGCGCTCACCCTGCTCGGACGGGTGATCGGCCCGGAGCGGGCCGCCGCCGAACAGGAGGACTGCGCCCGGCTCGTGGAGGCGTGCGGCTGCCTGCCGCTGGCCGTGCGCATCATGGCCGTACGCCTGGCCACCCGCCCCTCGTGGACCGTCGCCTCGCTCGTGCGGCGGATGGCGGAGGGGGAAGGACGGCTGGCCGAGCTCAAGGTCGCCGGCCTCGCCGTGGAGGGCGTCTTCCGGCGGGAGTACGGACGGCTGCCCGGGCCGCTGCGGCGGGCCTTCCGGCTGCTGCCCCCGGCCGACAGGCCGGACGCCGCCTTCCGGGCCGTCGACGTCGCAGCCTCCCTCGGCAGGCCCCCGCACGGCGCCGAGGAACTGTGCGAATCGCTGGTCGACATCAGCCTGCTGGAATCGCCCGAGCCCGGCTGGTACCGCTTCCACAGCCTGCTGGCCGAGTTCGCCCGCACCCGCGCCGGCACCGACACCGGCGCCCACGCGGCACCCGACCCCGTACAGCCGTATCCCGCCCCCGGTCCGTTCACCGCCCCGGACGCCCCGGCTCGGGGAGTCCCGCGGAGCCGCCGGCTCAAGGCGGCGTACGCGCGGGCCGGCGCGCGGGCCTGCTGCGGCTGCGAGGCGATGCCGTGCGGGACGCCCCCGTGCCCGGCCGCACCGCCCGACCGGGCCTCGTGCACCGCCTGCGCCTCCTAGAGCCCCTCCGGCGGAAGAGAAGGACCGGCGCGACGGTGCCATGCCACCGCGACCGTCGCGTCCGGCGTGTCCGCCGGACCCGTCCCCGCACCATCCCAGCTATCCGGAGAACAACGTGCCCCATCCCGACCCCACCGACGCCCACGACCCGCGCCCCCAGCTGTCCTTCCGCGTCCTGGGACCCGTACAGGCCGTCACCGGCGACGCCGAGACGGACATCCGGCCGCCGCTGTGCGCCGCCGTACTGGCCGCCCTGCTGCTGCGCCAAGGACGGCGCGGGTCCACGGCGGCGCTCATCGAGGACGTGTGGGGAGACGCCGCCCCGCCGCACGCCCTCGGCGCGCTGCGCACCCACATCTCCAGCCTGCGCGGCCTCCTGGAGCCCGGACGCGCCGCGCGCACCCCGGCCCGCGTCCTGGTCTCCCACGGCGAGGGCTACGCGCTGCGGCTGGAGCCCGGCGCCCTCGACCTCGCGGAATTCGACCGGCTGACGGACGCGGCCGAGCGCGCACGCACCGCCGGCCGCCCGAAGGAAGCTCGCACCCTGCTCGACGCGGCACTTGGGCTGTGGCGCGGCGAGCCCCTGGCGGGCGTACCCGGCCCGTATGCCGCCGCCCAGCGGGCCCGGCTCACCGAACGACGCCTCGGCGCCCTCGAGGCACGCTGGGAAGCGGAACTCGACCTCGGCGGGCACGCCGCGGCGATCGGCCCGCTGCGCGCCCTGGCCGACGATCACCCGCTGCGGGAGCGGACGCAGGAACTGCTGATGACCGCGCTGTACGAGGCGGGCCGGCAGGCCGAGGCCCTGGAGGTGCACGCCCGCGCCCGCCACGCGCTGCGCGCCCAGGGCACGGTGCCGGGCCCCGGCCTGGAGCGGATCCACCGGCGCGTCCTCGCCGGGGCCGGGACCCCCGCGCCGGCCGGGGGCGTGACGGCCCTGCGCCTGCCGCCGGGGACGGCCGACTTCACCGGGCGTGAGAAGACCGTCGACCAGCTGCGCGCCGCCCTGGAAAACGGCCAGGTCGTGGCCGTCAGCGCCGTCAGCGGCATGGGCGGCGTCGGCAAGACCGCCCTCGCCGTGCACGTGGCGCACGGCCTGCGCACACGCTTCCCCGACGGGCAGCTCTTCGTCGACCTGCGGGGCACCGACGCCCTGCCCGCCGACCCGGCCCAGGTGCTGGGCGACTTCCTGCGCGCCCTGGGCGTCGTCCCCGGCCGCGTCCCCGCGCTGCCGGCCGAACGCGCCGCCCTCTACCGCTCGCTGATGGCCGACCGACGGGTCTTCGTGGTCCTCGACAACGCCCGCGACCTCGAGCAGGTCCGCGACCTGCTGCCCGGCGGCCCCGGCTGCGGCGTGCTGGTCACCAGCCGCACCCGGCTCGCGGGACTGCCCGGCGCCACCCTGGTCGACCTGCGGGAACTGACCGAGCACGAGGCCATGGCGCTGCTCGTCCGGCTCATCGGCGAGCGCCGCGTACGAGCCGAGGAAGAAGCCGCCCGGCAGCTGCTCGAGGACTGCGGGCGGCTGCCGCTGGCGATCCGCATCGTCGCGGCCCGCCTGGCGGCCCGGCCCGCCGCCTCCATCGCCCAGACCGCGCGGGCCCTGGCGGACCAGCGGCGGCGCCTGGCCGAACTGTCCGGCGACACCGACGACGTCGAGACCACCTTCCGGCTCGGCACCGACCTGCTCGACGCCGAGCAGCTCCGGGCGTTCCGGCTGCTCGCCCTGCCCGACGTCCCCGAACTGACCCGCGCCGCGGCGGCGGACCTGCTGGACCGCACCGAGCGGCAGGCCGAGGACCTGTGCGAGGCCCTCGTCGACCTGAGCCTGCTGGAGTCCGTCGCCCCCGGCCGCTACCGCTACCACGACCTGCTGCGCCTGTACGCCCGCAAGACCGCGGCCGAGGAGATACCCGCCGACGAGCGCGACGGCGCCCTGCTGCGGCTCCTTGAGACCTACCTCTCCCTCGCCCGCGACGCCTACCCCGCCGCCACGGCCGGCGACCCCTTCCCCGTCACCCTCACCCCGGTGCCGTCCGCGCGAGGCCACTTCACCACCCAGGACAGCGCCACGACGTGGCTGCTCGACGAGCTCTCCGCACTGCTCGCCCTCACCGAGCAGGCCGCGCGCCACCCCCGCATCCCGGTGACCATCGCCGCCGAACTGCTGCTGGCCGCCGACCCGCTGGGCCGCCACGCCAACCAGCCGCACGGCCTGGACCGGGCGGCGCGGGCCGTCCTGGAGGCGGCCGAACGCTCCGGCGACACCGGCGCCGAGGCCGTCGCCCACTACATGCTGGGCGGCGCCCACGCACAGAACTTCGAACTCGCCACGGCCATGCGGCACTTCCAGGTCACGGCCGGCATCTGCCGCCGCGAGGGACACTCGACGCTCCTCGCCCTGACCCTCGGCGTCCTCGCCGGCTGCGCACTGGGCCTGCACGACTTCCCGGGCGCGCTCGACCAGCTCACCGAGGCCCTGCCGCTGGCCGAGGCGGCACAGAGCCCCAGCTGCGTGGCCTACGTCCGCGGCTTCCTGGGCCTGGCCCAGCTGGCGACCGGGGCGCCGGAGGCCGCGATGGAATCGGGCCGGGCCGCGGTCGCGGTCGCCGAGACCGCCGGCGACCGCGAGGGCCAGGCCCAGGCGTTGCGCGTGCTGGGGCAGATCTGCCTGTGGCTCGGCCGCCCGGACGAGGCGCTGGACTGCCTCACCCGCAGCCTGGACCTCTGGCGCGCCACCGGCTCCCGCTTCCGCGAGTCCCTGGGCCTGAGCCTGCTCGCCGAGGCCCACAACTTCCTGGGCCGGCCCGAGGAGGCCGCCGTGTGCGCCGAGGAGGCCAGGGAGAGCGCCGAGCGGTACGGCGGCGGCTACCTGCTGGGCCGGGCCCTCGCCCAGCTCGGCCACGCCTGCGCGGCCCGCGGCCGGGAGAGCCAGGCCATGTTCCACTACCGGCAGGCGCACGCCCTCTTCGACCGGCTGGGGATGCCCGAGGCCCGTGAGCTCGCGGCACGGCTGCAGCAGACCGGCTGACCTTCAGGACGGACCACCGGCGCCCGCCGAGACCTCGGCGGGCGCCGGTTTTTTCATGCCCTTCTCCACGCGGCGGGCGGGCGGTGGCCCAACGCGGCCGTCCGCCTCCGACAGCCGTCCGCGGAGCATGTTGCAGCCTGCTGACAATCCGTTGACGCGCGGTTGATCGACCGCTGATCGGGCGGTGACACGCTCATCGAGCCCGCCCCACGGCCCCGTTCCCCCAGGAGCGCCGGCCCCCGGACGGGCCCCTGCCACCGGCAGGGAAAACGCACCCGTCGACCGCTGAGGTACTCGTCTTGGACTCCCGGACCCTACAGGCACAGACCCTGCTCTTCTCGACGTTCACACCGCAAGGGCGGGAGAACCCCCACCCCGCGCTGGAAGAACTTCGGGAGACCGCACCCGTCTACTACGACCCGGACCTGAACACCTTCTTCCTGACCACCTTCGCCGACTGCCAGGCCGTCCTCACCGACACCGCCTACCGCGCCCCCGACCTGACCTGGTGCGAGGAGAACGTACCGGACTGGCGCGAGCACCCGGCGGCCGACTTCTTCTACTCCTCGATGCTGCGGGCCAACGGCGCCGACCACACCCGGCTGCGCCGGCTCGTCGCCGGCGGCTTCACCCCGCGCCGGGTGGCCGCGCTCGAAGCCGCCATCGAGAAGATCACCGACGGCCTGCTCGACGACCTCGCCGACGCCACCTCCGACGGCGGCACGGCCAACCTCCAGGACCTCGTCGGCTACCCGCTCCCCGTGGCCGTCGTCGGCGAGCTGATCGGCGTCCCCGAAGCCGACCGCGCCCGCTTCCGCACGCTCGGCAGCGACGCCAGCCGGCTGCTGGAACCCGTACGCACCCCCGAGGACTGGGCCCGGGCCGACCGGGCCGTGGAAGAACTGCGCGCCTACTTCCGGGAACTGGTCGAGCGGCGCCGGCGCGAGCCCGCCGAGGACCTCGTCACCACCCTGCTGCACGCCCAGGAAGGCGAGGGACGGCTGACACGGCGTGAACTCGTCGACACGCTGCTGCTGGTCTTCGTCGCGGGCTTCGAGACCACCACCGGTCTGCTGGGCCTGGCCGCCCACGCCCTGCTCACCCACCCCGACCAGTGGGCCCTGGTCGCCGCCGACCCGCACCTGGTGCCCCAGGCCGTCGAGGAGGCCCTGCGCTGGGACACCCCCGTCCAGATGACCGAGCGCATCGCCGGCCGGGCCGCCGTCATCGGCGGGATGCCGGTCCTGGAGGGCGCCAACGTCACCACCGTGCTGACGGCCGCCAACCGCGACCCCGCACAGCACCCCGACCCGCACCGTTTCGACGTGACCCGCACCGGCAGCAAGGTGCTCAGCTTCAGCGCCGGCCCGCACTACTGCCTGGGCGCCTCCCTGGCCCGCATGGAGGCCGCGGTGGCCCTGCGCCGGCTGCTCACCCGCTTCCCCCGCCTCGCACCCGCCGGGGACCCGGTGCGCCGGGAGTCCTTCAGCCTCCGCGTCTTCGAGGACCTGCCCGTCGCCCACGACGCCCCGGCAACCGCCGGCGCCACCCTCACGTACCGCGGAAAGGCCGCCGCATGAGCTTCCTGGACACCGAGCGCGACGTGCTCGAACGACTGCTTCCCGGCCTCGACGCCACGCTCGCCGCATACCCGCTGGCCGAGCTGGAACGGCCCGGCAGCCCCGCCATCGCCGCGTTCCGCGACGCCGGGGGAACCGCCCTGCTGGTGCCCGCGCAGAACACCGGCATCGGCGCCGGCCCCCTGGAAGCCGTCCGGCTCCAGCGGGCCGTGGGCGCCCGCTGCCCCTCGCTGGCCGTCGCCACCACCATGCACCACTTCTCCGTGGCCAGCCTCGTGGAGACCGCCAAGCACGGCGCCGGATTCGAGTGGATGCTGCTCGAGGCCATCGTCAGCGACCGCCTGCTCCTGGCGTCCGGCTTCGCCGAGGGCCGCACCGGCCAGTCCATCCTGCGCCCGGCCATCACCGCCGAGCGGCGCGGCGACCACGTCCTGCTGAACGGCAGCAAGAAGCCGTGCAGCCTCGCCCACTCCATGGACCTGCTCACCGCCTCCGTCACCATGACCGACGAGGACGGCACCGAACGCCTCGCGGTGGCCATCGTCCCCGCGAAGACCCACGGCGTGTCCGTACGGCCCTTCTGGCGCAGCTCCGTGCTGGCCGGCGCCGAGAGCGAGGAAGTGGTCCTCGCCGACGTCGAGCTGGACCCGCAGATGGTCGTCCTCACCGACGTCACGGCCGGCTCCGCGCTGGACTCCCTGCACATCGCCGGCTTCCTGTGGTTCGAACTGCTGATGGCGGCCGGCTACCTGGGCACCGCCAGTGCCCTGGTCGAGCGGGTGCTGCGGCACGGCGGGGGCTCGGCCGCCGACCGGGCCGCGCTCGTCACCGAGCTCGACGCCGCCATGCTGTCCGTGGAGGCCGTGGCCCGCGAGATGGGCGACACCACCGAGTGGGCCGAGACACTGCTGGTCAAGGCGCTGACCGCCCGCTACGCCGCGCAGGACGCCATCGCCCGCGCCACCCAGGGCGCCCTGGCCGCCCTCGGCGGCATGTCCTACATCGGGTCCGACGAGGGCACCTACCTCGCCTCGGCCGCCGCCGGCCTCAACTTCCACCCGCCGTCCCGGGGCAGGATGGCCGAGGCGCTGTGCGCGGCCCTGGACGGCCAGGCGCTGCGGGTCGGGTGACGAAATGACCGCGCCGAACGGCCCCACCGTCGACATCCTGACCGGCGTCGACGCCATCCCCGCCGAGACGTGGGACGAACTGGCCCCGCCCCACGACCCCATGTGGGGGCGGGAGGTGTTCGCGGCGATGGAGCGCGGCGCCATCGGCCCGGACAGCTACGCCTACGCGGTGGTCCGCGACGCCGGCCGCACCCTCGCGATCCTGCCGCTGAGCGCTGTCCGCGGGCTGCGCCTGGAGCAGGTCGTCGGACCGCGCGAGCGCCGGATGCTGGCCCCCATCAGCCGGCTGTTCCCGTCCCTGCTGCGCGTACCGATGCTGTTCTGCGGCAACTTCCTCGGCCAGGGCCACGTCCTGAGCCGGGAACCGCTGCCGCCGCCGGTCGCCGAACTGCTGGTCCGTACGGTCCTGGATTACGCGCGCCGCAACCGGCTCGGCACCGTCGTCTTCAAGGACTTCGCCCCCGACGAGCTGACGGCCCTAGGGCCGGCACTGCGGGCGGCGCACTTCTTCCAGGTGCCCAGCATGCCCGACACCGAACTGCCCCTGGGCCACGCCACCTTCGACGACTACCTCGCCGCGCTCCCGGCCAAACCGCGCCGTAACGCCCGCAACAAGCTGCGCAAGTTCCAGGCCCGGGACGACCTGCGGATCGAGGTGCTCACCGACTTCGCCGACCTCATCCCCGACATGCTGCGGCTCTACCGGCAGGTGATGGACCGCGCCGACCAGACGCTCGACGTCCTCGACGAGTCCTTCCTCCAGGCGCTCCAGCAGGCCGGCGGACCGGACCAGCGGCTCGTGGCCTGCTTCGAGGGCGACCGCCTCGTCGCCTTCCTGCACTGCCTTTTCCGCGGCGAGGGCGCGATCGGGGCCCGCATCGGGCTCGACTACCGGCTGGCCCACGAAGCCCGCCTCTACCACAACGTCCACTATGCGGCCATCGAGCTGGCCATCGACCGCAAGTGCCGGCACATCCGGTTCGCCCAGACCGCCTACGAACCCAAACGGGAGCTCGGCTGCGAACTGGTCGACCAGTACTACGCCATGACCCATGTGAGCCCCCTGCCCCGCGCGGTGCTGCGTCTGCTGCTCCCGCGCGCGCTCAACACGGCGCTCGCCCGGACGCTCGCGCCCCGCTCGTGAGCAACCCACCCACCACCATTTCCGTAGAAAGCAGGTCCTCATGCCCCGCGTCGAAGTAGAGCTGTACATCGCCGCCCCGCCGGCCCAGAGCTGGGCCGCCGTCGTCGACGTCGAGAGCTACCCCGCGTGCATGGACAGCGTCCAGTCCGTCACGGTCGTCGAGCAGAACGGTCCCCAGGAACGGACCACCGCCTGGTCCGTCCACCTCAAGGGATCCGTCCTCGAATGGGCCGAGGCCGAGCGGATCGACGACGAGGCCCGCCGCTTCGACTTCCACCAGGTCAGCGGCGACCTCGCGCACTTCGTCGGGCACTGGGCCGTCCGCCCGGCCGACGACGGCGGCAGCCTGGTGTCCCTGCACGTCGAGTTCGACATCGGCATCCCGCTGCTCGCCGACATGCTCAACCCCGTCGCCGCCACCGCGCTGCGCGAGAACGCCGAGCAGATGCTCACGGCGCTGGAGCGCCGCCTGACCGGCACCGGCTCCGCCGCCTGACCGGTGGCCCGGCCTGCCCCGCCGGGCCACCGCCCCTTCCCCCTCTTCCGAAATTCTCCAAGGAAGGCCGCACATGACCGTCCCGCCCCAGACCGCCACCCCGTCCGCCGCGGTGTTCGACCAGCTGCGCCGGCACCTGTCACCCAAGCTCGCCCTCACCGGCAAGTTCGCCGGCAAGGGCGCCGTGGAAGCCGCCGCGTCGGGATCCCGGGTCACCCTCTCCGACGGCCGTTCCGTCCTGGACTTCGGTTCCTACGCCGTCGCCCTGCTGGGCCACCGCCACCCCGGCGTCGTCGCCGCCGTCCAGCGGCAGCTGGAGGTGATGCCCACCTCCACCCGGAGCCTGGCCAACCCCGTCACCGCCGAGGCCGCCGCCGTCCTCGCCGACTACCTCGGCGGCACCCTGCCCAAGGTCTACTTCGGGCTCAACGGCTCCGACGCCGTGGAGGTCTCCGTCAAGCTCGCCCGCCTCGCCTCCGGCCGCGACCGGGTGCTGGCGGTACGCGGCGGCTACCACGGCAAGACACTCGGCGCCCTGGCCCTCACCCACAGCCCCCTCTTCCGCACCGGACTGCGCGGCTGCACCGTGGACGTCGTCCACATCGACCCCGACGACCCCGACGCCGTCCGCCGGGAATGCGCCCGGGGCCCGGTCGCCGCGCTCGTCTTCGAGCCCGTCCAGGGCGAGAACGGCGCCGTACCGCTCTCCCACGACGTGCTGCGGCGATGGACGCTGGACGCCCACGCGCACGGCGCCTTCGTGATCGCCGACGAGATCCAGTGCGGCCTGCGACGCTGCGGCGAGCGCTCGGTCGCCCTCGCCGAACGGCTCTCCGTCGACGCCGTGCTCGTCGGCAAGCCGCTCGGCGGCGGCATCGTGCCCCTGTCCGCGGTGGTCTGCTCGGACCTGCTCTACGCGCCCCTGGCGGCCGACCCCTTCCTGCACTCGGCGACCTTCGGCGGACACCCGCTCAGCTGCGCCGCCCTGCCGGCCGCCCTGGCGGCGGTGGAGGAACTCGCCGACCACGGCCGCATGCTGACCGAGCGGCTGACCGACGGCCTGCGCGCCCTCCACGAGCGCCACGGGCAGGTCATGAGCGGCTTCCGCGGCCGGGGCCTGCTGTGGGGCATCGACTTCACCGCACCCCAGGCCGCGGGCGAGGTCGTCGTCGGCCTGGCCAACGCCGGCCTGCTCGTCTCGCCCTGCCTGAGCCGTCCCACGACCGTACGGCTCCTGCCCCCGCTGACCACCACGGCCGCCGAGCTCGACCAGGCCCTGGACATCCTCGACACCGCCCTCGACGGCGCGGCCCGCGCCCTCGCCATCGGCTGACCCCGCCCACACCACCCTCCCCGAACCGAACCAGGAGTACCGACATGACCGACACCGCGACCCACCAGGCCCCCGCCACCGGCCCGGACATCACCGGAGACGGACTGGCCGACATCGTCCGCGCGACCATCGCCGACGTCCTGGGCACCACGCCCGACGCCATCACCGACAGCACCGACCTCGAAGCCGACCACGGCATCGACAGCCTGGAGCTGATGGCCATCGGCGCCCAGCTCGAACGCGCCCTGGGCGTCCAGATCGCCCCCGAGGATCTCGTACAGGCCGACAACGTCGGCCACGCCATCGCCCTCCTCACCGAGCGGAAGGCCGACCGGTGACCCCTCCCCAGCACCCCGAGGACCGCACGCCCGCCGACCGCCACCGCGTCGTCGTCACCGGCATCGGCGTCAAGACCCCGGCCGGCAACACCCTCGACGAGGTCATCACCACCGTCATGTCGGCCAAGTCCACCGCGGCCCTCGTCGACGAACTGGCCGCACAGGACTCCCCGGTGCGCTTCGCCTGCCGGGTGCCGGCCTTCGACATGGAGCCCTACATCACCCGCCGCGAACTCCGGCAGATCGACCGGCCCACCGCACTGGCCCTGTGCGCCGCCGTCGACGCCCTCCAGGACGCGGCGCTGCCCCCGCTGCCCCCCGACCGCGTCGGCGTCCACCTCGGCACCGGCATCGGCGGACTGCCCACCATGGAGGCCACCGCCCTCGACCACGGCGCCGACCCCATGGGCATGCCCGTGCACACCGTCCCCAAGACCATGGCCAACTCGGCGGCCGGACGCATCGCCATGCGCTACGGCTTCCAGGGCTCCTGCCTCACCTACTCCACCGCGTGCGCCAGCGGCACCAACGCCATCGGCGAGGCCGCCCGCAGGATCCGGTACGGCGAACTCGACGCGGTCGTCACCGGCGGCTTCGACTCCGCGATCACCACCGTCATGCTCAGCGGCTTCGCCCGGATGCGGGCCCTGTCCGCCCGCAACGACGCCCCCGACCAGGCCAGCCGCCCCTTCGACGCGGACCGCGACGGCTTCGTGATGGGCGAGGGCGCCGCCGTCCTGGTCCTGGAACGGCGCGACGCCGCACTCGCCCGCGGCGCGCGGATCCACGGGGAGATCGCGGGCTACGCCACCACCTCCGACGCGTTCCACATCGTCGCCCCCCAGCCGGACGGCGCCGCGGCCGCCGCCTGCATGGCCCGCGCCATCGCCGACGCCGGACTGCGCACCGAAGACATCGGGCACATCAACGCGCACGGCACCTCCACCCAGCTCAACGACAGCGCCGAAGCCACCGCCATCGACCGCTGCTTCGCCGGCCAGGCACCGCCCGTGACCTCCATCAAGGGCGTCACCGGCCATCTCATCGGCGGCTCCGGGGCGCTGGAGGCCGCGGTGGCCCTCGTCTGCGCCGAACGCCGGACCGTCCCGCCCGTCGCCAACCTCACCACCTGCTCCGAGGCCGACCGCATCGACGTGGTGGCCGACACGCCCCGGAAGGTGGCCCTCGCCCCCGTGCTCTCCAACTCCTTCGGCTTCGGCGGGCAGAACGCCTGCCTCGTACTGACCCCCGGGCACTGACCCACCCGCACCCTCCGCACACAGGAAGACCATCATGCGCATCCTTCTCACCGGGGCGACCGGCGTCGTCGGCACGGAAGTCGCCGACCGCCTCCACGCCACCGCTCCCCTCGGCCTCGACCTCGTGCGCACCGCACGCCGCAGGGCCCACGCCCCCCTCGTCCGCTGGGACATCGGCGCCGAACCCGCCCCCGCGGAGCTCACCGGCCGCTGGGACGTCATCGTGCACACCGCGGCCTCCACCCGCTGGACCATGACCCGTGCCGAGGCCACCGACGCCAACATCCGCACCCTGCGCGCCGTCCTGGCCCTGGCCGGCCCCGACACCCACGTCGTCCACGTTTCCACCGCCTACGTCGGCGGCGTGCGCAACCCCGAGGACCTGCGCGGCGCCGAGTTCGAGGGCTACCGCAACGGCTACGAGTGGTCCAAGGCCGTCTGCGAGGAGATCGTCACCACCGAGCACCCCGGCCCCACCACCGTGATCCGCCCACCACTGATCATGGGCAGCCGCGCCGACGGCCGCATCTCCCGCTTCTCCGGCCCCTACACCCTCTTCCCCGCCCTGGTCTCCGGCCTCGCCGCCGTCGTCGTCGGCGACCCGGACGGCTACGCCGAGATCAGCCCGCTCGACGAGGTCGCCGACGCCATCACGGCCGCCGCCCTGGGCCCCGCCCCCACCGCGCCGCGCACCGAGATCGTCGCCGCGGGCGGCGCCAGCCTGCGCCTGAGCACCCTCATCGAGATCACCTGCGACACCATCAACACCTTCCGGGCCGCCCACGGCGTCGACCCCATCGCCACACCCCCGATGGTCTCCACCGACAGCTGGAACCGCTTCTTCCTGCCGCTGGCCCAGCAGTGGCTCTCCCCGGTCCAGCAGCAGGCCGTCAACCTGCTCGCCATGTTCCAGAGCTACACCAGCATGGCCGAGCCCTTCGAACCCACCCGCCCCGTCCGCGACCCGGGCGAGGTGATGGCCACGTCCGTACGCCACTGGGCCCACAGCAAGCCCCGGCAGGCCCTGGCCACCCCCAGCCCCTGGACCCTCGTCGCGGCCCAGGGCTGAAAGGAGCCCCCACCATGCGCGCGCTCCTGATCAGCGGCAGCCCCAACGCCCGCTCCGCCACCACCGCGCTGGCCCACGTCGCCGGCGGTGCGCTCGGCGAACTCGGCGCCACCTTCCGCACCCTCGACCTCGCCGAGCACCCCGACCCCACGACCTGGCACCGCACCGTGGCGCAGGCCGGCGCCATCGTGCTGGCCAGCCCCGTCCACCACGCCGGCTACTCCGGCCTGCTCAAGACCGCACTGGACACCCTGCCGGGCGACGCCTTCGCCGACAAGGCCGTCGGCCTCCTGGCCCACGGCAGCGGCCCCCGCACCGGCAACGTCGTCTGCGAGCAACTGCGCACCGTCGCCAAGGCCCTGGGCGGCTGGGTGGTCCCCACCCAGGTCGCCGCCTGCCCGGACGACTTCACCACCGCGGACGGCCCCGCGGCACCCCTCGCCCCGCTGCTCGCGCGGTGCCGCGCCATGGCGGGAGAACTGCACCGCTGCGCCACGATGCTCGGCGCGGCAAGGGAGGCGTCATGTACGACGTGATCGTGGTGGGAGCGCGCTGCGCGGGAGCGCCGACGGCCATGCTGCTGGCCCGTACCGGATACCGCGTCCTGCTCCTGGAGAAGGCACACTTCCCGAAGGACACGCTCTCCTCGCACTACCTCCACCCACCGGCCGTCGCCTCGCTCGACCGCTGGGGCCTGTTGGAGAAGATACGGGCCACCGACTGCCCGCCCATCCACCGTGTCCGTTACGAGACCTCGGACGTCCGGCTGGAAGCCTCCCTGCTGCCGGCCGACGGGCACAGCACGACGTACGCGCCCAGACGATTCGTGCTCGACCCGATCCTCGCCGACGCCGCGGCCGCCGCCGGTGCCGAGTTCCGCGAGGGGTGCACGGTCACCGGCCTGCTGCGCGAGGGGGACAGGGTGGCCGGCGTCCGCTACAGAACGGCCGGGGGAGGTGAATTCACCGAGCGCGCGCGTCTGGTCGTCGGCGCGGACGGCATGCGGTCGACGGTCGCGCGCTTCGCCGGGGCACCGAAGATCATCGAGGATCCGCCGATGACCTGTACCTACTACAGCTACTGGGAGGATCTCCCCACGCGCGGACGGTGGGAACTCTACGAACGCTCCGGCCGGTCGGTCGGCGTGGTTCCGACCAACGGCGGGCGCACGCTGGTGATGGCGTACTTCCCCCAGCAGGAGTTCCGGCAGGTACGCACCGACGCCCGGTCCGCCTACCTGGACGCGATCCGCGACACGGCTCCGGGGCTCGGCGACCGGTTGTCCTGCGCCCGCCAGGTCGAACGGCTCTACGGCACGGGTGAACAGCACAACTTCATCCGGCAGTCCTCCGGGCCGGGCTGGGCCCTGGTCGGTGACGCCGCCCACCACAAGGACTCGATCGCCGCCCGGGGCATCACCGACGCCTTCCTCCAGGTGCGGATGCTCACCGACCACATCGGCAAGGACCTGCACGACCCGACGGCGCTCGCGGCGGCATGCCGCCGCTACGCGCGGGATGTGGAGGAGACGTTCACGGTGTTCTACCGCGGCACCCTGAGCGTGGCCGAACTCAAGGTCCCTAAGGAACGGGTGTCCTTCCTGCGGGCCATCTCCACCGACCAGACGCTGGTGGACCGCTATTTCGCCATGATGTCGGGGGTCTGCACCGTGGAGGAGTTCTACAACAGCAAGGAACTGGAGGAGCTGCGGGAGAGGCCCACCCGGACCTGAGGCACGCTCGGGCGGCCGGCCACGGGTGGCTCCTCGCCGGGACGTACGGCGAGGAGCGCCCGTGCACGCCGCAGTCACGCCCTGGCCAGGACGAGGCACGCGTTCTGGCCGCCGAAGCCGAAGGAGTTGCTCAAAACCGCGTCCATGCGGTGCTTGCGGGGCGCGGTGGTCACCACGTCGAGGTCGATGCGCGGATCGAGCCGGCTCAGGTTGGCCGTGGGCGGAATGGTCTGCTCCGCCAGGGACAGGACGCTGCACGCGGCCTCGATCGCCCCCGCGCCGCCGATGGCGTGACCGAGGACCCCCTTGTTCGCGGTGACCGGCGGCGGGTCGCCGAAGAGCCGGTGCAGGGCTCGCGCCTCGGCGAGGTCGTTGGACTGGGTGGAGGAACCGTGCGCGTTGACGTGGCAGATGTCCGAGGCGTCCAGTGCGGCGTCGGCGAGCGCGGCCCGGGCGGCCAGCACCGCGCCCGCCCCTTCGGGGTCCGGTGCCGTGGGGTGGTGGGCGTCGGCCGAGGCGCCGAACCCGGCGAGCACGGCGTCGAACCGGGCGCCACGCGCCCGCGCGTGCTCGGGACTCTCCAGCACCAGGACCGCCGCGCCCTCACCCATCACGAAGCCGTCGCGGTCCGCGTCGAAGGGCCGCGAGGCGGCCGCTGGATCATCGCGACGCCGGGACAGCGTCGACATCTGCGCGAAGCAGACGGCCGTCATGACCGCCGCCCGCGGCGACTCCGCACCCCCGGCCAGGACGATGTCGCAGCGCCCCGCGTTCAGCATGTCCTTGGCCACGCCGAGCGCCGTGGCACCGGAGGCACAGGCCGTGGAGACGACCAGGTTGGGGCCCTTGACGCCCAGGTCCAGCGCGATCTCGCCGGCCGCCATGTTGGGGATGGAGCGCGGCAGGACCAGGGGGGAGACCGCCCGGGCCCGGCCGTCGACGAGTTTGGCGTACTCCTCCCGCCAGAGCTCCATGCTGGCGGAGCCCACGCCCATCACCACACCGATACGGGCACTGTCCCAGGCGGCGGGATCCAGCCCGGCGTCGCCGACCGCCATGCGCGCCGCCGCCACCGCGAGGTGGGTGAAGCGGTTGGTACGCCATCCGATGCGCCCGATGTGCGCGTCGGCGTCGAAGTCCGGCACCCGGCAGGAGAAGTCGACCGGCAGCCCTTCGAGGACCGGGTCCGGGCGGGCGGTCGAGCGCCCCGAGCACAGGCCGTTCCATGTCGCCTGGCGGCCGATGCCGGCCGGTGTGATCAGCCCCAGCCCCGTGACCGCCACGGGCCGGGCGGCCGCCCGGCGGGTGGTCACTGTGCTTCCTCGCGCAGGACCAAGGCGTCGAACCGGCCGTCCGGCAGGGCCTTCTCCAGGGCCACGCAGATCTCGGTGAGCGTGGAGCGGGTGCCCAGCCCGGCGTCCTCGGTCTCCGGCAGCTCGACGCCCGTACGGTCCTCGAAGCGGACGGTGAGTTCGAGCAGGGCGAGGGAGTCCAGGCCGAGGTCTTCCAGCGTGGTGTGCGGTGTGACGGCTTCGCGGTCGACGTTGAAGACGGTGACCAGTTCGTCCGCGAGGTAATCGAGAAGGGACTGTGCCATGTTTTCACTCCGAATGGTCGCGGGTCGGGGGTGAGAGGGGAGTCAGTCCGGGATCCTCAGACCGGTCCGGTGCGGGCCGGGGACCGCCAGCGCACGGGCAGCGTGTCGAGCCCCCTGACCATGAGGTTCTCCTTGTACGCCCAGGAGTCGCCGGTCAGCTCGGGGCGGCAGGGGGCCAGTGCGGTGAGCGCGGTCCGCGCTTCGAGGCGGGCCAGGGCGGCACCCAGGCAGAAGTGCGGGCCGCCACCGAAGGCCAGATGCGGGGGAGAGGGCGACAGGCCCCGGGCCATCGTCGGCCGCAGGTGGCGTTCGGGGCGGAACGCGTGCGGATCCGCGTGGACGGCCGGGTCACGGTTGGCCGCGGCGAGGACGACGCACACCACGGTGCCCGCCGGCACCGCCAGTCCGGCGATCTCCACGTCCGCCAGAGTGCCGCGCAGGGTGCACTGGACGGGCGGATACATCCGCAGGGCCTCCTCGACCACTGCCTCGACGGCGTCCGGATGTTCCGCGAGCCGCCAACCGGATGGCTCCGGCGCGCGGGCCAGTTCCCACACCGTGCTGCCGAGCAGATCGACGATGGTCTCGTAACCGGCACTCAGCAGCAGGCCACACGTGGTCACCAGCTCTCCGGTGGCCGCCCCGCCCTCCCCGGCCAGCAGGGACACCAGATCGTCCCCGGGCTCCCGGCGGCGCAGCAGAGCCAGCTTCTGGAAGTAACGGACGAAGCGGTAGCGGGCGCGGGCGATGGCGGGGTCGGGCACCTTGTGCGCCGCCTCGTCCAGGCCGCGCACCACCAGCCGGGCGTCGTCGCGGAAGCGTTCGCGGTCCCGCGGCGGCACCCCGAGCACCTCGCTGATCACCGTCATCGCCAAGGGCTCGGCGAAGCCCGCGACGAAGTCGGTGTCCCGCCCGGCGCAGCCGTCGACCAAGTCGCCAACGTGGCGTCGTAGCGGCGCCTCGAGAGCGGCGACCCGGTGGACGCTGAACCGCGGGGCGACCCGGCGGCGCAGCCGGGTGTGCCCCGGCGCGTCGAGCTGCATGAAGGAGCGGGCCGGCAACCCCACCAGGGTCTTCTCGTGCAGCGCCGTGGCGCCGTGTCCGAACCGGGGGTCCCGCAGCACCCGCGTGGCGGCCCGGTGGCCCAGTACCGTCACGGTCCCGCCGGGCAACCGGTGCACCGGCCCCGCCTCCAGGGCCCGGGCGTAGAAGCGGTAAGGATCGGCGCGGAACGCGGCTCCGCCGACATCGACACCGAACAGCAGGGAGAGGTCGCGGGCCACCCGGCCGGCCCGGCCCACGAACGGCTCAGCCATGACGCTCCCGTCGCCGGCCGCCGTTCGAGGGAACGAGCAGGCCCGACCGCGTGTCCGGCGGACCCGAAGCGGACGGCGGGGTACTGCTCCGACCAGGAACGTGAACGGCGGCGGGCCGGCCCGGCCCGGAGAACGGCGAGGTGAGACGGCGGTGGGTGCCTTTCGGTACAGCTGCACCGTGCGGTGGTCCGATGTCAACGCCTGCGGAATGGTGGGGGACGCGGCGCTGGCCTCCTGCGTCGACGAAGCCCGAGCCGCGTTCTGCCTCCGCCTCGCCGACCTGTCGGCAGCCCCCAGCGGCCGCCGGTGGAGCGACTACGCCCTCTTGACCACCCGTCAGCACATCGATTTCCTGCACCCGCTGCGCTGGCGCTCCGAGCCGGTGGAGGTGAGCCTGCAGGTCCTGCGCGTCCGCCCCGCCGTGACGGAACTGCTCGCCGAGGTCACCGACGCCGTGCGGACGTACGCCTCGGCGCGCGTGACCTCCGTCTTCTGGGACGTCCGGCGCTCCAGGCCGTACCTGCTGACGCCGGCCCAGCACCGGCTGCTCGCGGAGCACGCGCTTCCCGGCGCCCCGGCGCCGCCTCGCCGCACCTGCTAGACCGGGCTCTCCGCCGCTCGCACCGTCATGGAGCAACGACGATCACCTTCCCGTCCGAACAGCACACGATCCTCGCGGAGAGTTTCGCACCTTTTGTCGGAGATAAGGAGGTTGCCCCGCTGACGCGCCCCGAATGACGGACACCCGCGGCGAGCGTCACCGTGCCGGACCTACGTGGCGGTCCAACCGCCCAGGTCATTCCCGCCGGCGTCCGCCGCCCGGCGCAGCGCCTCCGGGGAACCCAGCACGTCGTGCGGCAGATAGCCGGACCGGACGCCCAGCTCCCACCCGTGCACCTGGACCGCGAGGGCGGCCAGGGCGAGGGCGCCGAGCGGCAACAGGGTCCTGGGGGCGGGATCGGGGCCCACGCTCGCCCGGTGTTCGACGAGCCGGGCCACGAGAGCCTGCTCGAAGGCGGGCCGGTCGTCGTCGAGCAGTACGCGAAGCAGGCGCTGGTCCGGTGTCATGGGGCCGGCCGCGTCCAGTCGCCGGGCGGCGTCGGCGCGCTCGTCGGCGTCCGGCTTGCGCAGGGGCACGGTGGGCCAGTCACGGGGCAGATGCCCGTCCGCCTGGGTCAGGTAGCGGCACAGCGCGTCCATCGCGGCGAGGTCCGCCGGATCCGACGTCGAATCCAGCTTCGAGTACGGCACCCCGTCGCGGATCGCGGGCGCGTGAGTGCCCCGCAGGACCAGACCGATCGCCCGCCGCCATTCCCACACCAGGCCGCTGACCACGCACACCGCGAACGCCTCGCCCCACGTCCTGGCCGTGGGGGCGTCCTTGACGACGTCACCGAAAGCGATGTCCTCGCTGCTGAGCGTCTCGCCGATGAGCGAGAAGACGACCTCCTGGTCGCCGTCGGGGAAGCAACCGACGTCCAGCGCCCCCAGGGAGCACTCCGCCGCGGTCCGCAGCACCGTACGCGCCGACTCGTCGAGGGCGAGACCCTCCACGGTGCGGGCGGCGACGTGGTCGAGGAGCTCGTCACGCATCTCCCGCATCTTCTCCGGGGACGGGTCGTCGTAGCGCATCCAGTGCCACCGCCGCCGGGTCCGCCCGCTGATGTCGTCGAGCGCCTGGGCTATGTGCTCTCCACCGACCTCGTGACGCGTCACTTCATGCAAGGCTGCGGTCCTCTCCCGTGATCTTTCCGACCGGAGGCGCACGCTATCAGCGGGCTCGGACATCGCCCCGCGCCCGCGGGTTCCTCACCGCCGCACCGCTAAAGGAGCAGGGCGCCCTCCTCGTCGAAGATGAGGAGGGCGCCCCGTTCTCGTCCCCGGTGCCGGGCGGTGGACTACCCCACCGTCACAGCCACTTGGCGGACAGCCCCTGGAGCAGACCGGCGATCCGTACGCGCGCCGCGCTCGCCGGGTCGAGCCCGAGGATCGAATCGTCGAGCTTGTTCAGCTCCTCGAGCACGAGGATGGCCGCCGCGGCGTCGTCGGGAAGCATCTCCTCCCGCAGATGACGGGCGAGAGCCAGCGCCGTGGGGTGCTCGAAGACCAGGCTGGCCGGCAGGCTGAGCTGGGTCTCCCGAGCCAGCTGGTTGCGCAGCCGCACCGCCGCCACCGAGTCGAAGCCCATGTCCAGGAGCCCGCGGTCCGGGGCGACGAGCGTGCCGTCGGCGTGGCCCAGGACGATCGCGATCTGATCACGGACCAGCTCCAGCAGGATCTCCTCCTGTTCCTCCTCCGAACAGCCCGCCAGCCGCTGGACCAGGGACACGGCGGCGTCCTGCGCCTCCGGTTCGGCGGCCCGGCGAATCCGCTCCGGCTGTGCCGTACCGCTCCCGGCACCGCCCGGCGAGCCGGCGACCGCGGCGTCTGAGGCCGCCGGCTGCGCACCGGCATCGTCGGACGCCGTCACGGTCACCCGGTTCAGCAGCTCCTCCGGCACCGCCCGCAGCTCCAGCGAGGCCACCGACAGCACCGGCGCGCCCGTGCCGTCCACCGCCCGCAGCGAGACCGCGTCGGGACCGGCGGGGGACAGGACGATACGCAGCCTGGACGCGCCGACCGCGTGCAGGCCGACCCCCGCCCAGGCGGACGGCACATACGTCGCCCGCGCGTCGCCGACGAACCCCGCCAGCACCTCCCCGGTCAACGCCGCGTCCAGCAGCGCCGGATGAACGGCCCAGCGCCCGGCATCCGCGCCCGCCGCCCCCGGCACCGCCGCCGACAGCGCGATGTCGAGGAAGACCTCGTCACCGCGGCGCCATGCCGGGACCCCGGCATCCTCCAGCGGCCACGCGCCGGCCGGCGGCCACGCCTGCGCGGCCTCCGGTTCCTGGGGAGCGCCCGCGCACAGGACGGCCGTGGCATGCCGCACCCAGTTCCGGTCGAGCCGGTCACGGCCGTGACGGCCCGCCTCGCGACGGCAGAACACCGTCACCTCACGGCGGCCCGCCGCATCCGCACCACCCACCGAGACCTGCACCTGGACGCCACCCCTGGCGGGCAGGACCAGCGGCTCCAGCGCGGTGAACTCCTCCACCCCATGGCAGCCGAACTGGAGCCCGGCCTGGAGCACCAGCTCCACGAAACCGGTCGCCGGGAACAGGGCCGCCCCGGAATCCGCCCGCCCGGCCGGCCAGGAGCCCGTGTCCGCGGCGACGACTCCGGTGAGGAGCCCGCCGTCGGAACCGGGCAGCGGCACCATCGCGGAGACCAGCGGATGGTCCAGCGCGCCCAGGCCGAAGTCGGCCGCCTCACCCGCCGTACGCGACGGCTCCAGCCAGAAGCGGGTCCGCTGGAAGGCGTAGGTCGGCAACTCCACCCGCCGGGCGCCGGGGAGCAGGGCCGGCCAGTCCAGCAGCACGCCACGCACATGCAGCAGGCCGACCGCCGTGGTGACCGTGACCGTCTCGGACCGGTCGGCCCGCAGAGCGGGCACGAAAGCGGTGTCGGGGCCGGGGGCGCCCGCCTGCGCCAGCGCGGTCAGCGTCCCGTCCGGCCCGAGCTCCAGGAACGTCGCCGCGCCGAGCTCCCGCAGCCGCGCCAGCCCGTCCGAGAAGCGCACGCTCTCGCGCACGTGGCGCACCCAGTACTCGGGCTCGCACAGCTCCTGGCCCGCCACCGTGCCGGTCACGTTCGACACCACCGGGATCCGCGGCGCACGGAAGACGACGCTACGCAGGGTCTCGGCGAACTCGGCCAGCATGTCGTCCATCCGCGGCGAGTGGAACGCGTGGCTGACCCGCAGCCTGCGCGTCTTCACCCCGCGCAGCGTCATCGCGTCGACGACGGACCGCACCGCGTCCTCGTCACCGGACACCACCACCGACTGCGGACCGTTCACGGCGGCGATCGCCACCCGCTCGGTCAGCAGCGGCACCACGTCCTCCTCGGACGCGCCCACCGCCACCATCGCCCCGCCGGCCGGCAGCGCCTGCATCAGCCGGCCACGCGCCGCGACCACCTTCGCCGCGTCCGGCAGCGACCACACACCGGCCACGTACGCGGCGGTGAGCTCGCCGATCGAGTGCCCCAGCAGATAGTCGGGCTCGACGCCCCACGAGGACACCAGCCGGAACAGCGACACCTCCAGCGCGAACAACGCCGCCTGGGTGAAGGACGTTTCGTGCAGGCTGTCCGTGCCGTCGGCCACCACCTCGGTGAGCGGACGTGCGAGATACGGGTCCAGCGCGGCACAGACCTCGTCCCACGCCCGGGCGAACACCGGGTACGCGGCGTACAACTCACGCCCCATCCCCACCCGCTGGGACCCCTGCCCCGTGAACAGCACCGCCAGCCGGCCGGGTGCCGAGGAGTCCACGACCACACCCGGCGCGGGCTCACCGGCGGCCAGCGCCGCCAGCCCGCGCAGCAGCTCGTCGCGGCCGGAGCCGACCACGGCCGCACGGTGCGAGAGCACCGACCGCGTGGCCGCGAGCGACCAGCCGACGTCGGACGGCCGCAGCTCGGCACCCTCTTCCCCTGACAGGAAGGAACGCAGCCGCTCGGCCTGGGCGCGCAGACCGCGCTCGCCCTGTCCGGAGAGCACCCACGGCACCACGGCCGGTTCGGCCGGCTCCGGCTCCGCCGCGGACCCGGACTCCGCCGGGAGGGCCGGCTGTTCGAGGATCACGTGCGCGTTGGTGCCGCTCACGCCGAACGACGAGACACCGGCCCGCCGGGCACGCACCACCTCCGGCCACACGGTCTGCTCGGTCAGCAGTTCCACCGCACCGGCCGACCAGTCCACGAACGACGACGGCTTGTCCACGTGCAGCGTCCGCGGCAGCACACCGTGCCGCATCGCCATCACCATCTTGATCACACCGGCCACACCCGCCGCGGCCTGGGTGTGCCCGAGGTTGGACTTGACCGAACCCAGCAACAGAGGGTGTTCCCGGTCCCGGCCGTACGTCGCCAGAATCGCCTGCGCCTCGATCGGGTCACCCAGCTTCGTGCCCGTACCGTGCGCCTCGACCGCGTCCACGTCCGACGCCGACAGACCCGCGTCCGCCAGGGCGGCCCGGATCACCCGCTGCTGGGACGGACCGTTCGGCGCGGTCAGACCGTTCGAGGCACCGTCCTGATTGACGGCGGAGCCCCGTACGACCGCCAGCACCTGGTGGCCGTTGCGCTCGGCGTCCGACAGCCGCTCCACGAGCAGCATGCCGACGCCCTCACTCCACCCGGTGCCGTCCGCCGCGTCGGCGAACGCCTTGCACCGGCCGTCCGTGGCAAGCCCACGCTGACGGGAGAACTCGACGAAGATGCCGGGCGTGGCCATCACCGTCACGCCACCGGCCAGAGCCAGCGAGCACTCGCCCGACCGCAGCGCCTGCACCGCCAGGTGCAGCGCGACCAGCGACGACGAACACGCCGTGTCCACCGTCACCGCCGGCCCCTCGAGCCCGAAGCTGTACGACAGCCGGCCGGAGAGCACGCTGCCCGCACCGCCCGTCAGGAAGTACCCCTCCGAGCCCTCCGCCGCCGCCTGGTCAGCACCCATGCCGTAGCCCAGCGAAGCACCGCCGACGAAGACACCCGTCCGGCTCCCCTTCAGCGACGCGGCCGGGATACCCGCCCGCTCGAACGCCTCCCAGGCCGCCTCCAGCAACAGACGCTGCTGGGGATCCATCGCCAGCGCCTCACGGGGGGAGATCCCGAAGAAGTCGGCGTCGAACTCGTCCGCGTCGTAGACGAAACCACCCTCCCGCACATACGACGTGCCGGACGCGTCGGCATCGTCGCTGAACAGGCCGTCCAGGTCCCAGCCGCGGTCCGACGGCAGGGCGGACACCGCGTCCCGGCCCGCGCCGAGCAGCTCCCACAGCTCTTCCGGCGACGTCACCCCGCCCGGGTAGCGGCAGCTCATGCCCACGATGACGATCGGGTCGTCGTCCACCCCCGCCGCGGCTGGAGCGGCGTCGAGCCGTTCCGGCACGGCCGCCCCGCCGGCCAGCTCCGTGCGGAGATGGCCGGCCAGGACCAGCGGCGTCGGATAGTCGAAGATCGTCGTGGCCGGCAGCCGCACACCGGTCGCGGCACCCAGCCTGTTACGCAGCTCGACGGCGATCAGCGAATCGAAGCCGATCTCCCCGAACGTGCGCCCCACGTCGACCGCCGCCGGCGAACCGTGCCCGAGAACCGTCGCGACCTGCGCACGCACCAGGTCCAGTACGAACTGCTCCTGCTCGGCGACCGGCATGCCCGCCAGCCGCGACCGCAGCGACGACTCGCCGTCCGCCCCGCCACCGCTCGCACGGCGCAGCGGAGTACGGACCAGACCGCGGAAGAGCGCCGGAAGCGCACCCGCGTCCGCCTGCTCCTGCAAAGCAGAGATATCCAGCGGCGTGGCAAGAACCACCGCGTCCGTGGCCGCCCGCGCCAGGTCGAGGAGCCGGAGCCCCTGCTCCGTGGCCAGAGCCGTCGAACCGGACCTCGCCATCCTGCCCAGGTCCTGCTCCGAGAGATGAGCGGTCATGCCGCTGCGCTCGGCCCACAGGCCCCACGCCACCGACACACCGGGCAGCCCCGAGGCCCTGCGGTGGGCCACCAGCGCGTCCAGATAGCTGTTCGCCGCGGCGAAGGCCCCCTGCCCCGGACTGCCCAGCACACCCGCGGACGACGAGAACACCACGAACTCGGCCAGCTCACGGTCCCGCGTCAGCTCATGCAGATGCCACGCGCCATCCACCTTCGGCCGCAGCACCTCCCGCACCTGCTCCGGGCTCAGCGACTCGATCACCGCGTCATCGAGCACACCCGCGGTGTGCACGACCATCCGCAGCTCCGGCAGGCTCTCCAGCAGCCCCGCCAGCGCCTCACGATCAGCCACGTCACAGGCCACCACCCGGACGGCGGCACCCAGTTCACGCAACCGCTCCGACACCTCACCGGCACCAGGAGCGGCCTCGCCGCGCCGGCCGGCCAGCACCACGTCCCGCACACCGTGCCGCTCGACCAGATGCCGGGCCACCAGACCGCCCAGCGCCCCCGTGCCACCGGTGATCAGCACCGTGTCCCGCTCACGCAGCGGCTGGGGAACGACTGCCGACTGACTGCCGACGCCGGCCAACCGCGGCGCCAGTGCACGGCCCTGCCGCAGCGCGAGCTGAGCGTGGCCCGCGGCAGCCAGCGCGGCGGGCAGCGCCGCCATGGAGCCCGGGTGCCCGTCGTGATCGACGAGCGCGAACCGGTCGGGATGCTCGTTCTGCGCACTGCGCAGCAGACCCCATACAGCGGCAGCGCCCAGGTCCGTCACATCCTCGCCCGCAGCGGCCGACACCGCGCCACGGGTGAGCACGACCAGGCGCGACCCGGCACAGCGCTCGTCCGACAGCCACCGCCGCACCGCATCCAGCACCCGGCACACCACCACGGCGACCGGCTCGCCCTCCGACGCGCACGGCAGCACCACGACCTCGGGCACCGACGCGTCCTCCGGACCGACATCGCCGAGCTCGGCGACCGTCACGTCCGTGTCGTCCGACACGGAGACCTCGCTCCAGTCCACGCGGAACAGCGCCTCCCGCGCCACCCCACGGGTGTCCTCGATCCGCTCGTCCGACAGCGCACGCAGCGACAGCGACGCCACCGACAGCACCGGCGCGCCCGTCACATCGGCCACCTCGACCGACACGGCGTCCGTACCGGCGGGCGACAGCGCGACCCTTGCGGCCGACGCGCCCACCGCGCGCAGCGACACACCGCTCCACGACAGCGGCTGATGCCCCCGCCCCGCGTCGGACACGAACCGGCCGAGGCCCACCGCGTGCAGGGCGGCGTCGAGCAGGGCGGGATGCGCGCCGCACAACGCCGCGTCACCGTGCGCCTCCGGCGCCAGCGCCACCTCGGCGAACACCTCCTCGCCGCGCACCCAGGCCCCCCGCAGCCCCTGGAAGACAGGGCCGTAGCCCAGGCCGCGCTCCGCCAACGCCCCGTACGTCTCCGAGACGTCGAGCCGTCGTGCGCCCTCAGGCGGCCAGACCGCCAGGCGCCCGGCCACCGGCTCGCCCTCGGCGGCCGCCAGAGTGCCGGAGGCGTGCAACAGCCACTCCCCGGCGCGGCAGGAATGGACCGTCACCGAGCGGCGCCGCCGCCCGTCCGCCGCACCGACCGCGACCTGGATCCGGACGCCGTCCCGATCCGGGACCACGAGCGGAGCGTGCTGCTCCAGTCCCTCCACCACGGTCAGGCCGAACTGCCTGCCCGCCTGCAGAGCGAGCTCGACGAATCCCGCACCGGGGAAGACCACCGTGCCGAGCACCGCGTGGTCCGCCAGCCAGGGCTGCCCGTCCAGCGAGAGCAGGCCGGTCAGCACACTGCCGTCGGAATCGGGCAGGGCGAGCACCGCGCCCAGGAGCGGGTGCTCCACACCACCGAGCCCCAGCCCGGCCGCCTCCGCCACGGGCCGCGCCGGCTCCAGCCAGTAGCGCTCGTGCTGGAAGGCGTAGGTCGGCAGCTCGACGTGGCGTGCACCGGTCCCGGCGAACACCTGCTGCCAGTCCACCTCGACACCCCGGGCATGGACGTCTCCGAGCGACGCGAAGAAGCGGTCGAGCCCGCCCTGGTCGCGGCGCAGGGAGCCGACGGCCACAGCGCTGATTTCCTTGGCGTCGGCGGTGTCTTGCACACCGATGGTCAGGACGGGGTGCGGGCTGGTCTCGACGAAGACGGTGTGGCCGAGGGTGAGGAGATTGCCGATGGTGCTCTGGAATTCGACGGTGTGGCGGAGGTTGCGGTACCAGTAGGCCGCGTTGAGCTCCGCTGTGTCGGTGAGTTCGCCGGTGACGGTCGAGTAGAAGGGGATGCTGCCTGAGCGGGGTGAGACGGGCGCGAGTGCCTGTGCCAGTTCGTCTTCGATGCGCTCGACGTGGTCGGAGTGGGAGGCGTAGTCGACGGGGATGCGCTTGGCCTGCGGGAACTGCGCCAGCAGCGCGTCCAGCACGTCGTTGTCGCCCGATACGACGGTCGAGGCGGGGCCGTTGACGGCCGCGATGGACAGGCCGTCACGGCCGCGCAGCTGATCGGCCGGGAGGGGTACGGAGACCATGCCGCCCTGACCCGACAACGCCAACAGCGCGTTACTCCGCAGAGCGACAATCCGGGCGCCGTCCTCCAGCGAGAGACCGCCCGCGACGCAGGCTGCGGCGATCTCGCCCTGGGAGTGGCCCACGACCGCTGCCGGCGTGACGCCGTACGAGCGCCACAGCTCGGCGAGCGAGACCATGACGGCCCACAGCACGGGCTGCACCACATCCACGCGGCGCAGTGCCTCTTCGTCGGCGAGGACGTCGAACAGCGACCAGTCGACGAACGTGCTGAGTGCGGCCGCGCACTCCCGCATCCGCTCGGCGAACACCGGCGAGGTCTCGATGAGCTCCAGCGCCATGCCGGTCCACTGCGAACCCTGACCGGGGAAGACGAACACGGTCTTGCGACCGGATTCGGCGGCGGCGCCGCTCTCGACCATGTCCAGGCCGCGCAGCAGTTCGTCCCGGTCCGTGCCGACGACCACCGCGCGGTGCGACAGCGTCGCCCGCGTCGAGGCCAGCGACCAGCCGACGTCCACGGGATCCAGCTCCGGATTGTCCGCCACGAAGGACTTGAGGCGGTCGGCCTGCGCCCGCAGGCTGTTCTCGCCGGCAGCGGACAGCACCCAGGGAACGACCGGCAGCCCAACCCGGCCCACCTCGGGCTCCGCCACAACCGACGGCTGCTCCAGAACGACGTGGGCGTTGGTGCCGCTCACGCCGAACGAGGAGACACCGGCACGCCGCGGACCCTCCGTCTCCGGCCACTCCACCTGCTTCGTCAGCAGCTCGACCGCGCCTGCGGTCCAGTCGACGTGCGGGGTGGGTTCGTCGACGTGGAGGGTCTGGGGCAGCACGCCGTGCCGCATCGCCAGCACCATCTTGATGACGCCGGCGACGCCGGCGGCGGCCTGGGTGTGGCCGATGTTGGACTTGATGGAGCCGAGCAGCAGGGGTTGTTCCCGGTCCTGGCCGTAGGTGGCGAGGAGTGCCTGGGCCTCGATGGGGTCGCCCAGAGTCGTACCCGTACCGTGCGCCTCCACGGCGTCGACATCGGCTGCCGACAGACCCGCGCTCGCCAGCGCCTGTCGGATGACGCGCTGCTGCGACGGACCGTTGGGGGCGGTAAGGCCGTTGGACGCGCCGTCCTGGTTGACCGCGGAGCCCCGGACGACGGCCAGGACGCGGTGGCCGTTGCGCTCGGCGTCGGAGAGTCTTTCGACGAGGAGCATGCCGACGCCTTCGGAGAATCCGGTGCCGTCCGCGGCTCCGGC